>NZ_KV810576.1:0-165863 GCF_001812845.1 Corynebacterium sp. HMSC065H09
AGTCAGACACACTTTTTGCTACTTAACCCGGTTTGGATGCTGAGTGGAAGGTGTGGGTAACGGCCTACAGAGGGGCGCAAAGAGTTGCGCTGTCAAAGCTTGAATTCAGTTCCTTTTGCGTGTGTCTCCACGGTTTTTACCCGTAAGAGGGTAAACATGAGAGTCGAACCTTAAAGTAAAGGGTGAAGCTATTCAGGTAGCTATACCGTATGTTTCGCAGATCGTGTGTGAGATTCTTCTTGCAGCGGCACGCCGGAGGAGGGGAACCTTCGGATACGTTGCTGGTCACTACGTAATTCTGCGAAGCCGAACGGTAAACGCATAGCTCAAGCGCCGCGTGATGCTATCTGCAGGTGCCTAATCGGTGCCGGTGCAACACTCAACGTCTCAAATAATTTCAACCAGCGACTTTGTAAAGGGAAGCCCTCTTATGCGCGTAACCGCTAGATTCCTCCGTGGTGGACTCGGCAACAGCCGGAAGTCATCACGGGCGTTGACCGCACTTTTGGCACTACCGTTGACTCTCGCTCTCGGTGCCCCTGCTGCAGTGGCGGCTCCCGAGCCAGCTCAGCCAGGTCTGCCTAGCTACGAGGAACTTCAGGCCGTTCAGGGGCAGTTGGCGCAATCTGGAGACCTGGGAGACCTTGCTAAGGCCGCTGAAGCAGCGCAAGCTGCTGGTGCGCAGCTACCTGGCCTGGGCATGCCGAAGCCGATGCCAGGGCCGGAGCGTACGCCATTTAAAGTCGATACTCCCGCAGTGGCGAACCTGCCCAGCGGAGTCAGCGTAGACAAAGTCGAGTGGTACACAGATCACCACGTCATTGCGCACATTCGCTCGGCTGCCATGCCGGAGAAGCCAATTCAGGTTGAGATTTTGCTGCCGCGCGATTGGTACCGCGACAAGGAGCGCACATTCCCGAGCGTCTACCACCTTGACGGTATGGCATCGTTTGATGACTACTCCGGTTGGATTCGCGCTACCAATATCGAACGCTTCTACGAGGACAAGAATGTCCTGGTGGTTATGCCCGCCGGCGGTACATCGTCCTTCTACTCTGACTGGGATCAGCCGGATAACGGTCAGAACTACAAGTGGGAGAGCTTCATTACCAAGGAGCTCGTGCCGGTTATCACCAACGGCTTCCGCGGCAACGATGAACGCGGCATCATCGGTATCTCCATGGGCGCTACCGGTGCTTACAACGTCGCAGCACACTCGCCGGAGCTGTGGAAGTTTGCCGGTAGCCTCTCAGGTTACCTAGACATGACTTCGCCGGGCATGCCGCAGGCAATCTCTCTGGCGATGAAGAACACCGGTGGCTATGACGCGACGAAGATGTGGGGCCCGCTCGGTTCGCAGCGTTGGAAGGACAATGATCCGAAGCTGAACATCGACAAGCTCAAGGGCATGTCGCTGTACATCTCGGCGGGTAACGGCAACACCGGTGAGTGGGACGTGCCGTCGCAGATCGATCCGACGAAGCCGGACAATCCGACCGGTTACGCATTGGAAGTGCTTTCCCGCATGACCAGTGAGACCTTCATCCGGAATGCTCGTGAAAAGGGCGTCGAGCCGGTTGTGAACTTCCGGAGCTCGGGTACTCACACCTGGCCGTACTGGCAATTCGAGGTCAGTCAGGCCTGGCCAACGCTGGCCGATGCACTCCAGTTGCCGGAGTCCGATCGTGGCGCGGTCTGCCGTGTAGGCGGCGAGATTGAAAAGGCCGTCGCATCGCTGCCGGGAATCGGCACCTGCCTGTCGGATGAGTATGGTGTCGCCAAGAATGGCGTGGCTCAGGACTTCACCGGCGGTACCGCCTACTGGCACCCGGATTCCGGGGCACATGTGGTCTGGGGGCGCATCGGTTCGCGTTACAACGAGCTCGGCGGTCCGTCCTCGCCGCTCGGCTACCCAGTGACCAACGAATTGGCTACGCCGGATGGCTCGGGACGATTCGTCCACTTTGAAAAGGGCTCGATTTACTGGACTCCGGAAGGCGGAGCCCACGAAGTCACCGGTGACATTATGAACGTCTGGGGCAAGGCCGGCTTCGAGACCGGTCCGCTGGGCTACCCAGTCGCCAACCACCGCGATATTCCGGGCGGTGTCGCCCAAGACTTCCAGGGTGGCACCATCGTCAAGATTGGCGGCGAAGAACCTCGCATCGTGCGTGGTGAAATCGGCCGTGTCTACAAGGAGCTCGGTGGCGCCGAGTCCGATTTGGGTCTGCCTGTCGACGGCGACGAGGTCAAGCTCGCCCGCGGCGCTTTCCAGCGCTTTGAGCACGGTGCCATTTACTGGACTCCGGAAACTGGTGCGCAGCCGGTGCGCTCCAACGACATCACTGACCACTGGGGCAGCACTGGCTACGAAAATGGCCCGTTCGGTTACCCGGTCGGCCCACTGCAGCCAGTCAAGGCCGGCGGTCTTGAACAGCAGTTCGAGGGTGGCTGGATTCGTCAGCTCAACGGCAAGATTGTCGAAGAGCGCAATAAGCCAGAAGCGCCGGCCCCAGCCGCCGACAACGCTGATGACAAGTAAGCCAACCAAAGCAGGGCACTGAATAAGGGATAGACAAATGTCCATGAACAAGTCCTTCCGGACACTGGCTACAACCACAGCTGTTGCGCTGCTGACCTTCGGAGTGGCCGCCTGTGGCAGTTCCACAGTGGAGTCCTCGGAGGTCACCTCGTCGACGACTACGAAGACCTCCACGACGTCGTCAAGCACGAAGACTTCTGCGCCGAAGTCGAGCGAAAAGTCTGCGCCGGAGATCACAGATCCCCAAGCTAAGCGCGTGGACGAAGCGCCCGATGGGCAGATGAAGCTCAGCGAGGCGGACGATTCATACCTCGGAGCGCTGGAAAAAGCGGGAATCGATGTTGATGGGGTGGAGGATCAGCTCATCGGCACAGGTCGCGCGGCATGCGCGGACGCACCGGAGGAGGAGCGTGAAGTCATCGCGCTGGCGATTGCCGGGCAGCTGGTCGCCCAGGGGCGCTCACAGGAAAGCGCCGAAGAAGTGGCGAAGACTATTGCAAGCTCCGCTAAAAAGGCGTATTGCTAGCACTCATGCGTAAAGTGCTGACAATTCTGGCGGTCATTGTGCTGGTGGCCGCTATTGGCTTCGGCGTAGTGCAATGGCTTAACGACGACCAAGGCGGTCAAACCCCACCGACCCCCGGTGACGATGGCGGGGTTCTGGCCGAACAACCCGAGTGGTGCCCGGCGGTAGAAGTTATCGCCGTGCCCGGAACTGCGGAATCGCGTGCTGACGATGATCCGATGGCCCCGACCGCGAACCCGCATTCGCTGCTGCTTGGCCTGACGAACTCGATCTCAGGGTCCTACTCGGAGGGTGATGTCAAGGTCTGGACTACGCCGTACCCGGCACAGATTAAGACGCATCAGCTGCCCGACCAACTCACTTACGATGATTCGCAGGCAGTCGGGCGCGATGTCACCGCTAAGGAAATGGCTGACTTGCACGGGCAGTGTCCGCTGACGGACTTCGTCCTGATGGGCTTCTCCCAGGGTGCCGCTATTGCAGGTGATTTGGCCTCTGACATCGGCAATGGTCGCGGTGTCGTTCCGGCCGAGCGCATCGCGGGCGTGGCTCTGTTGGGCGACCCGCGGCGTGACCCCAATCAGGGCGTGAACCAGGGCGTTCCGCTGGCTGGTGTGGGTGTCGAGCTGTCGTTGCAGCCGCTCGGCGGTATTGTGCAGGCTGTGGTTCCGGGCGCAACGATGCGCGGTCCACGAGACGGCTTTGGGCCTCTTAATGACAAGGTCCAGAATGTCTGCGTGCCATCGGACTCCTTCTGTGATGTTCCTCCGGCAGTGGCTGATGCGATTGCGCGAGCGCAGGAGATGATTACCGGCGCGGGTGCGCACGCGACCTACGCCACGAATGATGCGGCAATTCCGGGGACGACTCCGCTGGCCTGGACTGAGGGTTGGGCTCGCGAACTGATTGAGCAATCGCTGGCGCGGTAGTCGAGGCAGCTCACAATGTGCGAGACGCCCCCGACGGGGACTTGCTGTTAGAATCTTGCTCAAGAACTGGTGTTTAATATTCCAAAACAACAGTTTCACTAAAATTTCGAAAGAAATTGACAAAGTTGCAGGAAGCAGTCTGACGGAACCGGTTATTATCGCCCAAGGAACTGCTGTTCATGACCGGGGAAATCTAGGCGAAAAGGTAGGGTGCAATGACGAATCCGACAAACCCATATGGAGATTTCGACGAAGACGGTATGCCGAGGTCCAAGGGGAAGTTCGCTAACAGCTCGGGTGCTTACAGCTCCGGTATGCCGTACTCGGATCCATACCCACCGCAGCAGCCGAACGTGGGGCAGGGCTATCAGGACCCGAGCCAGCACAATTTCCACAACGGGTACTCGAACCCGTATCAGAGTGGTTACCCAAACCAGCAGGTGCCGGCGTATTCCGCTGGCTTCAGCGGCCCGAACCCGCACCAGGGCTACGGGGTCGCAGGTTCCCCTGTCTCGGATAAGTCCAAGATTGCAGCGGGTCTGCTTGCCTTCTTCCTGGGCACCCTCGGTGTTCACAATTTCTACCTGGGGCACAACTCGCGTGGTGCTATTCAGCTAGCACTGACGGTATTCGGCTGGATTACCGCCATTTTCCTGGTTGGCTTCTTCCTCATTATCGGCGTCAGCATTTGGGCATTTATCGAGTTCATTTTGATTCTCGTCGGTAGCGGCTCCTACGCCTATGACGCAAATGGGCGCCGCCTGCAATCGTAGGAGCCTCGTCCGAAGCCGCTAGTTCCTGAACCCGTGCACCGGGGCGGGGATGTAGCCGCCACGGGCAATGAACTCGGCATTGCCCTTGGCATTGACATCAATGACCGGCGCATATCCGAGCAGACCACCGAAGTTCACCTCATCGCCCGGCTTGGTACCCGGCACCGGAATGAGGCGGGCGGCGGTGGTTTTGTGGTTCATCACACCGATGGCGGCCTCGTCGGCAATCATGCCGGAAATCGTGGTCGCAGGCGTGTCACCAGGAATTGCAATCATGTCGAAGCCCACCGAACAAATAGAGGTCATCGCCTCCAGCTTGTCCATGCTGATCGACCCCGCACGGACAGCATCAATCATGCCCTTGTCCTCAGAGACCGGGATGAACGACCCGGACAGTCCACCGACGCGTGAACAAGCCATCAGGCCGCCTTTCTTGACGGCGTCGTTAAGCAGCGCGAGCGCGGCAGTGGTGCCGTGCGTGCCGACCTGCTCCAATCCCATGTGTTCGAGGATGTGAGCGACGGAGTCACCCATCTCAGCGGTCGGCGCGAGCGAGAGATCCACGATGCCAAAAGGCACGCCCAGGCGCTCCGACGCCATCGTGCCGACCAGCTGACCCGTACGTGTGATCTTGAACGCCGCCTTCTTAATCTCCTCGGCGACTTCGTTGAAGCTGGCGCCCTGTAGATCGCCGAGCGCGCGATCGACCACCCCCGGACCCGAAACGCCGACGGATACGACACAATCGGGCTCCCCGACGCCGTGGAACGCGCCGGCCATGAACGGATTGTCGCCCACCGCATTGGCGAAAACCACCAGCTTGGCACAGGCAATCGAGCTGCGGTCAGCGGTTTGCGCCGCAGCTTCCTTCACTACCTCGCCCATGCGGCGCACCGCATCCATGTTGATGCCCGCGCGTGACGACGCAACGTTGACCGAACTGCACACCAATTCGGTCTCGCTAAGAGCGTGGGGAATGGAGTCGATGAGCCGCTTCTCGCTGGTCGTCGCGCCCTTTTCGACGAGCGCCGAGTAGCCGCCGAGGAAGTTCACCCCAGAATCGCGGGCGGCGCGGTCGAGCGCCTTGGCAACCACTGTGGGATCGCCTTCGCAACCGGCCGTGATGAGGGAAACTGGTGTGACGGAGATGCGCTTATTGACGATCGGAATGCCCAGCTCCGCCTCGATACCCTCGCAGACCTCCACGAGGCGAGCGGCCTGCCTGGTTACGCGGTCATACACGGCCTGTGCGGTGGCTTCCATTTCAGAGCGAGAGCACTCGAGCAGGGAAATCCCCATGGTGACCGTCCGGATATCCAGACGGTACTTCTCGATCATGTCAATAGTGTCGAGGAACTTAGATTGCGCGAAGTTGAAATCCATCCTGGTCGCGCCCTTTAAATCTCGTTGACGGCGTTGAACAGCGCCTCAGACTGGATTCGAATGACAAGCCCCTCCCGCTTGCCGACGGAATCCATGTAACCCTGCAGCGTGCTGATAGGGGTGGCCTTCTCGTTGAACTCCACCCGCAGGATCATGGTGAACCATTTATCCATGAGGGTCTGGGAAACATCGACGATGTTGACGTCCTGCTCCGCCAGAGCAGTGGTGACGGCGGCGATGATGCCGGTGTGATCCTCGCCGGTGACGGTAATGATGGCAAACATGGCCTCAATTTTAGCCGGTGGGGAGGCGGGGAAAACTTGTGGATGGCGGTTGTGCTGGTGGCAGGTTTGTAGCGAAGCATGTTCAGAGCCACCCAAAAAACACTTCACGACACCTATGTCACCTCGTGCCATCTGTGGAGGCGGCATGAGGTGACATAGGTGTCGTGAAGTGGGGAGGAGGGGGAGGGGCGTGGGCGTGGGCGTGGGCTGTGCCAGAGCGGGGGCCAGCCTTACGGATCCGGCCCTACGGCCCTATCGGACGTCGACGAACTCCTTGACAATCCACTTGCGCAGGGCGAGCAGAATCAAGCCCAGGACAACCGAGGCGATACCCAGGGTGATGAAGAAGGTGTTCTCAGCAGCGGCATCCTCATAGTTGTAGAAGCCGGCCAGGGTGCCTGCCAGTGAAGTACCCATAGCGACTGCCATCAGCCAGACGGCCATCATGCGCGACGGGAATGCTGCCGGAGCGACCTTGGTAGCAAGGGCGTTGCCGACTGGGCTCAGCATGAGCTCACCCATGGTGAACAGGAAGAGAATCCAGATAATCGCATACAGCGGAGTGGAGTTCTCACCGCCACCGGAGAATGGGATGAAGAAGAACAGCGAGATACCGATGATGATGTTGGCGACACCGAACTTCACTGGGGTGGACCACTGGCGGTCACCAAGCTTGGACCAGGCGGCTGCAAAGACCATCGAGAAGGCGATGATGAAGATCGGGTTGATCGAGTTAATCCAGGCCGGGGACATTTCCCAACCGAAGATCTCGCGGTCGAGGCGGATGTCCGAGTAGATGGCCAGCACCGTGAACTGCTGCTGGAAGATACCGAAGAACAGCACGCCTGAGACGAACATCGGGATGAAGCCGACCAGACGAGTCTTCTCCGATTTCGTCGTAAGTGGCGAGGAGTACATCTGCCACCACAGCACCACAGCGGCAATCAGTGCAATCACTGTGACCACAGTGGAAAGAGTAGTGACCGGAACAATTCCGGTGGAAACCAGCGTAACCGAGACAACAGTGATGACCACTGCGATACCAATCCATACCGGGTACTGCTTCTTCGGCAGCGGGTTCGGAATCTCATGGCCAGCCTCGGCGATGGTGGACTTGCGCATCAGGATGTACTGAACCAGGCCGGCAGCCATACCGATAGCGGCAAGGCCGAAGCCCCAGTGGAAGCCCTTCATGCCCCAAATCCAGCCGGTGAGCAGTGGGCCGAACAGGGCGCCGATATTGACGCCCATGTAAAAGATGGAGAAGCCGGCATCACGACGCGGGTCGTCCTTGGCGTAGAGCTGACCCAGCACGACCTGTGCGTTGGTCTTCACGCCGCCGGAGCCAATCGCGATGGAGACAAGGCCAATAGCCAGGCCAATCACGCCGGGGATGAATGCCAAGGAGATGTGGCCAATCATGACCAGGATGGCGGAGTAGAACAGTGTCCGCTCCGAGCCAAGGATACGGTCGGCAACCAGAGAGGCAACGAGTGCGGCCATGTAGACAAGACCGCCGTAAGCACCGACGATGGAGGTAGCAGCACCCTTGTCCAGGCCGAGACCGCCCTGAGTGGTCTCGTAGTACATGTAGAAAGCCAAGATGGCCTGCATGCCGTAGAAGCTGAAGCCTCCCACATTTCGATGCCGAAGAGGTTGGCGAGACCCCACGGTTGGCCCATGAACGTGCGTTCTTCGCTGGACCCTGCGGGCTTATGATTTCGTTGGGTCTCAGCAGTTGGTTGATTGCCGAGAGCCTCGTCAGAAGATTTGTCCATTCTTCAATTATCGAGGCGTGGCGCAAAAATTAAAAACCAGATTTAGTCAGTGAACTAAACCGAAGGGTTAGGAACGGGGCCAAAGGCTTAGTCCAGAGACTTACGAGCAACCGCATTCGACGCTGCTCGCCAACCCAGCAGCAGCAAGGCGCTCATGACTGAGGCAACCAGAATGAAGGACCAGTGCGGGACTGCCGAATTGCGGGTGGCCCACACAGCTAGGCCGACGACGACAGTGCCGAGCCACACAATTGCGCCTGAACTCACTGCACGCGGGTTCGGCTCGTTCTTAATCAGCGCGGTGCCCAGGAGGACACCGAATGCGAACGGCCACCAGGTATCGAGGATATTGATGAAGGTAAAAGAATCCTCGGGAGTGTTGTGAGCCAGGCGCGCTAACACGGCGAAAATAAAGATGGCGAGGATGTCAATCAAGAACGTCGATACGCGTGTGTTCATGCTTCTTAGTCTAGCGACCCCTCAGATTGGTGGGGGACCAGCGACCAGCGGCGAGGAAGCCATTAGCGGTCAGCGACTGGCTGATGCTCGGGCTGATCCTTGTGGTCGAAGCCGAGGGCGTAGATAATCCAGCCCACAATTGCCACCAGGACGAAGGAAACGATGCGGTAGACCAGCACCGCTGCAAAGGCCTCGGCGCCGGTGGTGCCGCCTGCGATGAGAGCCGCGGTCAAAGCGGCCTCGACAGTGCCGATGCCGCCCGGTGTGGCCTGGATGAAACCAGCGAGCTTGCCGGTTACGAAGGCCAGCAGCACCTTCGTAGCGGAGATGTCATCGACACCAACGGCACGGATGGCGGCGTAGAGACAGACAATTTCCGCGACCCAGTTGATAAAGGACCAGGTGAAGGAAAGAGCCAAAGTTTGCACGGGCAACTTCACGCTGGTCAGCTGTTTGACGGACTCTTCAAGTCGGTCGACATCGGTGTCCGCGGGCTTCTTTCGAATCTTGTTAAAGACACGCAGACACCACGCGCCTGTCTTGTTGAGAAAAGCCGGGTTCTGCGAAATCCGCCACAGCAAAATGGTGGCTAGTAAAACCGCAATTGCCATAGCGATGAGCACCGCGGTCGTGCCACCCTGTCCGACGAAGAAGAGGCTGCCAAGCCCCAGAAATGCCAGACCTAAAAACGACAACGCGCCCGAAAAAAGCACGAACCAGCTGACAAGGACCGCGGATGCGCCCCACTGCATCATGCGCTTAATCTGTAGCGCCGTGGAGAATGCAGCACCACCGGGAACGGTGACCGCCCACGCGTTGGATGCGAGGGTTAGCGCATTGGTGCTACGGCGAGTGGCTGCTTTTACGCCTCCAGCTCGCAACAGCAGACGCATCACTTCCGCCATCGCGTAGAGCGAAAAAGCCACGGAAAAAATAGCGATGAACAGCCACTTAGCGTCGACATCCGCAAGGATTTGGAGCCCCTGGACGACGCTGTCCCAGTTTCTTACCGTCAGGACGACACCGGCAATCACGAGGGCCACGAGGATTATCGATCGTAGCCAGCTCGAATTGCCGGTTTTGAGGACTTTTTTAAGTCGTGACATAAATAAGAAGCCTGTTCGTCTTCCTGTTCGTCTCCCTAGACGTCGCCGCAGTGGTCTCCCTAGTCGTCGTTCTTGCCGTCGCGCTCCTTGAGCAACGAAGTGAGCGGACGGAACGGCTGCAGCCACGCACCGCCATCAGGCAGGCGGTCGAGATCGATACGCGGTAGCGGCTCGCGGAAGACGCCCTTGATTTCCTCCAGGTCAACGAAGCGAATCGCATCGGAGGCCAGCGCCCAGGAAGCGTGCTCGTGAAAACCGATGACGGTTACCCGAATCCCCTCGGATGCGAGCTTTTCCAGCAGCTCCTGGAAATTCTGGCCATCGGCGGACGCAACGACGACACTGCGCAACACGCCCTCGTCGTAACGCCGTTGGATGTGCGCAATCATGTCCGGGTCAACGTCGGTGTCCTCTTCGATCTTCGGCTTTGCGAAGACCGCGAAACCGACATTGCGCAGAGCCTCGACCCAGGGGCGGACAATCTCCGCTGAGCCCGGGTTGACGTTGGTGAACACCGTGGCCTCGGGGAGGACATCGGAACCGATTTTGTGGGATACGCGCTCGGCTTCGTCGATAAGCCATTTGCCCACGGCGTCGAAGCGCGGGCGGTGCGCGGCGGTCGGGCGGGAGCCCAAAATGGCGCCGAGACCCATGTCCAAGTTCGGCGCGTCCCACACGAGCAGCGCGGTGGGGTGCGTCTCGGTGGTGTTGTAGCTGGCAGAGGTGTTGTGGGTAGTGCTCATGTTCCTATGCCTCTTTCTTGCGCCAGATGAACTCGTGGATGTCGTGGTCGAGGTTCAGGCCGCGGGCTTCGAACTTGGTCGTCGGTCGGTCGAGAAGCATGGGGGATTCCGGCCAGGGCCAGGCGATGGGCTCGAGCGTCGGCTCGACCTCGCGGAGCTCCTCGATCCATTCGGCGTAGTCCGCATGGTCGGTGGCGGCGTGGAAAATGCCGCCGGGCTTCAGACGCGAAGAAATCAGGCGCAACGTGCCGGACTGCACAATGCGGCGCTTGTGGTGGCGTGCCTTCGGCCACGGGTCCGGGAAGAACAGGCGTACGCCGGCCAGCGACTCCGGCTCGATCATGCGCTGCAGGACCTCGACGCCGTCGCCGCGGACCATGCGGATGTTCGACACTTCATTGCGCACGGTGGCGGAGAGCAGTTTCGCCAGGCCAGGGCGGTAGAGCTCAACGGCGATGATGTTGTGGTCCGGTTCTTGCGGAGCCATAGCCACGGTGGACGTGCCGGTGCCGCAGCCAATCTCGACGATGGTCGGTCCCTTGCGGCCGAACCATTCCTCCACGTCGATGACCTCGTCGGAGAGGACCTTGCCGTAAGTGTCCCAGTTATCTTCCCAGATCTTTTCCTGGTTGGGAGTCAAAGTGCCGCGGCGGAAGGACAGATTGCCGATGCGCGGGTAGTCAAGACCATCGTCGAATTGGGTCTTTTCCGGACGACCTGCAGGCAATTCGCCCTTCTTCGGCTGGCGCTCATGCGGTTGCTCCGCCTGCTCGTCTGCGCGAGTTGGCAATGGTTCGGATTCCTGCGAAACCGCAGGCTGTTCGATATTTTCAGAAAAATCAGAAGTAGTCACGTTCCCTATTGTCCACGACATCGGCCAACTATCCAATCATTGCCCCTAGGATTTTTGTTGTTGTCCTGGCGGTTTCACGCCGGTTGACGATGCCGCGTCGTCCTGAACTGGCGGCACGGCGGGGCAATTTGTTTTGCCGACTTGCCGAATCCGCGGTCCGCTGTAGGCTGAACGCGAAGCCGCGCTTATTCGTTGGTTGAAGCGGTGCTTGGGGTCTGCCTAGCGCAGCGTTTCAGGGCGCGGAATCTGGCCTACGGGTCGTATGGGGGTTACGCAGGTTTTAACTAAACCACGCAGGGGATTTATGGGAGGGGACTAGGCCTAATGGACCTTATTTCCGCAACTGATGTCACGGAAACAACACAGCCGACAACGGGATCTACATCGTCGTCGTTGCGCGGTGCTGTGGTGGACTGGCTGTCATCACGGCAGGCCGCGCACTCGGACACCGCTAACACGAGCGGCGCGGAGGTGTGCGTCGCCAAGGCGCTTGAGCGCGAGAAACGGCCACCGATAATCTGCGCGCGATTGCGCAGGGGCGTGCGCGAAACCGCTGTGCGCGAGGCATTTTCGCAATGTCACGCGGAGCTGGCCGACAAGCTGTCCGCCCCTGTCGCGCTGGTCATCGAGCAACAACCGATTCGCCATTCGCTTGCCGACGAGTACTGCGACATCACCACAAACGAGACAGCTGAACACACCTTTTTGTTCAGCTCCGCGTTGCGGAAGATTGCTGAACGCTACGGTGCGGAAGACGAATCACGCGATGATGACGGGCTACTCGCAGTGCAGTTGACTGAGATCGCGGCAGCCTTTCCCGCGGCTAGAGACAGCCTGGAGGAGTTGCTATGGCAACACCGGACGTAGTTGAGCCACGCCCGGTCTCGGCGGAGGGGTCTGAGCAGCCACCGCTTCTTGTCACCAAAGCCGGGGACGCGGCGGACCGCGCGGACTTCTCGCAGATCGTTGACACTGCGACGCCGCCACGTCGGCTGGAGTTTGTGGATAAACGCAGCGCCGTCGTGCTCTATGTTGCAGACAGCGAGGTGCAGCCCACGCGGGAGTGCGTCAGCACGGTTGCAGCAATTAGCCAGGCCACCGGCCGCGTTGCAGTTGGCCTGATTGGCAATGGTGAGTATGCCGAGGCCTGGCGCCAGGAAATCGACAGCACAATCCCGATGGGAGCGCTGGACGAGAGGATGGCCAGAACCCTGGTTCTGCTGGCAGAAGGCCCGCCCAGAAACTCGGGGGAAACACTGAGTGCGCGCCGGGCTCGAAACGTGCGAGCTCAGCTGGCGCAGGAGCGATCGCGCGGAGCCGGGGCGGCGGCGCGATTGCAGCGGAAGATGCAGTTGGCAGCTGAGAGTGCAGTGCGGGATGCGCTCCAGGAAGTGGCTGACGGCCCTGCGGGTGACCAAGCGGAACTTCAGGACCGTGCCGAAATTGCAGCGACGCGGCTGCAGCAGCGGTGTGGCGACGAATTGGGCCTTCATGTGGAAATCCCGGTGCCCGCTCCAGAAAGTCCGGCTCGCCCCAGTTATGCCATGGACGCGCTGGTGGCGGTGGCCTCGCTTGGCGCGGCGGTCGGCGCAGTGCGGATCGTCCACGGGGTGCTGATGTGGGTTGGGGTGCCGACGCTTGTGGCGCAGCTGGTCGCACTTGCAATAGGCCTCGGCGTTGCGGTGGTGGCGGTGGGCGCAACGATTCGTCGTAACGCACGCCAACGCACCGCGCAGTGGCGGGCAAATTACCTCGCCCATCTGCGGCGAAAATGGACACAGTCCGTGGAGATGACGGTGCGCGAAGCCCTTGGTGCGCGGGGTCCGGGATGGCGAATAGAACAGCTGGCGGAGTACACCGGAGCGCCTGCACGATAGCCGTGACAGCCAAGAGGAATAGGGGGATATCACGATGGATGAGTTTTCATTACTGCAGTACTTTTCCGACCAACCCGCGTCCGAGGGCGGGGTGGAGGTGCGTTCGCCCGCTACGCCGTGTGGTTTGGAGGCGGCGACGCCGATTGATGGGCAGTCTGCGGACGTTGGTGGCGCCGGGTTGGTCGTGGAGGTCGATGGGCAGCTCTACGACCTCGGCGACGACGAGGGGTCAATTACGCTTGCCGACGACTCCGGGTTGTCGATCTATTCGGATTTAGACGGTGACGGCACGGTGGATCACGTTACGACGGTCCGTTTTGACGGCACTTGGGAGTCTTGGAGCAGCGATGATGTGAGGGCTGCTGACGCGATAGGCGGAGCGGCAGCGGAAACGGTATCAGCAGCGGGGAAGTGGGATGCGTACTCATGGGAGCAGTCTGCGCGGGGCAGCTGGGGCTAATGACTTTGGAACCGCTGCGCGCGGGGGTACCCGTGTCTCGGTTGCTTACAAATGGGGGTAACTGCAGCCAAAGGGTTAATGGTTGTAATTTTATGTGGTGAGGCTGGCCTTATTCGCTGGTTATAGCCATAAATGAACAGGTCGCAAGAATGGGGCGAGGAAAATTATTTGTTGTAAAGCCGTGATGTAACGGCTTGCAAATGAGGGAACGAGCCGATTGTCGATGTGGGGCCCGGCAACTTTCGGTATCCCCCGGTAGCCTTAAATTAAGACGCGAATCAATGAGTCAGGAGAACTGATGTCCGCACCTTCTATTCCTGGTCTCGAGGGCCAGGCCCCGACCGAGAACGCCGAACTGCTGCGCTGGATTGCTGAGGTCGTAGAACTGACCCAGCCAGACAAGGTTGTCTTTGCTGATGGCTCGGAAGAAGAGTGGAACCGCCTTACCCAGGACCTGGTTGATAAGGGAACTCTTATCAAGCTGAATGAGGAAAAGCGCCCGAACTCTTTCCTTGCCCGCTCTAACCCGAAGGACGTTGCTCGTGTGGAGTCCCGCACGTTCATCGCTTCTGAAAAGGAAGAGGACGCTGGCCCGACCAACAACTGGGCGGATCCGGTCGAGCTGAAGAAGGAAATGACCGAGCACTACCGCGGTTCCATGAAGGGTCGCACCATGTTCGTCGTTCCGTTCTGCATGGGTCCGATTACCGACCCGGAGCCGAAGCTGGGTGTTCAGCTGACCGACTCGGAGTACGTGGTTCTCTCCATGCGAATCATGACCCGCATGGGTCAGGATGCCCTGGACAAGATTGGTCCGGACGGGGACTTCGTCCACGCTCTGCACTCCGTTGGCGCTCCGCTGGAGGAGGGCCAGGAGGACGTTGCATGGCCGTGCAACGATGAGAAGTACATCACCCAGTTCCCGGAGACCAAGGAGATTTGGTCCTACGGTTCCGGCTACGGCGGAAACGCCATCCTGGCCAAGAAGTGCTACGCACTGCGTATCGCTTCGGTCATGGCTAAGGAAGAGGGCTGGATGGCCGAGCACATGCTCATCCTGAAGCTCACCAACCCAGAGGGCAAGGCCTACCACATCGCCGCTGCATTCCCGTCTGCATGTGGTAAGACCAACCTGGCTATGCTGACTCCGACCATCGAGGGCTGGAAGGCCGAGGTCGTCGGTGACGACATCGCATGGCTGAAGTTCGGTGAGGACGGCCGCCTGTACGCTGTCAACCCGGAGAACGGCTTCTTCGGTGTTGCACCGGGTACCAACTACTCCTCCAACCCGAACGCCATGAAGACCATGGAGGCCGGTAACACCCTGTTCACCAACGTCGCACTGACCGACGATGGCGACGTCTGGTGGGAAGGCATGGAAGGCAAGCCGGAGCACCTCATTGACTGGAAGGGCAATGACTGGACTCCGGATTCCGACGAGCTGTCCTCGCACCCGAACTCCCGTTACTGCACCCCGATTTCGCAGTGCCCGGTCGCCGCACCGGAGTATGACGACCCGCAGGGTGTCCCGATTGACGCCATCCTGTTCGGTGGCCGTCGCCCGGACACTGTGCCGCTGGTGACCCAGGCTCTGTCCTGGAACCACGCAACCTTCATCGGTGCAACCCTGGCTTCCGGTCAGACCGCTGCTTCCGCTGAGGCTAAGGTTGGCTCCCTGCGTCACGACCCGATGGCAATGCTGCCGTTCATTGGCTACAACGTCGGTGACTACCTGCAGCACTGGATTGACATGGGTGTCAAGGGCGGCGACAAGATGCCAGAGGTCTTCCTGGTCAACTGGTTCCGCCGCGGCGAAGACGGCCGCTTCCTGTGGCCGGGCTTCGGCGACAACTCCCGTGTTCTCAAGTGGATCATCGACCGCATTGAGGGTCGCGTTGGCGCCAAGGAGACCGTTGTTGGTCACACCGCTAAGGCAGAGGACCTGGACCTGACTGGCCTGGACATCGACTTCGCCGATGTCAAGGAAGCCCTGAAGGCACCGGCTGCTAAGTGGCAGGGTGACCTCCCGGACAACGAGGAGTGGCTGAAGTTCCTCGGCGACCGCGTTCCGCAGGAAGTCTGGGACGAGTTCGAGGCTCTGAAGGCTCGTATCGAGAAGAGCCTGCAGGACTAAGATCTTGCTAGCTAGCCTTGCTAAAAGCTAGAACCTAGAACCACCCCCTTGTTGCCCGAAGTGGCTGGCAAGGGGGTGGTTTGTGCAGTACAACGATGAAGGATGACACGCAATGCAACTAACGCTTTTCTCTGATTTGAGCCTGCGTGTCATCACTTTGATGGCGACGGGGGAGCCGGGGCGCAAATACACCGCTGCCGAGGTAGCGGAGTCTCTCAATGCGTCTCGCGCGCATGTTTCCAAGGTTGTCTCGCGGCTTGTGGAGCTCGGCTTCTTGGAAGCGGTCAAGGGGCGCAATGGTGGCATCTATCTGCGAGATTCGGCTACGGAAAAATCCGTCGGCAAGCTGCTGCGCACTCTGGAAAACAACGAGGTCGTCGATTGTGTCGGCACTGACTGTCCATTGCTGCCGACGTGCCTGTTGCGTGGCAAGTTAGCGGCTGCACAGGAGGCGTTCTTCGCGGCACTCGATCCGGTGTTGATTGCTGATCTCATTCCCGCCAAGTCGGTTGATGGTGCGGATGGTGATACTTCCGAGGGAGGTAGCTTGTCTGAGGGGTCGAGGCTCAATATTCGTCCGGTTTAGGTGGTTTAGGCGTAGAACTGAAGGCCTGATTTCGATTTGAAAAGAGCTGAGAGTGGTGCTGTCGAAGCTTGTCTGTCAAGACTTTTGGCGGCGCCGTTTCTGCAGCTAAAAGCGGTTGATTCGCAACTGCAAAGACTAGTTTTGGCGCCAACAAACAATATTGCGCAAACAAAATGCGCAATATGGTGATAGTGTGAAGTCATGCCAAACCTGAATGTCAACAAGAACGGCCTGACTCCAGAGCAGGCCGAAGTCGTCACCCAAACCCTGCCCGTCGTCGGTGCCAACATCGAGAAAATCACGCCGAACTTCTACAACCGGATGTTCGCTGCTCACCCCGAACTCATTGCCGATACCTTCAACCGCGGCAACCAGAAGCAGGGGGCTCAGCAGAAGGCGCTGGCGGCATCCGTCGCTACCTTCGCAGCTACGCTGGTCGACCCAGACGCTCCTGCCCCGGAGGAACTGCTTTCCCGCATCGGCCACAAGCACATTTCCGTTGGTATCAAGCCGGAGCAGTACCCAATCGTGCACAAGCACCTCTTCGATGCCATCGAGGAGATTCTTACCTCAGAGGTCTTTCAGGGAGCTGTCCGCGACGCATGGGATGCCGTCTACCTGGAGATGCAGCGTGTTCTCATCGACTTCGAGAAGGGGCTCTATGACGACCTCGGTGTCGAAGCAGGTGATGTTTTCCGCGCCGCTCACGTCGTCTCTCGTGAAGACCGCGGTGATGATGTCGCAGTATTCTCCGTCAAGCTTGACGACGAAACCCCCGTTTCCTACCTCCCGGGACAGTACATCTCCGTGCGTCAGACCATGCCGGACGGCGCCGGCCAGCTACGTCAATACTCTCTGGTCGGTGGCAAGGAAGGTGTGCTGACCTTCGCGGTTCGTCGTGTCGATGCCTCCGAGGACCTGCCGGCTGGCGAAGTTTCCACACAGCTGTGGGAAAAGGTGCAGCCGGGCGATGCCATCGAGATCTCTCTGCCTGCAGGCGACCTGGTGTTGGACACCAAGTCCGATGACCCGGTGGTGCTCATTTCCGCAGGTATTGGCGCAACTCCGATGATCGGCATGCTGGATGCCCTGGTGGCTGCCGATTCCAAGCGTGATGTCGTCGTTCTCCACGCGGACCGCGCAGAAACCGCAGATGCCCTGCGCGCAGAGCGTGACAATGCTGTCGCCGCATTGGCCAATGCTCGCCAGCAGGTGTGGTACGAGCCGGATTTGATGAATCTGGCGGATGCGGAGCTGCCGGAGGGCGCTCAGTACTACCTCTGTGGTGGCAATGGCTTCCTGCAGGCCATTCGCCAGCAGCTCGGCGATCGCGGTGTTGCTCGCGATAACGTTCACTTCGAGCTGTTCAGCCCGAACGATTGGCTGCTAGACGCTTAGCGCCACAACCGCGCCGTCGCCATAAAAGCCGTCGTCACAAATAAAACCGAATGACCAGCCGCGAAATATGTCCGGGGCTGGTCATTGTGCTGTTTGTGGCTTCGGTGACTTCGTATTACTCGGCTGAGCCGGAAAGCTCCGCAACAACATCGCCCGCAGTTTGGTTCTCGCACTGAGAAAAAGCAATACCTGCCCATAAGTTGAGATACTCAGGATCGCCGGCCTTATTCGCCGCGCCGCGAATCGGCGTGGTCAAGTAGTGTAGTTGCGGGTAAAGCTCCGGCGCGATCCTAGAAAACTCCCGGGTAAACGTGTTCTCGATGGCACGCGCTGGCTTGCCGGAAAAGGCATGAGTCAAAACGGTGTCACGCCCCACCAAATCACGCAGTGCCCGTCGGTGCGTCTCCTTCGTACCCGCCTCCGCGGTGGTGAGGAACCGTGTGCCAGCTTGCACAGCCACCGCGCCGGCTTCCACAAGCTTGACGACGTCCTCTCGGTTACCCACCCCACCAGCGGCGATGATAGGTACATCGGTTACCGCACATGCTTCGGTGACTGCTTGGGCGAGCTCTTCTACAGAGGCCCCAATGCTGTCGGACGAATCCTTCCCCTTCACAAATGCGCGGTGCCCACCCGCAGCTAGTCCCTGCAGGACAATGCGATCAGCGCCAGCCTCCGTCGCCGCCCGTACACCCTCAATTGAGGTCGCATTCAAAATCACTTTGCGGCCTGATTCCTTTACCCGAGCAATGACCTCGTTGTCTGGGTGGCCAAAGGTGAAGGAGACGAACTTCAGGGCATCGGGATTGGGCAGAAAATCATCAGCGAGAATTGCCTCGACTTTCGCCGAGAAGTAGTCATCTGACCAGGTCGGAGTGTCAGGCAAATCGATGTCGAAGTGGGCAGCAGCCGGCGCCAGACGATTACGAAAAGCGGTCCACTGAGCAAGTTCCTCCTCTGAGGTTCCGACACCGGCGTCAGCCGTGTTGGGGCAGAAGAGGTTGATGCCGAAACCTTTGCCGTCGTCAAGCAGTGTGCACGTCTGCTGTGCCTGTTCAGTGAGCTTTTCGACAGTGAGATAGCCGGCGGCAAGGGTGCCAAGCCCGCCAGCATTGGAAACGGCAGCGACGAGTTCGGGCGTGGATGGGCCACCGGCCATCGGTGCGAGAATGATTGATGAGCGTCGGAGGTTTTCGGGTGATTGCGAGGTTGTGCTGCTCATAGGGCGAGAGTAACACTAAGGCCGGATTCCCCCGCGTGGGAGAACCCGGCCGGTGCCGACGAACGGCGTTGTGCAATAGAGGCCGCGCTACCGCCTCAAGAACTCAAGGACTACTTGGTGCTCTCCGGCGGATCCAGCGGCATACCCTGGCCAGCGCGGTAGAACGGAATGTCCTGCGGTGCCAGCGGGGTCTTGCCGGCGATGAGGTCAGCGGCCTTTTCGGCAATCATCATGGTCGGTGCGTAGATATTGCCATTGGTGATGCCCGGCATGACCGAAGCGTCAACCACGTAGAGGCCCTCGGTGCCGTGAACCTGCATGGTTTCCGGATCGACCACGGCCATCTCGTCGGAGGCCGGCCCCATCTTGCAGGTGCAGGATGGGTGCAGTGCGGTCTCGGCGTCCTTGCGGACCCACTCGAGAATCTCCTCGTCGGTCTGCACATCTGCACCCGGGGAAATCTCGCCGTCGGTGTACTCCTTCATTGCCGGAGTGTCCAGCAACTTACGGGAGACCTTCACAGCCTCGACCCATTCACGGCGGTCCTGATCAGTGGACAGGTAGTTGAACAGGATCGACGGCTTGACCTTGATGTCCGAGGAGGTGATGTGGACATGGCCACGGGCATCCGAGTACATCGGACCAACGTGGAACTGGAAACCGTGCGGGCTATCGATCTTCGTGCCGTCGTAACGCATGGCCAGCGGCAGGAAGTGGAACATCAGGTTCGGGTAGGGCTCGTTGTCGTTGGAGCGCGCGAAACCGCCACCCTCGAAGTGCGACGTTGCCACCGGGCCCTTGTGGGTGAGCAGCCACCACAGGCCAATGAACGGCCAACGCCACTTCTCCAGGTACGGCTGTGAAGACACCGGCTGGGTGGCGTTGTACTGAATGTAGACCTCCAGGTGGTCCTGCAGGTTCTCGCCGACACCAGGCAGGTGCTTGACGACGTTCACTCCGGCGGCATTCAAGACCTTCTCATCGCCAATGCCGGAGACCTCGAGCAGCTGCGGAGAGTTGAAAGCGCCACCGCAGAGGATGACCTTGTCTGCTCGCACCTGACGTGTGCGCCCCTTCCAGGCGTACTCCACGCCGACGGCCTTGGTGCCCTCGAAGAGAATGCGGGTGGCTTCTGCGCGGGTGCGAAGCTCCAGATTTGGACGCTGCAGAGCCGGGTGCAGGTATGCGCGGGCAGCGGAGAGGCGACGGCCCTTGTCGATGTTCGCGTCGAAGGGGCCGAAGCCCTCCTGGCGGTAGCCGTTGACGTCCGGGGTGTAGTTGTAGCCGGCCTGCTGGACAGACTTGAAGAAGGCCTTGAACAGCGGAGAATCGGCCGGACCGCGCTTCATGCGCAGTGGGCCGTCGTGGCCACGGCGCGGGTCGTCCTTGTCGGAGCCGAGTGCATTTTCCATGCGCTTGAAGTAAGGCAGAACGTGGTTCCAGCCCCAGTTCTCCAGCCCCTTGGTGTCGCCCCACTTGTCGTAGTCCATGGGGTTACCGCGCTGGTAGATCTGGCCGTTGATGGAGGAGGAACCGCCGACGACCTTGCCGCGGGCGTGGTAGATACGGCGACCGTTCATCTCCGGTTCCGGCTCGGATTCGTACTTCCAGTCGTAGTACTTGTTACCGATTGGGAAGGAGAACGCCGAAGGCATGTGAATGTAGAGGTCCCAGAGGGAGTCCATGCGGCCGGCCTCGAGTACGAGCACCTGCTGAGTGTGGTCTGCGGACAGCCGGTTAGCCAGCACAGAGCCGGCAGAGCCCGCGCCAACGATGACGACGTCGCGGTGTTCGACTGTGGTGTTGCCATTCTTTTTACCGAAGTTGAAGACAGCCGGGAAAGCTCCCATGTTCTGGTGTACCTCCGTAGGTTGTTTGCCGATGTATATCGGACTGGTTTTCAAGGACTGCGATAAGCCCCGATAAGCCCCAAGTAATATTTAAAGGCAGGCCCTATATATTGATATTGGAATAAGTGGCCGGAGGCGTATCTCAAATCCCCTTCACCTATATAGAATGCCACACAATTGGTATTCAATTCCAGTTGGAATGATTTTAAACGCCTTGAAAACTGGATAAATATGCAGGTGAAGATGTTGATGTTGGGGTGGAGAATTCTTCTGAATCGATTCTTAAACTTGAGGGATTATTCAAACTAGGTATGCTGGGTTAGTTCCCGAATCTGAAGGATTTTCCTATGTCTGATACTCCGCCAACTGAGAAGGTAACGGAGGAAAAATCTGGATCGTCGCAAGGAATGCAGCGATCGCAGTCGGCCCCTCCACAACAAGCGCAAGCGAGTGTGACCTCCGAGCCTGAGGTCAACTGGCCTGTATTTATTATTTCAGGTGTTGGCATTCTTGCCATTGCCCTGTGGGCTATTTTTGCCCCGGACAATGCAGCGGACACCCTAGCTGGCATTGTCGCCTGGGTATCGAAGAACTTCGGCTGGTTCTATATTGTGACCGCGACGGTGGCAGTGCTCTTCATGCTCTACGTCGCTATCTCGCGAACGGGACAGATTAAGCTCGGCCCCGATCACGCCAAGCCTCAGTTTGGTCTGTTCTCCTGGGCCTCTATGCTCTTTGCGGCGGGTATCGGCATTGACCTGCTCTTCTTCTCGGTAGCGGAGCCGGTGGCACAGTTTTATGGCCCGCCGACCGGAGACGCGGAGACCATCGAAGCTGCACGTCAGGCAGTGGTGTTCACGCTCTTCCACTATGGCGTGACCGGTTGGGCACTCTACGCTCTGATGGGTATGGCATTCGGCTACTTCGCGTATCGCCTGAACATGCCGCTGACCATTCGTTCGGCGCTCTATCCGATTATCGGCAAGCGCATCCACGGCCCCGCTGGTGAAGCGGTCGAAATCGCGGCGATGCTGGGTACCGTTTTCGGTGTCGCAACCTCGCTGGGTATCGGCGTCGTCCAGCTGAATTACGGCCTGCGTGTGCTGTTCGGGGTGGATGAGAGTACGTCCTGGCAGATCGCTCTAATCGTCGTGGCCGTATCGGTGGCTATCGCCTCCGCAGTTTCCGGTGTCGACAAGGGAATTCGTCGTCTCTCGGAGCTCAACGTTGGCCTGGCCATCTGCTTGATGCTCTACATCCTGGTTACCGGCCGCACCGCGTTCCTGTTTGACGCACTGGTGATGAACGTCGGTGAGTACGTCTCGAAGTTCCCGTCCATGACTATGGATACCTACGCGTTCTCCGGAGCGCAGGAATGGTTGAACTCCTGGACCCTGTTCTTCTGGGCTTGGTGGGTGGCCTGGGCACCGTTCGTCGGTTTGTTCCTGGCTCGCATTTCCCGTGGCCGTAGTCTGCGTCAGTTTGTCGTCGGCACGCTGACCATTCCATTCCTCTTCGTTCTGATGTGGGTATCGGTGTTCGGTAACTCGGCTCTGGACCTGGTTATCGGTGGCGATTCGGAGTTTGGGCAGACTGCATTGGATTACCCGGAGCGCGCCTTCTACCTTCTGCTAGAGCAGTACCCGGCACCGATGTTGGTGGCGGCAGTCGCCTCCCTGATCGGTCTGCTGCTCTACATCACCTCGGCTGACTCGGCAGCACTGGTGATGAGTAACTTCACTTCGAAGATCACCGACACACAGCAGGACGGTAAGAAGTGGACCCGTATTTTCTGGGCTGTCGTGGTCGGTGTGCTGACCATCGCGATGCTCTACGTCGGCGGTATTCCGACACTGCAGTCCGCGACGATTGTGATGGGCCTGCCGTTCGCCTTTGTCATCTATCTGGTGATGTATGGCCTCTTTAAGTCGCTGCGACTGGAGCTGCTGCAACAGGATTCGACACGTCGAGCCCTCCATGGGGCGATGTCGGGCCGCGCCGTAGATGGCGAACAGGGCGACTGGCGTAAGCGACTTGCCCGCTCCATGTCCTTCCCGGGCAAGAAGCCAGTCATGCGCTACCTCGACCGAGTGGTACAGCCCGCGCTTGAACAGGTGGCAGAAGCTATCAGGGACCGTGGCGGCGAAGTGACGCTGCACCGTGAACCAGCAGAAGAAGTTGGCATCGACCAGATTGACCTGCAGGTCGGTTTCGGCGAGGAGATGAGCTTCCGCTACCAGGTCTATCCGGTTGAACACTTGACGCCGTCTTTCGCTGGCCTGGTACACCTGGACAGTGATGCTGATATTTACTACTACCGCCTCGAGGTCTTCACGCTTACCGGCTCGCTCGGCTACGACGTCTATGGCTACACCCAAGAGCAGCTGATTTCCGACGTCCTCGACCTCTACGAACGGCACTTGGAGTTCCTGCATATGCAGTCTGATCTCCCGGGCACCTCAGATCTGTCCGATAATGCCGAACCTGTCCGCGAATGGTCTGATGACTATGCCAAGGAGGATTCCTAAATGACCTTTAAGCCTTCCACTACTGATAAGGCTCTCGCACCCGAGACCGCCAAATCTCACGAAGGGGCCGCCACGCTGTTTATCAACGGCACCTGGTCCGCTGCAGCCGCTGGCAACACTCGCACCATCGAGTGCCCGGCCGACGGCTCTTTCATCGCCGAGGTCGCGGAAGCAGACGCCACCGACACCGAGCGCGCCATCGCCGCCGCCGACGCTGCTTTCCGACGTACCGGAGAAGGTTCCTGGGCATCCTGGAGCACAGCTGAGCGCAGCAAGTTGGTACTCGATATCGGTGCTGCCATCAGGCAGCGCAAGGACGAATTTGCCTGGGCAGAGGCTATGGATACCGGCAAGCGCCTGCCTGAGGCGGCAGCCGATATGGATGACATCATTGCCTGCTTTGAGTACTTCGGGAAGCTTGCAGGCAATGATGCCGGTCGTCTCGTGGATGCGGATGACCCGTCCGTCGTCGCGCGTCTTGTGCGTGAGCCCGTCGGTGTCTGTGGTCTGATTACGCCGTGGAACTACCCACTGCTGCAGACCGCATGGAAGGTCGCACCGGCGCTGGCCACGGGCAATACCTTTGTGCTCAAGCCGGCGGAGCTGACTCCGCACACAGCAATTCTACTCATGCACGTCATCGATGATCTGGGTGTTCCGGCGGGCGTTGCCAACCTCATTACCGGAGCTGGTGCCGAAGCGGGCGCACCGCTGTCCTCGCATCCGAAGGTGGACATGGTCTCCTTCACTGGCGGTCTTGTCACTGGCAAGATTATTGCTGGTGAAGCGGCTAAGTCTGTGAAGAAGGTCGCGCTTGAGCTCGGCGGCAAGAACCCGAACATCATCTTCGCCGACGCCGATTACGAAGCCGCTTTGGACAATGCCCTCAATGCTGCGTTCCTGCACTCCGGTCAGGTGTGCTCGGCGGGCGCTCGCTTGATTGTGGAGGAGTCCATCGCCGAGAAGTTTGTCGACGATCTGGTCGAGCGCGCCGGACACATCCAGCTCGGCGGTCCGCTCGACGAGAAGGCCGAGACCGGTGCGCTGATTTCGAAGCAGCACTTGGATAAGGTCGCGGCATACGTCGATCGAGCTCGTGAGCAGGGCGCTCGTGTGCGCGTAGGCGGCGAGATCGCCGCAGGTACCACCGCCGATGGTTCCGCCTCGCTTGCCGACGGCTACTTCTACCTCCCAACCGTGATTGACCAGGTCACCCGCGAAATGGACTGCGTTCACGACGAAGCCTTTGGCCCGGTAGTGACGGTGGAGACCTTCACCACGGTTGACGAGGCCATCGAGATTGGCAACGACACCGAATACGGCCTGGCCGGTGCGGTGTGGACATCTAACCGCGAGGTGTCTGAGCGTGTTTCCCGCGAGCTGCGTCACGGTACCGTCTGGATCAACGACTTTGGCCCCTACCTGCCACAGGCCGAGTGGGGTGGCTTTGGTCAGTCCGGTATTGGCCGTGAGCTGGGCCCGACCGGCCTGGAGGAGTACACCGAAGCCAAGCTGGTCTACGAGAACACAGCACCGGCTGTTACCGGTTGGTTCGAGGATCGTCGTTAAATAACTCGGCACAAGTCCGAGTAAAAATACGGGAAAACGACCCATCGGCCGTTATACTCACCGATTGAAAAAATCGACTCTGCGCACAACTGCGATAAAGGTTTGCAGTTGTGCGCATTTGTTCTCTAAAGGACATCTGCCGTGAACGCTACTACCCGCTCCGACAATGCCAGTTCTAGTGCCGCCAGTGGGCCAGATACTGCCTGCGCCGATACTGCCAGCACCGCCGCGACCTTCACCCGCTTCACCCGGCGCCAGCATGTCATCGCCTGGGCTGTGCATGCCTTTACGCTGACCGGTTTGGTGTGGGCAACGCTGGCTGCGGTCGCACTGTTGGAGGGCCGCCCACATTGGATGTGGTTTTGGCTGGGCATTGCCCTCGTCGTCGATGGTGTCGACGGCAATATGGCGCGTAAGCATCACATCAAGGAAGTCGTCCCGTGGTTTAACGGCGCAGTGGTGGACAACATCGTCGACTATCTCACCTGGACCGCCATACCCGCGGCTTTCATGGTTATGTATCTGCCACTGGGGCCACGGCCGTTGGCGATTGCCCTGATTATTTTGGTCCTGGTGTCGTCGATGTTCTGCTATGCCAACGAAGCCGCCAAGTCCGGCGACTACTACTTCGTTGGTTTCCCTGCCGCGTGGAACATCGTGGCAGTCTTGCTGTGGGTATGGAACGCGCCCATGGCGGTGTGCATCGCTGCCATTTTTATCTTCAGCGCAATGACGCTGGTGCCGCTGCACTACACGCATCCATTCCGCGTGGAACGCGGCCGGATTGCCAACATTGCCGCAACGTTCATCTGGATTGTCTCGACCGGCATGCTTATCGCAAGTGAGACGATGGCAGCGTCGTTAAGCAAGGCGTCTATCCACGGGCTTGTGGCTGTCAACGTTGCCGCCGGTGCCTGGCTGATTATTGGCGGCGTGCGGCGCTCGCTTAGCGGTCGCTAGCGGCAGTTGGTGGGTGGTTGGCGCAGGATTGCGGAGATGGCGCGGTCGCGCAGCCAGCGGACGTATTCGACGGCGCAGGCTGCGACAATTAACGCGATGACAAAGATGGTGACCCACATCGGATAATCGCGCCCATTGGCCCAGAAGTAGACGTAAGGCGAGACGAAAGTCACTAGGGTGATCAGGAGCCCCAGCATTCTTCGGCCGAATGAGCGGCCGGTGATCATCTCGACAATTCCCCAGGTGTAGGGGATAGCGGTAATGATGTCGATGCTCCACAGCACCCAGACATTGCCATGGAATCCGGGGACGAAAACCACAGGTAGCGCGCGGAGCGAAGAGTAGACCATCACCACCAGGTAGGCCAACACTTTCGGGTTGTAGAGCAGGCGCCACACGGGGTTGCGCTCGATGAGTTTGGTCCCGACTTTGCGTAGTGCATGCAGATCCTTTTGCTGCATGACCAGCGTATTTGTTCCCTCCAGCAGGTAAGCGAGCAGTTTTTGCTGCTCGAGACTGCCGTGTGCCCAGGCCTGCACCAGCTCGCTTGGCGAGATAGCGATGGGCACCAGTGGTTCTCCGCGCTGTTTCAGCGCAGTGGGAAGCTCGAGGGTACTGCCATCGAGCTTATCGACGGCCAGTTCCGGGCCCACCACATGAACGATGTCGCCGCCGAGGATGTTTTGTACCTTCTTCACATCACTTTCGGGCAGCGAGCTGAACCAGAGTAGCTGCCGGGAGGAAATCGCCATTCGCAAGGCGGTGCCCAGAGCTTCTGCCGCGTCATCGATGGCGTAAAAGTCCTGCGTGTTGGTGTGGGCGAGTGAACGCAAGCTGTCGATTGTCACGACATTTTTGGCATTGAGCTCGTTGAGGCGGGCCACGCCGGAAATATCGATGACCGCCTGAGGGTCAAGGGCGAAAGCATGGGTAAAAGGAAGGTCGAGTATCGAGCGCATCGCAAGGAGCCGCTGGTGTCGCTGGTGTCCAACCAGGGCTGAATTCTGTGCGCTCATAGTGTTTTAGCTTGCCACAACTTGCGCTTCTCACCAGCAACTATACGGTTCGGTCTGTCTATTGGCAGGTGTTCTACCCTGTGAAAACTTCATTAAGTTGGACTTTTTTCGCTGTGTAGAGTAGCTTCTAATCCACTAATAGACAGGTCTGTTCATTATGGCTTTGATGGCGGACTGGCTCATAATTTTAGGAGAAACACTCTCATGCTCATTTCAGGACTAGCGCTGGGTGCCGTGCTCGGCTTTGTTATGCAGCGAGGACGCTTCTGCGTCACCGGCTTCTTGCGCGATATCTTCACTCAGCGCAGCTGGCGCGGCTTTGTCGCCCTGCTGATTGTTATTTCCGTCCACGCCATCGGCCTGGCCGCACTGACCAGCGCCGGCGTGATTACTCCCGAATACAACGAGCTGGCACCGCTGGCCGTTATTGTCGGTGGCGTTATCTTCGGACTGGGTATCGTCCTGGCCGGTGGCTGCGCCTCGGGTACCTGGTACCGCTCCGGTGAGGGCCTGATCGGCTCCTGGATCGCACTGGTCTTTTACGCCCTATCCGCTGCTGCCATGAAGACTGGCTTCCTCAACGGCCTGCAGGATTCCCTGAAGGACCGCACCGTCGGCCTGACCAGCATCCACGCCTCTCTGGGCATTAGCATCTGGCCACTGGTCATCGCGCTGAGCGCCGTCACGGCATACTTCGCTGTCCGCTTCCTGCGCGAAGAATTCTCCGGCCCGCGCCCGGCCACTCTGGCGCCGCGCAAGTCCGGTCTCGCGCACATTCTGACTGAAAAGACCTGGCACGTGTACGCCACCGCCGCCATCGTCGGTGTACTTGGCGTTATCGCATGGCCGCTGTCCGCCGCCACCGGCCGCAACGACGGCCTCGGCATCACGACTCCGTCCTCCAACCTCGCCAACTACGTTGTTACTGGTGACACCGAGCGTTTCGACTGGGGCGTCCTCCTCGTCCTCGGCATCCTCGTCGGCTCCTTCATCGCGGCCAAGGCCTCCGGTGAATTCCGCCTCCGCGTCCCGGACGCCACCCAGGGTGCACGCTCGGTCGTCGGCGGCATCTTCATGGGTGTCGGCGCTGCGTGGGCCGGCGGCTGCACCGTCGGTAACGGCATGGTCCAGACCTCGCTGTTCAGCTACCAGGGTTGGCTTGCGCTGGCGTCCATCGCCGCAGGTGTCGCTATCGCCGCCAAGCTCTGGCTGAAGCCGTCCGCATCTTCGCTTAACGACGTCCCGAGCACCCCTTCCACCACCAACGACACGGCGGTATCGGCAACTTCTCCGGTCACTTCGACTGCTACTTCGCCTGTGTCCCTGCCGGGTAGCGAAGGTGCCGGTGCCGCTGGCACCGAGGCCTCCCCGCTGGCGGGTGCCTTTGCTGTCGCTCCGGTGGCGTTGCTCGACCGGAGCGTCGTCAAGCAGGATGACGGCAAGCTAAAGCCGCTGGGTGGCGGGCGTTATGAGCTCGACACCGTCGGCGCGGTGTGCCCATTCCCGCTGATCGAGGCCAAGGATGCAATCAACAAGATTGAGGTCGGCGAGGAGCTGGTGATTCCATTCGACTGCACCCAGGCCACGGATGCGATTCCGCGCTGGGCTGCGAAGGATGGCCACGAGGTCACCAACTTTGAGCAGACCGGTGAGGCCGGCTGGACGATTTCCGTTCGCCGAGGGCGATAAGTCCTGGTGGCGCTAGGGGAGCGTCGGTAGGGTGAGGGCATAGATTGATTGACATCAACAACAAAGGAGCTTGACCATGGCAAAGAATATCCGACCACTTAATGCGCTTGTAGCCGCAGGTGCCGCCAGCGTGCTTGCGCTGGCCGGTTGCTCCTCCGATGATTCGACTAATACCGAAGCAAGCAGCACTGTTAGCGAGACCAGCTCGTCGGCAACGGCAACCAGCTCTGAGGACACGGACGACATGGATGACATGGACGATGCCGATGACCACGGTGAGCACGGCGACCATGATGACGATGCGATGGCTGGCCATGATCACCCGGCCGATGGCGGTCCGGCTCCCGAGGGAATGGCTCCGGCTGACAACGCGAAGTTCCCGGTCGGCAGTGAAGTGAAGGTTCTGGCTGATCACATGCCGGGCATGAAGGGTGCAGATGGCAAGGTTGTTGGTGTTTTCAACACCACCACGTACTCCGTGTCCTACACTCCGACCGATGGCAGTGAACCGGTGAAGGATCACCGTTGGGTCGTTCATGAGGAGCTGGAGAACCCAGGCGAGGCTCCGCTTGCCGACGGCTCCGAGATCACCATCAATGCCGAGCACATGGCGGGCATGAAGGGTGCCAAGGGCACTGTTGATTACTCCACGCAGGAGCCGGTCTACATGGTTGATATCGACGAAGATGGCATGACCATGAAGAACCACAAGTGGGTTACCGAAAGCGAGCTCGCACCGGAGGACTAACTAGTAGTCGGTTTGATCAGTCGGCTACTTCTAGGCTGGTCACTGCGATTTCTCTCCATCAGTCAAAACCGGGTGTCGCGCGCATACCGGTGCGCTGCCCGGTTTTCGTATTCCCAAACGACTTGCTGAGCCCGGGCGGTACCGTCCGGGCGCTTTTCTCTCTTCTCGCAACCGACTCACCCCGACTCAAAATCGCTTAGAGACTTCACGACACCTATGTCACCTCATGCCACCTCCACAGCTGGCACGAGGTGACACCTGTGTCGTGAAGTGCGATCTGCCCCGCCCAGAGGGTGGAGTGAAGTGCCGTGTGGGGGTGTGTGGGGTGGGGCGCGGCACCGCCCAGCTACAAATCCAAATCCAGCGAAGCGCCCGGAATAGCGTCCAGCAGCCGCTGGGTGTATTCCTTCTCCGGGTGGTCGAAGAGATCGTCGGTAGGACGGTGCTCAACCATCTTGCCGTGCTCCATCACGATGATTTCGTCAGCCACCTGTCGCACCACAGCGAGGTCATGCGTAATAAAGAGGTAGGCCAAATCCATCTCTTCCTGCAGCTCGGCAAGCAATTCGAGCACCTGCGCTTGGACCACTACGTCCAGGGCGGACACGGCCTCATCACAGACCACAACCTCAGGGTTCAGGGCCAGTGCACGCGCAATCGCAACACGTTGACGCTGGCCACCCGACAGCTCACCGGGGAAGCGGCGACCCATCTCCGCGGGCAGCGCGACGCGGTCGAGCAGCTCGAATACGCGCTGTTCACGTTCCTTCTTGGTACCAATCTTGTGAATCCGCAGCGGCTCCTCAATGGAGGAGTGCACTGTACGCATCGGGTCCAGCGTCGCATACGGGTTCTGGAAAATCGGCTGAATGCGACGCCGCAGTTCCAGCTCTTCTTTACGATTCCGGCCCTGGACGCGTTTGCCGTCGAAAAGCACTTCGCCCTCGGTGGGATCGAGTAGCCCCAGCGCCATGTTGGCCACGGTGGACTTGCCGGAACCGGACTCGCCCACGATACCGATGGTGCGACCGCGACGCAGCGTGAAGCTGATGTCGTCGACGGCGCGGAAGGAGTCCTTACGCCACGGACGATTGCCCGGGATGGCGAAGTCGCGCACCAAGTTCTTCGCGACCAGAATCTCCTTCTGATCCGCATCCGATGTCGTCGGCGCCGCCACCACGCGATCACCGCGCCGGGCAGCCAGCGACGGCGCGGCCGCAATCAGCTGCTTGGTGTATGGGTGCTGCGGGCGAGTGAGGACTTCCAGGGCAGGGCCGGTCTCCACGACACGTCCTGCTTGCATAACGACGAGTCGGTCAGCGCGCTCGGCAGCCAAACCGAGGTCATGAGTAATCAGCACCACGGACGTGCCGAGTTCGCTAGTGAGCTTGTCGAGGTGGTCGAGGATCTTCTTCGCCACGGTCACGTCGAGTGCGGAAGTGGGCTCATCGGCAATCAGTAGCTTTGGGTGCGCGGCCAAGCCCATCGCGATAAGTGCGCGCTGGCGCATACCACCGGAGAACTCGTGCGGATATTGGTCGATGCGCTTTTTAGCATTCGGCAGGCCGGCCTGTTCCAGCAGCTCAATCGCCTTTTTGTGGGCCTCAGAGCCGGTGGCGATGTTATTGGCGCGCAGCGCCTCCTTAATCTGGGAACCGATAGTCCACACCGGATTTAGGTTGGTCATCGGATCCTGGGGGACCAGGCCAATGCCGTTGCCGCGGATGCTAACAAACTCGCGGTCTGTCAAGTGTGTGATGTCACGGCCATCGAAGGTGATGGTGCCACCGGTGACTTCACCATCACCGGGCAACAGCCCCAGCGCGGCGTGGACAGTGGTGGACTTACCCGAGCCGGACTCACCGACGATGGCGACCGTCTCACCGGGGAAAACCTCCAGGTCGACGTCATGCACCACATCGGTCAACGATTTACTGCGGCGGCCGGACGCTGTGGTCGTCGGAAAGCCAATGCAGACATCCTTCAAGGTGAGAATGGGCGCTGCGGAAGTATTGGTGTCGGTGTTCATCGACGACGCTCCTTCGGGTCGAGAGAATCCTTCAAAGCGTCACCCATGAGGATGAAGCCGAGAACGGTAATCGCCAGGGCGAGTGCTGGCCAGAACAGGTTGGACGGGGCCTGGCGGAGCACCTGCTGTGCGACAGAGATGTCGTTGCCCCAGGAAACGGTGGTCGTCGGCAGGCCAATGCCCAGGTAGGACAGCGTGGCCTCGGCGACGATGTAAATACCCAGCGAGGTCGTGGCCATGACGATGACAGGGGCGAGGCAGTTCGGCAGCACATGGCGGAAGAGAATGCCAGTGCTGGACAGACCGAGCGCCTTGGAGGCGGTGACGTATTCCTCGTTCTTCACCGAGATCACCGAGGAACGCACCACGCGCGCCATCTGCGGCCAGCCGAAAGCAGCGAGCACGAAGACCACGGACCAGATGGTGCGTTCGGTAAACAGCTGCATCAGCACGATGCCGGCGAGAATCAGGGGGATGGCAAAGAACATGTCCGTGATGCGGGAGAGCACCGCGTCGACCCAACCGCCAAGATAGCCAGCGATGGCACCGAGGATGATGCCCACCACGGTCACGGCCAGGGTGACGCCGATGCCGACGATGACCGAGGCGCGGGCACCGTAGATGACACGGGCGTAGACGTCGTAGCCCTGCTGAGTGAAGCCCATCGGGTGGCCGTCGCGGGCCGGGGCCAGCGAGTCACGCAGGTTTGCCGCCGTCGGATCCACAGAGGTGAACAGTGACGGGAACGCGGCCACTGCGATGGAGAGCAAAATAATGAATGCGGAAACCCAGAACAGTGGGCGGTAACGCAGGTTCTGCCAGGCCGAACCCCAGAGCCCCAGTGGTGGGGTATCCGGCAACTGCTTGTGGTCGGGGTTCGTCGCCTGCGCGGCGGGGGCCTGCGCGGTGTTGGCCTGCGCGGTGCCGGTATGCACGGCGTTGGCCTGCTTTTCTGGCTGAGTCGAATCTAACTGCGTCGAATCTGGCTTAGGCATAACGAATCCTCGGATCCAGGACTGCGTAGAGCAAGTCGATGAGCAAGTTGGCGAACATGTAAATAACCACCAGGATGGTCACGATGCTGACCACGGTGGGAGCTTCACCAATCTGGACGGCGTGGAAGATCAGGCCACCGATACCTGGCACGTTGAAGATGCCCTCGGTGACAATTGCGCCGCCCATCAGAGCCGCGAGATCAGCGCCGATGAAGGTCACAACGGGAATTAGCGAGTTGCGCAAGATGTGGCGACGGGTGACTTCAGAGGTTGGCAAGCCCTTGGCGCGGGCAGTGCGTACGAAGTCAGCATGGCGTGCCGACGAGACCTCGGAGCGCGTCAGTCGCAGAACATAAGCAACCGAGACGAGACCCAGCACGAATGCCGGCAGCAGCAGGGAGGTAAAGGAGGCATCGCTACCAACGGTGGGGGAGACAATCTCCCAGCGCACACCGAAGAGGTAGCGGGCCACGAAGCCGAGCACGAAGGTCGGAGTTGCGATAACCAGCAGGGACATCACCAGAACGGTGGAGTCGAAGAAGCCGCCCTTGCGCATACCGGCAATAACGCCGAGGCCGATACCGAAAATGGCCTCAATGGCAACGGCCATCAGAGCCAGGCGAATTGTAATAGGGAAGGCCAGCGCGATTTCCTCGCCGACCGAGCGACCGGAGAAGGTCTCGCCCATATCCAGGGTGAACAGGCCCTTGAGGTACTCCCAGTACTGGACGAGGAAAGGCTCATCCAGGTGGTAGTGGGCGCGCAGTGCTGCGACCTGCTCCGGTGGCAGCTGCTTATCGCCAGCCAGTGCAGCGATGGGGTCGCCTGGCATGGCGAAGACCATTGCATAAATCAGCAGTGTGGCACCGAAGAATACCGGCACCATCTGCAGGAGTCTCTTTCCGATATACCAACCCATGGTGCTAGTCCTTCTCAATCATCGGGTAGTCCAAGATGCCGTCCCACATCACTACGGCATTGCGCAGCTTCGGGTTCCACGCCACCGAAGCATTGGGGTACCACAGCGGAATCGCTGGCAGGTCCTCCATCAGCACAGACTGAGCCTTGACATAAATTGGCTTGGCATCGTCTGCGCTCTTTGCCGAGGCCGCCTCCTGAATCAGCTTGTCGAACTCCGGATTGGAGTAGTGGTTGTCATTCGAGGAACCACCGGTGACGAACTGCGGGATCATGTAGTTGGCCACAGATGGGTAGTCAGCTGCCCAGCCAGTGCGGTAGCCGCTGGTGATGGTCTCGTTGGAGATTTCATCGCGCAGCTGCTTGAAGGTCGGGTAGGCCTTGCCGTGGGAATCGATGCCGAGGGTCTCGCCAATCATGTTGGTCACCGCTTCGACCCACTGCTGGTGTCCGCCGTCGGCGTTGTAGGCGATGTCGAACGAGCCGGTAAACGGCGCAATTTTGTTGGCTTCGGCCCACAGTTGGCGGGCCTTCTTCGGGTTGTATTCCAGCACCTCTTGGCCAGGTACGTTCGGGTCAAGGTCACCGAGCGTCAACGAGCTGAACTCGCGCGCCGGGGTGCGGGTGTCGAAGAAAATCTTCTCAGTGATTAGTTTCCGGTCAATCGCCATAGAAATCGCTTGACGACGAAGCTTGCCCTCTTCACCCGAAAAACCTGGCAGATTTCGCGGAATTGCGAAGTACTGCGAAGACGAGGTCGGGACATTTGCGCTGGAGTCGGGGAAGTCGGTTTGGAAGCTGGCGAGAGCCGTTGGTGGAATTGTGCGTGGCAGCGTGTCCAGGCGGCCGGCCTGGAGGTCTGCATATGCGGTGTCCACGTCCGAGTAGAAGCGGTATACCAGGCCGTTGTTACGGGCCTTGTGCTCACCGGCGAAGTCATCATTGCGAACCACAGTTAGCTGGTTGTTGTGCAGCCAAGCGCGGCCTTCGGCCATCTTGTACGGTCCATTGCCGATTGGGTGTTCACCGAAAGCCTTCTTGTCTTCGAACGCGGCCTTCGGCAGCGGCATAAACGCGACATAGCCGAGGCTGAGCGGGAAGGAGGAATCTGGGTTGGTCAGATCCACGGTGAACCTCAGGTCATCGACCTTTTTCAGGCCGGAGAGGGTTTTCTCCGTGGCCTTTTCTCCCGAGACTGCATCAAAACCCTGCACGTTGGCGAAGAAGGACTGCTGCTTCTGCAGGTTCGGTCCGTAGGCAGCGTAATTCCAGGCATCGATGTAGCTCTGCGCGGTGACTGGTTCGCCGTTGTGGAAGGTCCAGCCCGGTTTCAGCGTGATGTCGAAATGAGTCGAGTCCTCGTTGGGCTTAATTTCTGCCGCATGGTCCAGGATCATCGAGCCGTCGGTGTCGTAGCGCACCAGACCTGAGTAGAGCATGCGGAGGATATCGCCACCACCGGTTTCATTGGTGTCAGTGGTGTACAGCGGCGACTGTGGTTCGGAGTTCTGGACCACAATGAACCCCGCGCCGACCTGTTGCTGGTCAGTGCTGCAGGCAGCGAGCGCGCTTCCTGGCAAGGCGATTACCAGCAAAGCCGCCAGGATCTGGCGGACATGCAGCGTGAACTTTCCTTTTCCGCTGAGCGTTGTTGCGTGCAGTTTTGTGGCACGGGACTTCTCTCGCTGTCGGAGCTTCCGCCGGAGTTTCTGCCGGGTGTGGAAGGGGCCGGAGGCAACGGGTCTATGCATCGCGAGCCTTTCTAGATTCTGCCAGATAGGCGATATGAATTTGGTGATCGGCTCACTCCAAATGACTTAGATACCCACCTCCCACCTGCATAGGCAATGGTGGTGGTGACAACTTGGGTGTGGTGGGCTCTAAGGTTTGGATACGACCGTTCAATACAGTCTCTAACCATACAAGTCCAAAAAACATATGAGTATTAATCAGGCGAACCATCCCTTATTTGACGGTGTCTTTTACCCTCGATTGGGGAGTTAATCCTGTGCAGTGGTGCAACGTTGTAACATCCTGGCACCCCCGCAGGGGTTGGGGCTGCTGAATTTCTGGCTGTCCCACCGCCGGGCTCCTGTCCGGCCCCATCCGCGACTTCACGACACAGGTGTCACCTCATGCCACCTCCACAGCTGGCACGAGGTGACACCTGTGTCGTGAAGTGGGCTTTGGAAGAGGAAGTGGACTTTGGAGGAGGCGGAGAGGCAGCGCATTAAGTCCCACAGTACGAGTGGAAAGCACCCAACTCCCGCGGTGCCGGCTCCGTGAACCCCGCAGGGACGTCTTGCGACTCAAAGGGGTTGGTTACCGCCTCCAGCAGGTGCCGGTAGTCGGTCAGATCCCCCGCCCCTGCCGCCGCTAACGCTTCCGTGACCAGGTAGTTTCGCGGAATATACAGCGGATTCGTTTCCTCCATAAGTGTCAGGGCCGTCGTCTGGTCGATTCCCAGCTCTTCCCGCGTCTGCTTCCACAACTGCCCCCACTCAGCCGCGGCGGCGGGGAACGCAGGATCAGCGGTCAGCCTGGTCAGCGCAGCCAACGCAGCAACTGTATCCCCATCACCATCGGCCAGAACCTCAATCAGCGCCCGATGAGCATTCGTATGGTCGAGCCCAAACTTCGCCAGCAACGCCTGCCACTGCTGCACCAGGGGGATGGCCAGCGGCTCGTCGTAAAGCGAGGGGAGAATCCCCAACTTGGGCAGCCACCTGCGGCTGAGCGCATCGGTGAACTCGTCGGCGAATTCGCCCAGGAGGTCGCGGGCGCGTGCGAGGGCTTCCTCCGGGGTGCCTGCGAAATGCGGTAGCAAAGTCTCCGCGAGCTTCGACATGTTCCACCCCGCGATTGTTGGCTGCGCGCCGAACGCGTATCGACCGCCGCGATCAATGCTGCTAAACACCGCCCGCGGATCGTGCGCATCCAGAAACGCACACGGCCCAAAGTCGATGGTCTCGCCCGCGATGCTGGCATTGTCGGTGTTCATCACGCCGTGGACAAATCCACAGGCCAGCCACGCCGCAACGAGATTGGCTTGCCGCTTGACGACGTCCCGGAGAACCGACTCCGCCGAACCCTCGTAGCCATGCCGCTGCGCGGCGAACTCGATGAGCCGATCCATGATTCCGGTGTCCGTTCCGGAGCGAGCGACCAGCTCGAACGTGCCAACTCGCAGGTGGCTGGATGCTACGCGCACGACGATGCCACCCGGTTGAAGTTCGGTGGTGGGGTCGGTGTTGTCGAATGGGGTTTGCGAGCCGCGGTAAATCTCTTCGCCGGTTTTGATGACCGCCAGCGCGCGGGTGGTGGGGATGCCGAGCGCATACATGGCTTCGCTGATGAGGTACTCCCGCAGCGCGGAGGTCAGCGTGGCTTTGCCGTCACCGCCACGGGAAAAGGGCGTGGGGCCGGTGCCTTTCGCTTGGATCTCGTAGGCCTGGGTGCTGTCGCTGTGGGTTGTCTCTTTGGGGCAGTCGGGCTGGTTAGGCGGACAGTGCAGCCCAGTCAGCCCCGGTTCAGCCTCAACTGTGGCAAGCAAGAGCGCGCGACCATCACCGAGTAGGCCTGCGAAGTTACCGAACTGGTGGCCGGCGTAGGCCGTGGCCATCGGGGTTGTGTATGCGCCGGGTGGGGTGCCGGCGCCGCTGTCGACTCCGTGATCGGCGCCGCGGCCAGTGAGGAACTTCAGGCCAGCGTCTGACCGGAGCCACTGCGGGGAGAGGCCGAGTTGGGTTGCGAGCTCGTCGTTAAGCATGACCAACTGCGGCGATGGGGCATCAAACCCCTGCTGGTCGATAGCGAGTTCAGGCAGTGCGGTGGGCAGATCAGCGACGTTTCTAGCCATGTGCGCAGTTTAACGGGTAGGCCGGATTGGGGTTGGCGCGCTGGTGCGTTCAGCGGTGCTACGCCGTTGACGTGGCCTCGAAGGCGAAAAACCCCGGTTACTGGAACAATTCCAGCAACCGGGGTGCGCTCGGGGTAGTCCTACTTCTTCAGGGACTCCGGAGCGTTGAAGCGCTCGCCGTGCTTAGCGGCCAGCTCTTCGGCGCGCTCGACGAAGCCTGCGACACCGCGGCGCTCCGGGTGAGCTGCGTCCGGGTCGACAACAGTGGCGCCGTCGTAGTTCTTAATGAACTGGCGAGTACCACCGGTCCAGGCCGGGTAGCCGATACCGAAGATGGAGCCGATGTTGCCGTCGGCGTCGTGAAGCAGAACGCCCTCGTCGACGCACTTCTGAGTCTCGATGGCCTCGATGAAGAGCATGCGGTCGACCAGCTCCTGCAGGTCGGTGTCCTCCGGAGCGGGCGGGGTGATATTCAGCTCCTCACGGAGCTCGTTGAACAGGCCCGGCCAGAGACCGGAGCGCTTGCCGTCGACGTACTCGTAGAAGCCCTTGCCCTCGAGCTTGCCCGGGCGCTCGAACTTGTGCAGCATGGCCTCGACCAAAGCCGGTACGCCGCCCTCGTCCAAGGTCTGACCTGCAGCCTCGGCGGCAGCGCGGGTCTCGCCAGCGATCTTCTCCATGAGCTTGAGGTTCAGCTCGTCGGCAAGCTGGAGCTGCGGTGCCGGGTAACCAGCCTGGCGACCAGCGGCCTCGATGATGGCCGGGTCGTAGCCCTCAGCGACCATGCGCAGGGCCTCGTTGATGACGGTGCCGATGACGCGGGAGGTGTAGAAACCGCGGGAGTCGGTGACAACAATCGGGATCTTGCGGATTGCAACAGCGAAGTCCAGCGAAGCGGCGAGGATAGCCGGGTCGGTGTTGTCGCCGGAGATGATCTCAATCAGCTGCATCTTGTCCACCGGGGAGAAGAAGTGCAGGCCGATGAAGTCCTTCTCACGCTTGACGTGGGAAGCCAGCTCGGTGATCGGAAGGGTGGAGGTGTTGGAGCCCAGGATGCAGGTCTCCGGAACTGCAGCCTCGATCTCGGCGTGAACCTTGTGCTTGAGGTCGGTGTTCTCGAAGACGGCCTCGATGACCAGATCGACGTCGGAGAGGTCGTCGTAGGACTCAGTCGGCTTGATGTGGTTCAGCAGCGCTGCGGACTTCTCCTCAGTGGTGCGACCGCGCTTGAGAGCCTTGGCCTCCAGACCTTCAGAGTAGGACTTACCGCGCTCGGCGTTCTCCAGGGAAATGTCCTTCAGGACAACTTCCATGCCAGCCTTTGCACACACGTAGGCGATACCTGCGCCCATCATGCCGGCGCCGACAACGGCAACCTTCTTGAACTCGCGCTTCGGGTACGGGGTGCCATCAGCCTGCAGCGGACGGGAGCCGCCGCCCTGAGCGTGGTTGAGGTCGAAGAAGAACGCCTGCATCATGTTCTTCGACTGGGTGCCGGTGACCAGCTCGGTGAAGTAGCGGGACTCGATACGCAGTGCGGTGTCGATGTCGACCTGAGAGCCCTCGATGGCAGCCTGCATCGCAAGGCGGGGAGCCTTCATCGGGGAGCCCTTGAGCTGCTTGGTCAGGTTTGCCGGGAAGGACGGCAGATTCATCGCGAACTTAGGAGTCTTCGGGTCGCCACCCGGGATCTTGAAGCCCTTCTCGTCCCACGGCTGTGCTGCCTTGGCGTCTTCGCTGGTCAGCCATGCGCGAGCGGTGTCGATGAGCTGCTCCGGAGCAACAACTTCGTCAACGAGGCCAGCTGCGAGAGCCTTGCCTGGGTTCATCTGGGCGCCGGTCAGAATGACCTTCATCAGCGCGTCCTGGATGCCCAGCATGCGCACGACGCGGGAGACACCGCCGCCACCCGGCAGCAGGCCGAGGGTGACCTCTGGCAGGCCAATCTTGGAACCGCGGGCATCGGCAGCAACGCGGTGGTTAGCAGCCAGCGCGACCTCGAGGCCGCCGCCCAGTGCTGCGCCATTGATGGCAGCAACAATCGGCACCGGGAGCTTCTCCAAGCGACGCAGGGAGGCCTTCATGTCCTCGACCATGCCGAACATGTCAGCTGCATCGTCTTCAGTGGCCTTGGACATCTGCTTGATGTCGCCGCCTGCGAAGAAGGTCTTCTTCGCAGAGGTGATGATGATGCCCTTGATGGAGGTCTCAGAGCCGTCGCCAATTTCGTTTTCCAGGCGCTCCACGGTGGCGCGGATGTCGTCCTGGAAGGTCTTGTTCATGGTGTTGACCGGCGCATTCGGGTCATCCATGGTGAGGGTGACGATTCCGGCGTCGTCCTGATCCCACCGGAACATGTTATCTGTGCTCATAAATCAGTCAGTCCTTTGTGGTTATCGCGGTGTGACCGCGGTAATTGTCGCTGTGAGTTTCGTTCCGGTTTGCTTTAGACGCGCTCGATGATGGTTGCAACACCCATGCCGCCAGCCACACAGAGCGAGATGAGAGCGTAGCGGCCACCGGTGCGGTGCAGCTCGTCGATTGCGGCGCCGGTGATCATGGCACCGGTTGCACCCAGCGGGTGACCCATGGCCATTGCGCCACCGTTGATGTTGAGCTTGTCGTAGTCGATGCCCAGGTTCTGCTGGGCATGCTTGACGACGGCGGCAAACGCCTCATTGATTTCCCACACGTCGATATCGTCGACCGTCAGGTTGGCCTTGGCCAGAGCCTCGCGGACGGCCGGCTCGATACCGGTGAGCATGATGGTCGGCTCGACACCATTGACAGCGGTGGCGACAACGCGTGCGCGTGGGGTGAGCCCCATGTCTGCGCCGGCCTTCTCAGAACCAACCAGGGTCAGTGCAGCGCCATCGACGATGCCGGAGGAGTTACCTGCGTGGTGGACGTGGTTGATGCGCTCGAGCTGCGGGTACTTCTTCAGTGCAACTGCGTCGAAGCCACCCTGCTCACCCATCATGGTGAAGGCTGCGCGCAGGCCGGCCAGGGACTCTGCGGAGACGCCCTCGCGGATGGTCTCATCGCGGTCGAGGATGGTCAGGCCGTTAGCGTCCTTGACCGGGACGACGGAGCGGTCGAAGCGGCCCTCAGACCAAGCCTTTGCGGCACGGGCGTGGGAGAGTGCAGCCATTTCGTCGAGGGACTCGCGGTCAAAGCCGTCAAGCGATGCAATCAGGTCAGCGGAGATACCCTGCGGGACGAAGTCAGTTGCGAACGAGACCTGTGCATCCATTGCCATTGCGCCGCCGTCGGACATCATTGGCACGCGGGACATGGACTCGACGCCACCGGCGAGGACGAGCTCGTCCATGCCGGAGCGGACCTTCTGAGCAGCCAAGTTGATGGCGGAGAGGCCCGAAGCGCAGAAGCGGTTGATCTGGACACCGCCGGTGCGGTACGGCAGACCTGCGGTGAGTGCTGCGGTGCGGGCAATGTCCGCGCCCTGGTCGCCGACCGGGCTGACGCAGCCCACGATGAGGTCGCTGATGCGCTCTTCGTCCAGGTCAGGGAAACGATTGCGGATTTCGTCGATGAGGCCGACGAGAAGTGATACCGGGCGTACCTCGTGGAGGGAGCCGTCCTTCTTGCCCTTGCCGCGCGGGGTGCGAATTGCCTCGTAGATGAAGGCTTCGCCGCCCGGCTGAATGGTGGCGGAAGTCATGTGTTTTTACCTCACAGATTCGTCGTAAAGTGTCGTGCGTCACTCTATAACGAATGGCGGATTGCCGGGGGTGATTTGAGGGGTGCTGGGGAGAAAGTTAACTCGCCGTAGTCTCTCACCTGGGGTTATGGGAGAAACCGGGGGTAATTACATAAGTAGTTTTAAACACAGCTTCGCGGAAGCGAGGCGGTAACGGTCTGCCATGTGAAGGCCCAATCGTTACGCCCGCCCGCAACCATCAAGCCGCCTCTCCATCATCCTCCGCGAACCCCAAGTTCCGATAGCGCTCGACAAAGGCCTGGATGCGCTGCAGCACCCGTGTCTTGACCTTTTCACGCTCATTACCTGGGGTAAACCGCGACATTGGCGGAAGAATTCGAACAATTCCGGTGCCAAGCGTGCTGACAATGCCGGTGGTCAGCGCCTCTTCAATAAAAGATTGCGCCGTGGGCATCCGCAGCTTCTCTTCAGTGATAATCGCATTGAGCTCTGCCGTGCGTTTGGTTCTGATGAATTCCTCCCACTGCTCGTCAACAGGCTGTGTCAGGCTCACTGTGTTGACGAACTCTTCAATCAGGTCGCGCTTGTTCCGCAGCGATGGGCTGGAGTTTGCAGCACGAGAAATCTGGGCACGAATTTCTTCTCTCTCGTCGCTGCCGTGGGTTTCACGGTATTGCTCGACGAGCATGAGAATGTAGTCGACATTGATCTCGACCTGCTTGATTAGCTCCATCTCGAAGACGACATCGTCATTGATGGACTCCCGGTCCCCGTCGCTTTCAGTACGGAATTCCGCAAAAAGGTCGAGGTAGATACTGCGGTAATCCTGCTCCTGGCGCGGCGTCAACAGCGCGTCAACAGCGAATTGGTCGAAGGAAGTCAGGATGTTTTGGACACGCAGAATCGCGCCGAAGAGCTTGATGAACTCCTTCTTCGCCTTCTCGCCAACAATGACCTTATCCAGCGGGTATTCCTGGAGCAGTCGCTTCACTAGCTTGGCATATTCGGCAAAGTACTCAGCGTAGGGCTTAAGCAGTACCACGCTTTGCGCCTTGGTATCGCCGAAGAGCCGCAGCGCCTGATTTGTGGCGTCTTCGAGGTCTCGGAAGCAGACAATGTTGCCGTACGTCTTGACGGAATTGAGGATTCGGTTGGTACGCGAGAATGCCTGAATCAACCCGTGGTATTTCAGGTTCTTGTCCACGAACAGCGTGTTCAAGGTAGTGGCGTCGAATCCGGTGAGGAACATGTTGACCACGATGGTCATATCGACTTCCCTGTTCTTCATTCGCAGGGAGAGGTCTTTGTAGTAGTTCTGGAATTTCTCGGCGGAGGTGTCGTAGTTGGTCTTGAAATACCCGTTGTAGTCGGCAATCGCCGCTTCCAGGTAATCGCGCGCAACCTTGGGTAGCTGCTCGGGCTCCATGCCTTCTTCACGGAGCAGGCCTGCCTCGTCGGCCACGGCAGTAGCTGCCGCATCGCTTTTCTTTTCGCTTGACGACGGAATCGTCGGTGACTCATCCTTTTCGGCCTCATTTGGTGCGAATGAGTAAATCATGGCAATCTTCAGGCGCTCTGCTTCTGGCAGTGATACTTGCGCTTTTTTGAAGAGGTTGTAGTAAGTGTAGGCAGCCTCAACAGAAGCGGTGGCGAAGATAGCGTTGAAGCCACGAACTCGTTGTTCTTTCTTTATTTCCTTAATCCGACCGCGGTGCCGGGCCTTTGCTGAGGCGGATACGTTCTCGACAACGCGGTGTTCGTAGAAGGTTTCCCGCTTTGTTTTCTGAGCGAAGTGTTCGAGCGTGTAGTCGACGACGTTTTTCAGGCGTGGCTCCGCCAGGAGTGCGCCTTCGGTGTCGATGCCTGCGACTTCCTTGTCCTTAACGCTTCCAACCGAGATGGTGTTGACGTAGTCAATCCGGAAGGGCAGGACATTCTTATCGTTGATGGCGTCAACGATGGTGTAGGAGTGGAGTCGTTTGCCGAAAGCCTGCTCGGTGGTTTTGAGGTTGGCTTTGGTTCCGCTGGTGGAGTTGTCGGCGAAGATGGGCGTTCCGGTGAAACCGAAGAGGTTGTATTTCTTGAACGCCTTCGTGATGGCAGTGTGCATGTCACCGAATTGGGAGCGGTGGCATTCGTCGAAGATGATGACCACGTGCTTGCCGTAGACATCGTGGTGTTTGTTGCCTGCGATGAAGTTCGACAGCTTCTGAATTGTGGTGATGATGATGGATGCGTCGTCGTCTTCCAGCTGCTTCTTCAGCACGGCGGTCGAGGTGTTGGAGTTCGCAGCGCCCTTTTGGAAGCGGTCGTACTCACGCATGGTTTGGTAGTCGAGGTCTTTACGGTCGACGACGAAGAGAACCTTATCTACATGCGAAAGTTTGCTAGCCAGCTGTGCGGCTTTGAATGAGGTGAGGGTTTTCCCCGAACCGGTTGTGTGCCAGATGTAGCCGCCAGCCTCCGTGGTGCCAAGGCGTTCACGATAGTTATTGGAAATCTCAACTCGTTGCAGAATCTTCTCAGCGGCGACGATCTGGTATGGGCGCATCACCAGTAGTTCTTCCGCAGCAGTGAAGACGCAGAACTTAGTCAGAATATTGAGAAGCGAGTGCTTGGACAGAAATGTCTTAGTGAAGCCAACAAGATCCCGGATGGGTTTGTTATTTGCGTCAGCCCACCACGATGTGAATTCAAAGCTCTTAGCACCGCGCGCCGGGCGGCCTTTTCCTCCCGTTTCTTTGATGTGTAGTTCACGGGTGGTGTTGGAGTAGTACTTTGTCAGCGTGCCGTTGCTGATGACGAACAGCTGCACATAATCGAACAAACCATCACCAGACCAGAAAGAGTCGCGCTGGTAGCGCCTGATCTGGTTAAAGGCTTCACGCAGATCTACGCCACGGCGCTTGAGCTCGATGTGCACCATGGGAAGGCCATTGACCAGAATGGTGACGTCATAACGATTGGAGTGTTTCGCACCGCCTTCGCCCTTTTCCACCTCGTACTGGTTAATGACCTGCAGCTGGTTGTTATGGACATTTGCTTTATCCAGCAGTCGGATGTTTTTGCTCGTGCCGTCGTCACGCGTAAGAACCTGAATGTGGTCTTCGTGGATGCGACGGGTCTTTTCCTTGATTCCGTCGTTGGCGCTGGTGACGCAGGTGCGATAGAACCGTTCCCATTCCGCGTCGCTAAACGTGACGTGGTTGAGAGTTTCGAGTTGACGGCGCAGGTTGGCAACGAGGTCTGCTTCGCTGTGGATGGGCAGGTAGTCGTAGGCCTGCGACTGGAGGATGTTGATGAGTTCCTGCTCCAGTTGTGCCTCGGTTTGGTAGTCCTCCGAGGTGCGCTCCTCGGCCTGGTATTCCGCGACGACCGTGCTCTGCTCACCGACAGCAATTGGGTCGTACTTGGTTACTCGTCGCTTGCCGACGCCGTCCTGATTCATACAGCCTGCCCTATCCATCGAGTCGATGCCAATAAAGAAAGCGAGTGCTTAACCTAGTAACCTACAGGCGAACGAGAAAGACCAAACAAAGCGTGACGAGGAAACGTCTTGAGAGGCACCAAAAACACCCCCCATGGGGGTAGTTGCAGTTGAAGGTATGTCCGTCCCCGGCTAAATTGATGACATCACGAGTAGCCGACCTTTCTGTATAGAGAGGCGGCTACTCTTTTTTATGCAAACTGACCAGTATAACTCGTATCGTAAAAGCAAATACAAGAAAAAGTCTTTTGATTTAAATTCGCAGATAACCAAGCTGTCGTCACATGGATTGTTAATTGACGATATGGAAACTGCAAAAAAATTCCTCCAAAATTGCAGCTATTTTCGATTCTCAGGATATGCTTATTATTTTAAGGACGGCGGCGAGTTCCATCCTGGTGTAAAGTTCTCCGATATAATTAATCTTTATGAGTTTGATGACGAAGTAAGAAAAAAATTAATTGAGGCGCTCCGAATAATCGAAATATGGATGAGGGGACAAATAGGGAATCGCTTGGGGGCCCATGACCCCTTCGCCCATCGATTGCCGACTATGCTTAGGAGAGAAAGAACGGTTTGGACTGCAGCGCCTACTTCTATCAGGATGTCATATCATGCGGAGTGGTTGGCTGACTATACCCGTGAAGAGAAAAGAAGTCAGGGGGATTTTGTCAGTCATTTTAGAAAGAAGTATGGTCCGCATTTGCCTGTATGGGCGGCGACTGAGATTATGTCGTTTGGGAATCTCAGTCGACTTTTTCCACAACTTCCCGAAGAGGATTGCTCTCTTATTGCAATGAGAGCTGGTTTGGTGAGCGAAAGAGGCAAGGGTGATTATCCTTCGCTAGCCAATTGGATAAATCATCTTCGGTATGTTCGAAACTGCTGTGCGCATTATTCACGGATCTGGAACCGGGTATTTGATACATCACTTTCTACTCCGAAGATTTCCGATCCGTACCTACCTGATTTTAATAAATTGCCGCACAAACTCTATAAAACGATAGTGGCAATACACTTCCTGTTATGTCGAATTGATCCATCTACTGCATGGGCAAAGGAAATTATTGCTCTAATAAAATCATTCACGGAGCTAAATCATGTCAATATTGGAGATATGGGATTTCCTGAAGGGTGGGAAGAGTCGCCTATATGGTCAGGTGAGTATCGCCAAAACACAGAGATTTCTGACTTGGTTGACCGTGTAACAGACATAGATTGCATAAGGCAATCTCAGTTGGTGAAGTTGTTTTCTCCTGAGAGAAATGAGAGGGGAAGGAAAGACTTCCTTAAATACCTGCGTGGGAAGGGGGCAATTTTCTCGTATCTAATCGGTGAAGTGAGATACTATCCTAAATTCCAGTTCGAAGAGACATTTAACTTCGTCAATGAAAGCGTGGCGGATGTTAATGAAGTCTTGTGTAAATACGCTAAAGAGTGGAAAGATTTAAATTCTGACAAGTTCATGCACGATTGGTGGCTTGGGGTAAATGAGAAAAATGGTTTCTCCGATGCGCCTATTCAGGAAATAGATAAGAACCCTAAAGGCGTTAAGGATGCTGCCGAACGGTATGTGTCATCCTTATTATCCCTTTAATTTGGCTTTGCTAATGGTCTTAGAAACTGAATAGGTTATCACGGTAATGCTCGTACTGGCTGCGTCGCGCCTCAATTTCGGCTGGCAGGCCGGAGGTGAGGTCGTTCACGAGTGCATCGAACTTGTCGAGAATATTCACGATGCGCTGCTGCTCTTCGAGGGGAGGAATGGGGATTGGGAAGTTCTTAATCTTTCTCGCGTTAAGGTTATTTTGGGAACCTTCACCTAGGTTTTTCAAAATAAAGTATTGTTTAGCAATCCAGTGATAAACGTATCGATAGTGTGCGATATCACTATCTACAGTGATGTTGCAGCAGGCTTGATTGGTGGTCAGTGGAATCTTGTTAACCGCAACTTTCGCTGCTGTTGCACCGTACATCGCCACAATTACGGAGTTTTCTGGAACCCATTTCGCCGAAGATGAATTGAGGCCTGCATCAGTAATAGATGCTGAGGTTTTATAGACGTCCCTGTAGTCGATGTCTTGGGTACGTAACCACGGGATTGAGCCGTTGTAAAACTCTTTTGTCCCGGACCGAGGCGTACCACCAGAGGAAATGCGTTGGGCCACTTCGTTCAAGGTCACCCACCGGACTCTCTCTCTCGGTAAACGTCAGCAGTTGGTCACGATAAAATTCATACTGCTTTTTCCTCGCTTCCAGCTCCGCTTCCAGCTCCGCTTCCAGCTCCGCTTCCAGCGATTGGAAGGTATCGAGAATTTTTACGATTTCTTGTTGGATTTCTAAAGGAGGGCATGGTGCCATCACTTTCGACATTGCCGCTGAAGAAATACGACGAACTTTTGTTCCAGTAATCCAGCGCTCGATTGATCGGTGGAAAAGTGAACTATTAAAAAAGTATGAAACAAACTTTGGATTCATACTGTGTCGAAAGACATAACCGTCGCCGCTTGTAACAATTTCCTCAGTGCCGAGCCAAGCCGTGGCTTTGCCCAAATCCTCATCGTTTTCAGACGTGGTAGCGATGAACACATCGCCAGGTAACATCTTCCGCTTCTTAGCGGCGAAGTCATCACTGACAAACGACTTAGTTTCCGTAGCCCAGATTCCGTAGTGGGTATAAATCTGGCCGTAGTGGATACAGCCGACACCGCTTTCGGTGAAGTCTTTCTTCTGGAGCCCACCACCACGACTGAAAGTGCCAACCTCGCCCAGCGGTTTGTGCTCCACACCATTCGGGCAGAGTTCCTCGATGAGCTTTTCAATCTGGTTCACTTCTGCTCCTTCGGTGTTTGCTGAATCTGTTTCTGAACTGCAGTGATTTCCTTGAGATAATCCCGTTCCACGCCACTGGGTTGGGTATCCATCACAGTTTTGTACTTCTCGTATTCTTCATGGGCCTTCTGTACTGCTTGACGGTGGGAAACCGTTCCTGCTCCCTCCAAAGACTTGCCGCCCATGGCCGCAATCATTGTGGTGAGGTGATCCATCCAGTCCGCCATATACGTCGGCTGGTGCATCTGCGCACGGAATTCTGCCGCATCGAAGTAGGCGGAAACCAAGGTATTCAGGCGTTTTAGCTCGTCCTCGGAAAGGTAATTTTTGGCAATCTCCACCTCGGCCTTAGTGACGCGTTCGCCCTTCCAATTCGTCAACCCCATGTTTGGCTTTGTGGCGTCCGAACGCTCGTAAACCACCTCGGCTGCCGTGTGGCCGTGAGCACCGAAATGAAGCTTATTCTGGACCGTCGCAAAGAACTGCTTACTCACAGCGGCCCGCGGATCGTAATCCACGCTGGTGGCGTACAAATCAAGAACCTGACGATGAATGACCTTCTCGCTAGAGCGAATATCGCGGATACGCTCCAGCAATTCACGCCAGTACGTTCCACCTCCGCCCTCTTTCAGGCGCTCATCATCCATGGCGAAGCCCTTTATCAGGTATTCGCGCAAGACACCTAGTGCCCACTGCCGGAACTGAGTACCCCGCAGGGACCTCACTCGGTAGCCCACGGAGATAATCACGTCGAGGTTGTAGTGTTTGACCTGGTAGTTCTTTCCGTCGGCCGCAGTTGTTCGGAATTTCCGAACAACTGAATCCTCTTCGAGCTCGCCTTCCGCAAACACATTCCTGATGTGCTCGGAGACGTTCGCCTTCGACGACTGGAACAGCTCCACCATCTGGGCCTGAGTGAGCCAGACGGTTTCGTCGACAAGCCGTACTTCGATGCGAGTAGCGCCGTCATCCGTGCGGAACATCACCAGCTCGCCAGCAGACGCCATGTTCATGTCGCCGTTCGTGTCAGACATCGGTGCGGGTTCCCTCAAGATCTGCCACAATCTCATCGATTGCCTCGCGCAGCTGGCGCTGGCGCTCCACAATGCCAACAATCTGCTTATTCAGCTCCACGATGTCGATGACCTCGCGGGTGTCCTCAGGCTCGACATAGGAGGAAACTGCGATGTTGTAGTCGTTATCCGCAATCTCCTCAGCGGGCACCAGCTTGGTGAAATACTCCACATCCTCGCGGGCAGTGAAGGCATCCAGAATCTTCTTCTGGTTCTTCTCATTCAGTCGGTTCTTGTTGCCACTGCGCTCAAACTCTGCCGAGGCATCGATGAAGAGAACCGAATTGTCCTTCTTCGACTTCTTCAGCACGATGATGCAGGTCGCGATCGTGGTGCCGAAGAAAAGATCCGGCGGCAACTGGATAACCGTATCCACATAGTTGTTATCCACCAGGTACTTGCGGATTTTCTTCTCCGCGCCGCCGCGGTAAAGCACACCGGGGAACTCAACAATTGCGGCAGTGCCGTTCGTCGCAAGCCACGAGAGAATATGCATCGTAAAAGCCAAATCGGCCTTCGATTTCGGGGCCAGGACGCCCGCCGGTGCGTAGCGTGGATCGTTAATCAACAGAGGATTGTTATCGCCCTCCCACTTGATGGAGTAGGGCGGGTTGGACACAATCGCCTCAAAGGGTTGGTTATCCCAGTGCGCAGGTTCGGTGAGGGTATTGCCCAGCGCAATGTCGAAATTATCGAAGTTCACATCGTGCAGGAACATGTTAATGCGTGCCAAGTTATACGTGGTCAGGTTGATTTCCTGGCCGTAGTAGCCCTCGCGGACACCACCTTCGCCCAGCACCTTCTTGAATTTCAGCAGCAGCGAACCGGAGCCGACAGCCGGGTCGTACACCCTGTTCACACTCTTCTTGCCCACCACAGTGATTCGAGTCAGCAGCTCAGAGACTTCCTGCGGAGTGTAGTACTCGCCTCCGGACTTGCCTGCCTGAGAGGCATACATGCCCATCAAGTACTCGTAGGCATCACCAAATAAGTCGATGGAGTTGTCATCGGCTTTAACGGTGAGCGGCATATTGCCGATATGCCTCATCAGATCGTAGATCTTGTTATTGCGTTCGATGACTGAGTTACCAAGCTTGTTGCTGTCCAGGTTGATGTCGTCGAAAAGCCCCTGAAGATCGCTTTCGCTAGCGGTGCCTTTTGCAGATGCTTCGATATTTTTGAACACCTTTTGCAGTCGCTCATTGAGGTTCTCGCGGTAGTGTTCGTCAGCCGCCTGCTGGCAGACGTTGGTAAACAACTCAGAGGGCAAAATGAAGTAGCCCTTTTCCTCGACGATGCTGGCGCGCCCCCACTCAGCATCCTCGTCAGAAAGGGAAGCGTAGTCCGCGTCCTCATTTCCAGCGGCGCGTTCGCCCTCGTCGATGTACTCGGAGAGCTTCTCCGAGATAAAGCGGTAGAACATCATGCCGAGCACATAAGACTTAAAATCCCAACCATCCACGCTGCCACGTAAATCGTTGGCGATGTTCCAAATAGTCCTGTGCAGCTGTGCCCGGTCCGCGTCGCTCATCGTGAAAATCCCCGCTCAATCAGTAAAATGCTTGAGCTCCCAGTCTAGTTGCGGAAAATGCGAAGTCAGGGGAGCACGCTCCGAGAGAAACTGACCCCCTACCGCTTCCGCAGCACCAGCACCAGGTTCGACACCGCGAACTCACGTAGCCCCGGCACGTGAACCATCCACCAGGCCCACCACGGGTGGTAACGCGGAAACGCGGCCAGCAGTTCACAGTCGCCGGCCTCCGCGGCAGCGTGCGCCCACTTCAAACCTTCACCGCAACCGACCTTGAACAGGGACTCGCCAAAGTAGTTCTTCGGCCGCTTGCCGTGCTTCTTCTCATACATGCGCCGCGCGCGGTCGCCACCCAGGTAGTGCGTCATCCCCATCTCGTGACCACCGAATGGGCCGTACCAAATGGTGTAGGAGTAGACGACCAGCCCGCCCGGCTTGGTTACGCGCAGCATTTCCTCGCCCATCGTCCACGGCTCGGGCACGTGCTCGGCGACATTCGACGAGTAGGTGAGGTCAAAGGCGTCATCGCGAAATGGCAGCTCCAGCCCCGATCCGCGTACGGACGACTCCAGCTTGATCCCCGCCGCCGCCATCTCACCCACGTCTGGCTCGCAGGTGTAATACTCCACGCCACGCTGGGCAAATGCGCGGCCAAAATACCCGGGGCCGCCGCCGACATCAAGGATGCGTTTGCCTCGCAGAGCGGTGTTCGTCGTAACGCTTGACGACGTGCCCACCGGCCTCCCTGCGCCCGTCGACCCCACCGCACCATCCGCCCCAGCTGCGATTCCTTCTAGCAGGCCAATGGTGTCCTCGGCCAGGTGTCCATAGAAGATATCGGGATCGGTTTGCTCGTATTTGAAGTCGTTGAGCAACCCGAATGAGCGCGACAGCGTAGCAAAGCTGCGCAGCTCTTCCAGGGCAGGTGGGACGATAAAAGCGGGAAAGCGAAAGCTGGTCACGTCAAACAATCTAATGGACTGGTTGGGTTTGGGAGTATGGATTTGAGCTAAAGCGGCAACGAAAGCCGCGCCGAGCGTTAGGCTCATATTGTTATGAAAATCTTACTGTTGTGTTGGCGCGACACTGGTCATCCCGAAGGTGGAGGTAGTGAGCGCTATTTGGAGCGCGTCGCAGGTTACCTTGCCGACCAAGGCCATACTGTGGTGTTCCGCACGGCCAACTACCCAGGCGCACCAGCCCTTTCGCGTCGTGATGGCGTGACTTTCTCCCGTGCTGGTGGAAACTTCTCCGTCTACGTGCGCTCCTGGACCGCGATGCTGGGTGCGCGACTTGGTGTGGGGCCAATTGCCAAGGCACTCGGCGGCCAGCCGGATGTCGTGGTCGACACCCAAAACGGTGTCCCCTTTTTCGCGCGGATTTTCTCCGGCGCACCGACGGTGCTGCTGACACATCACTGCCACCGCGAACAGTGGCCAGTGGCAGGGCCGATTATTAGCAAGCTGGGGTGGTTCATCGAGTCGCGTCTGTCGCCGATGGTTCACCGCCGCTGCCGCTACATCACCGTTTCCGAGCCAAGTGCCGCTGAACTGGAAGAACTTGGAGTGTCGCCGGGGCGCATCGCGGTGATTCGCAATGGTGTGGACCCGATTCCGGAGGAATTGCAGTCGACCGAAATCATGGCAGACCTATCCGAGTGCGACGGTCCGGCACCGCATCTGGTGACGCTGTCGCGATTGGTCCCGCACAAGCAGATTGAGCACGCCATCGATGTGCTCGCAGATCTTGTGCAGGATCGTCCAGGTGCAATTCTCGATGTTATTGGCTCGGGATGGTGGCACGACAATCTCGTGGAATATGCCCGTGACAAGGGCGTTTCGGATCACGTGGTCTTCCACGGGCAGGTCACAGAGGCGGATAAACACCGCATCCTCTCCAAGTCGTGTCTGCATCTGATGCCTTCGCGCAAGGAGGGCTGGGGGCTCGCCGTCATCGAATCGGCACAGCACGGCGTGCCGACGGTCGGTTACCGATCCTCGGCGGGCTTGCGTGATTCGGTCAACGACGGTGAAACTGGCCTGCTGGCCAGCGATGAAGCTGACCTAATTACCAAGACACGACAGATTCTCGATAACGGCGAACTGCATCGCGTCATGTCCAAGGCCTGCGTCGCCCGTGCCGCAGAATTTGGCTGGGACAAAACCGGCGAGGCAGTTCTGAATGTCTTGGAAAACCCAACTCTGGACAATCTGCTACCTGCGGCGGGGCAGTAGCGCTTCCTTTACTCCAGCCAATAGTCCAGCCAGTATTCCAGCGAGCAGGCAAAGAGCCCAGATTCCAAAAGCCATCCACGCAGCTGTATAGGCCCCCTGGCTTGGTTCTGTGGTCGGATCGATAACGCCGGGGACATGGTATAGCTGCAGGTCAGGTGTTTCATAGACGGGATCTAGCGCTGCCACAATGTCAGCTGAATCGCCGAAGTTGCCGGGCGAATTCTCCACTAGGACCCAGCCAACGCCCTGGTCTCGAAGGCTCTGGAGCGCAGACGCAAGCTCCTCCTGCCTCTTCGCGCCACCGAGCAGTGTGCGCTCAACGGTTGTGGTTCCCTCGCCAGACACCGACTGCCCAGAGACGATCAATTCGCCGGAGCTCACCACCGGAGCGGGCAAAATCTTCGTAGCCGGGTCGAGGACAGGGCGCCCATCAATGATGCGGTAAGAACCGGCAGGCAGAACCGCAACGCGATCGTCGTCAAGCGCGACGACACCGGAAACCGCCGACCAGCCCTCCCATGACGGAACGGGGCGTAGCGGAGCGACATCGGCGGGCAGCGTGGGGACAGCGGCAATGATGATGAGCGCGCTGACGCCGGTAGCCAACCACTGGCCGATATTGGCGGTGGCACTGCGCGCGCGGCGTGCTAGGTACTCCGCACCGCTGGCGGCGAGGATGACATAGGCGGGGACAACGAGCGCGATCCACTTCTGTGCATCGCGAAGCAGACCCGCCCCCGGGATGTGCTCGAGTGCCCAACCCATCATCAAAATGCCCGGCGTTGTTGCGGCGAGAGCGACGAGCACAATGCTCACGGCGCCGACGATAATCAGCCCCCGCCAGCGCTCTTGCGAATGCCAGACACGACGGAATCCCAGCCCCATAAGCACCAGGAGTGCCAGCACCATGATCGCCGAAAAACCAGCCTCGCGCGTCAGTGGCACAGCCTGCTTATTCCAGATGCCACCCAGCCCCAACAGGCTGCCGAGTGTGCCGACGTGAGCCTCTGCTCGGGCCGCAAATGCGGCAGCGCCAGCAACATCGGAGGACCCAGCTGCACTCGGGTTAAGCAAAGATGCCACCAACCACGGTGAACTGACCGCCAGTGTTGTGGCCGCAATCCAAGCGCGGTCGCGGTTATTGCGGGCGGCAGCAATGCCGGTGATACCAGCCAATAGGGCACCGGTCGGTGTGAGGCCCGCAGCGGCAATGGCGCTGGTGCGCCACAAAGCACTACCCATCTGTGTTGCCAGAACTACTGCAGGAAGTAACAATACGGCGATGACCAGTGACCACTGTCCCTGGAGTAAACGCTCGACGACGAACGGGTTCCAGAGCAGCATCGTCGGTGCGATCAGCTGACTGGCCAAGCTCGGAGTCATGGGGATAAGGCCGGCACCGGATACGCCACTAGTGCCAGAGTCGTGGCGAGTGAACCTGCGGGCGAGCTCAGCAGCTGCAAGACCACCAATCAAACAGGCGCCCACCATGGCGAAGCGCACCCAATGGCTGGCATCCACAAAGTAGCCCAGTGCCCACAGTGCGGTGTCCTGCGGAACAGCTCGTGCCGCAGCGGGGCCGAGTCCCAGGGCCGCGTCGGTAAGCGGTGGGTGATTGGAGATGACCATGTCGCGCAGCAGAAACATCGGTGCCCCAAAGCGACCCTCAGCCGGTGCCTTGTGTGGGGCAAAGAGCGGCCAGCACACGGCAGCGGTCAGCAAGAGAATCCACGACAACACAAAAACCCAGGCGACTCGCTCCGAATGAGAGCGAGCCGACTGGGTCAAAGTAGTGCGGAAACGTTGTGTCACGTGCCCTATATTAAATTATTTTTAGATTTCCTCAGTGAAACTCGAGCTAAGCGAGTGCCTGAGGCATCTTAAGGGCCTCGTGGCTTGGTCCCTTAGGCAGACTTGCTGCGAATGCGGAAGCCAATCACGATGAGAACCAGGCCGAGGATGCCGAGGATCCACGGTGCGACAGTGCCACCGATAGTCAGCGACTTACGGGCTTCCTTAGCACGGTCCATCTGACGGCCCTTGGAGCCTTCGTCCCACTGTGCGGTGTACTTCATCGCGGTGCGGTTCTGCTCCTTGGCTTCCTTCTCACGGCCAGCCTTGGAAGCAATTTCTTCCGCTTCTTTGTCGTCCTTGGCGTAGAACATGAACATCTCTTCAGTACCGTTGACGATCACGCCAGAGGTTGGCTCCACGCGAACAGTACGGACGTTGGTGTAGTAACGATCCAACTCGACGTCGTCGTCACCCTCCAGGCCCCACTTGTGAGCCGGGAAGCTCAGGCGCATGGAAGCCAGCGAGGACTTGTCAGCCTCGGTGAGCTTGCGGCCGTCGCGAGTGAAGTGCTCGGTCAGGGACTCGTAGAGGTTCTGCGGCGGAATGGTCATGGAGTACTTGTAGACCTTGACGCCATCCTGAGTTTCCTCACCGACGAAGTCAATCTCGAAGTTACGCATCGCCTGGACGTCGTAGTACGGGTAGGACTTCTTCTCGGCACCAAACGGGAACTGGTACTGGATGCCCGGACGGGTGAACGTCGGCGGCTTGGTGTCCGAACCACCCTGGGGCGCGTTAATAGCAACGCTGGAGATCGGGTCATCTACCGGGTACGCAGTACTGCGGTCAACAGTGATGCGGTCGAGGGTCGCATTGATGAGGTTCTTCGGCTCTTCGCGGTCATCGCGCAGCAGGGTGGTACCGACCTGGAGGGTTGCGATCTTGTCGTCAGCCGGCTCCTCGATCTCAACGTGGCGCTTCGACTGCATCGGAGTCTTGTCGTTGATGAAGCAGTGGACCGGGAGGTCGCGCTTCTCTTCGTCCGTCTCTGCCTTGCAACGCGGGTCATTCTTGCGGTTTGGCGTTGGCTCATTCTTGCCCAGCTGGCTGGAGTCCAACAGGGTGCCGTCGCGCACCTCCGTGATGGTGTCGCTCACAGTGTCAAGTGGGATGACCCGGAGGCGAGGCACCAGGAAGGTTGGCAGAAGGACGGCAATGACAATCAATGCAGCACCGATGATAATCAGTGCATGTCCGAGAGTTCTCTTCATCAGCGGATAGTCCTTTAACTGTACGTAACTTTCTGCTGCAAAACCTAGCAGGAAGTTAGGAGTTATGTGGTGTGTTTTTAAAAAATAACTTGTCGGGAAAACAAAAGAGTTTTGGAAAAACCGGCCTGAACAGGACTTATTTCATAATAGAATACAAGTGATTTTACTCATTCCGGTATCCGTGTAAGAAAGTACTATGACGTCCAAGGCATTTGCGGCAGCTCCAAGCGCTAGGCAAGACACAGCGTCGAGCGCTATGCCGAACACTGCATCCAGCTCGGGATCCAGCACTGCATCGAGCTCTGCCACCATATTCCGCCCAGGCTTCCTGCCTTCGCTGGAGGGCCTGCGAGCTGTGGCTTCGATGGGCATCATCGGCACGCACGTCGCATTCCAGACCGGGCATGATGTGGGAGCCCTGTGGGAGCGCATCCTCGGCCGCTTCGACTTCTTCGTGGCCGTATTCTTCGTGCTGTCCGGATTCCTGTTGTGGCGTTCTCACCGCTCGGGTTACGGCGGAATTCCCCGTCGTAAAGCATTGTCCGATGCCGACGGCGGACGGAAGAAGAGCTGGGCGAAGTACTACAAGAAGCGCGTCGCGCGCATTATGCCCGCGTACTGGGTGCTAGTGCTTATTGTGCTCATCGCACTGCCGGTGGGGCGCGGCGCGGATCTCAAGATTTGGCTAACAAATCTGACGCTGACACAGGTGTATTTCTCCGGCTCGCTGCACGGTGGGTTGACGCACCTGTGGTCGTTGTCGGTGGAGGTCGCGTTCTACATCGCGCTGCCGCTGTTTGCCATTGGGCTTAGCCGGTTGGACCCGCATCGCCAGCAGGGGCGCCGCATAGTGGCAATTTCCCTGCTTGCGATCTTGAGCTTCGGCTGGCCCTACCTGCCACTGCCGTACCCAGAAGGCGTTAACCCGCATATTCAGCCGATTGCCTACTTTTCCTGGTTCGCAGCTGGCATGATTCTCGCCGAGCTGGAATCGCTCCAGGGCGTCGATACCGATGCCGCCCGCGCGAAGGTGGAGACCATGCAGCGCTGGGCACGCCGCCGTTCGCTGTGGCTGGCGATCGCCGTTGGTGCGCTGGTTCTGGCTTCCTACCTGGGTCCCGAAGGGCTAGTCGAGCTCACCAACTGGGAATTCACCCGCCGCCTGCTGTGCGGTCTGGTCTTCGGTGCCGCCATCATCGGCCCCTGGGCGATAGCGCCGGAGTCTCGCTTCCTTGAACACCCCATCATGCAGGCGCTAGGGCGCTGGTCGTACGGTATCTTCCTCTGGCATGTGGCGATGCTCTCCATTGCATTCCCGCTGCTTGGCGTGAAGCTGTTCACCGGACATCTGCTCAGTGTCACCATTGTCACGGTCGCACTGTCGATTCCGGTGGCCGCCGCCTCCTACGCGCTCGTCGAGGAACCTGCCCGCCGCTTCTTCGCACGCGTCTGGGTCAACCGCTAACGGCTTTTAATCAGCGGTGTTGTCGGTGTCGTCATCAGCACCGCCACCGGAAAGCATCGAGCAGCACGCCACGATCGTCAGCGCCGCCGTCAGCAGTAACTGAAGCGGCCAGCCGGCACCGGCGTAGTCATCCTTTGGCCATGGGTTCGCCGCCAGCACCAAGCCCGCAATCGACATCATCGCAGCAAGCGCCACAATTAGTGCATTTCGCACGTTCAGCCATGGCTTGACGACGTCCCCACGCTTCCGTGCCCAGAAAACCGCACCAAGGGTAGCGGCAACCACCACGAGGGCAACGACCACGCCAGGCCAGCTGGATACCAGGGTCACTGTCGCGGCAGCCGCAATGCCAATAGCCGCCCGCGGCAAGTCATTGCCCAGCGAAGATGCGGGAATCGGAGAGGTGAGAGCGAATCGTCGCCAAGCGAAAGCCAGCCCCACAGCGACCAGTGCGTACACAGCTGCGAGTGCGCCGCCTGCGAGGATTCCAGTACGCCAGGTCTGCTGCGGTGGATAGGTCAGCTCGACTGCACCACCAATTCCAGCCGGAATCGTCCAACCCTGCTGCCAACCAGAGACCGTTACCGGCTTCATGGGGGCACCTCCGACACGAAGCTCGTGGCCAGCATTGACAGAGATTGGCAACCACACGATGCGATCGTGGTCGGCAGCGTCAATAGGATTGTTCAGGTCGATTGGCGTGGCTTTCTGCTGCTCAGCTGACGGTGCGAAGTAGTCAGTCGAGGTGAGCGATACCCAATCGGACTTGGCATCGATGCGCCATGGCCCCGGCGAGAGCTCAATCTCTTCACCACAGGTCAGCCCGCGGTGATCAGAACCGTCACCGCGCTGGAGGCTGGCCCACGGGTCTCCGATGCTGCTGCGGCAGGTATCAGCATCGACCTTCACCTTTACCGGCTTCGGAACGGTGAACAGGCGCACCAGCGTGCCCTCGTGAATCTCCTGGCCAAAGACCCAACGCTGAGCCAGCGACGAGGAATTCGGTACCACCGGGACACGAACCGGCGTGAGGTCCTCCGCTATATCCTCGGCGGAAAGTTCCGCCTCTTCATCGGAATCGGGGCTGCTGGATTCGAATGCGTCGAAGCCAGTGTCTCGCTTTGGAATCACCAGGCCTAGCTCGGAGATAGCAAAGCCTACAGGAGCAATCTTTGCTGTGATGAGCACAGATGTGGTCTTGCCGCCGGGCAGCGGAATACGAGTCGTCTCACCCGGGACTAACTGTACGGAGCTCGAAGCCGTATCAGTCTGGATGCGCAGTTGCACTGGAACGCGAGCACCGGTCAGGCTGAGCACTGCGTTATCGGTCGGTTCCTTCCATGACAGTTTGACCCATTCAGCCTGGCTCTTGCCCGCCAAGGGTTCCCACCAGGTGGTGGTGTCGCCGTCGAGCATTGCGTTGACCGAGTGGTCAGCCGATGCACCACCGACGTTGTATGGCTCAGAGGCCGACGACGAAACCTCAATTGTGGCGCGACCCGTTGCTGTCTGCGTCAGTGGCAGTCCCACGACGGGGTAGTCCGGAACGAGGTTGCGGACATATGAGTCCTCGTCTTCGGCCAGGATTGCTGACTCCGCACCGACGACTTCACCATAGTTGCGGCCGCGGCGGGCGGGGGTGTCGGTGACAGTGCCGGCATCCTTGCCAGACAGGATGCGCACCGGAGCATCGGAATCGACTTCGTCAAGCCGCGGGAGCACTTCGGGGCCGCCGGCGACTAGCGGTACCTGGGTAGTGTCCACCAACCGCGGTGAAAGTGCGTGATTGCGCAGCTCCTTCGGGCCCGCACCCCAAATCTGGATAGCGGTATGGCCGTCCTCGTCCGCGAACTCCGCCACCTTTTCCATGGTCGGAGAGTCCTGCAGCGTGGAGGTAATGGCGCGCAGTGAATCGCCTCTTGATGCCACTCGCAGGTCGTGGCGGACCAGTACATAGCCGATGCCATTGTTGCGCAGTGTGGCGTCCAGTGCCGGTACTTCACGCCCACGAGTCAGCGAATTGCGCAGACCATCGAGGCCGCGAATCGCCTCTGGAGGTACCAATGGCACGGTATCGCGGACGGCCCAGGGGACGTCGGCAAGCGGCTGGAGTGGTTCGTCACGAGTATTGCCCCACGTCTGATCGGCAAACGGTGATGACGGTACGACCAGCGTGCGGGTGTCCTCGCCCTGCTTGTTCAGCCAATCGGCGGCCTCGTGCCAGTAGCCCGGAACCTCGGAAAAACCTCCTGCCGGAGCTAAGCGAGCACTCCACGCAGGTGCGGTGGCGCTAGCGAGAACCACCAGAACCAGCATCGATGCGATAGCGCGCGGGTGCTTCTCCGGGTGCAGCCACTGCTGCCAGCCGGTGGTCGCTTGAGCTACGGCTGGAACCTTGGCATCGGTGTTTTCGGCGTCAGCATCAGCACTCGCCTTCTCCGCACGGTCAATCGCAGGTTCCCGCCACGGCCATGGCAGCTGCGCTGTCGCATGAGCGAAACCGATAACGAGCGGCAGGCGCACAATAGTGTCGAATTTGTGCAGGTTGCGTACCGCTGCGAGCGTGGAATCGAGCATCTCTCGAGCCGATTCCCACACCAGTCCGAATGGCTCCGTCCAGGCCGCCATGATGACAAGGCCGATGAGCATCATCAGCAGCCACATCCGGCGCAGCGGCAGTGAACGCATGACCAGGCCAAGCAGTCCGATTGCTGCGACAGCCATCGTGGCGTAGATCAGAATTGGCTCCGCGACCAGCGCATTTCCACCCACGCGCTCAAAAGAGACAAACGGCGTCCACGAGGTAGCGCCGCGCAGCGTCTCGCCGAGGCTCAGCCAGCGAGTGGTCACACCGGAGGACTCGATGTAGTCCGTAAACGGTGGTGAGTACTTGCCCAGCAGCAGTAGCGGCACAATCCACCACATGCTGACCGCTGCACACGCAGCCAGCCAACCGCCGAGCATCGTCCACGCACGCCCGCGACGAGGCCCCGTAAAAGCGAAGAAGAGCAGCATCAGACCTGCGGGGATGCAAGCCGCCGCTGTACTGACCGCATTGACCGCGCCAGTGCACAGTACCGCTAGACCGGACAGCAATACGGCACGGGCAGTCGCACGCCAGGGCAGTTCCTCGCGCCGGGCTGCGACCCGCAGGAGCGGAAGCAGAATCCACGGTGCCAGCGCGACGGGCCAGGTCTCGGACGAAATCGCGCCCAACGTCGTAATCACACGCGGCGACAACGCGTACAACAATGCCGCCAATACGCGAGAGGTATGCGTGCCGACGTTTATAGCTTCGGCCACGCGATATGCGCCGGTAAAAGCCACGCAGAGAGTAAGGCTCCACCACAGCGCCTGAACCAGCCAGCCGGGCGCTAGGACATCGGGCAGCAAACTAAACAGCGCGAAGAATGCGCCCTGTGGAAAGAGATAGCCATATGCCTGGTTTTGGAGCTGTCCCAGCGGCATGGTGTCTGACCACATGTTGAGCGAGGCGGACAAAAACCCGATGGGGTCTTCTGTCAGGTCGTGCTTTGTGTCAGCGACAGTCTTGCCGGGAGACTGGATGAATGCCAGCAGGCACAGCAAAGCCCACCAAGGTACAAGCACGCGCTTACGCGCTCGAACAAAGGTGGGCATAGCTTTAAAGGAGGGTTAGCGTTAAAAACTTAACGCTGACCGTACTCGACACCGCCAAGCAGAGCGTCATCGGCGGAAACAGCCTGTGCTTCCGGAATTCGGTCTTCGGTCAGAGCCTGGCCGATGCCGAAGATAGCGGCACCACCGAGAAGGGCGCCAATGAGCGCCGAGGCCAGGGCAGGGCCAACGCTACGACGCTGCTCGGAATCAGTTTCGTATGCCATGTTGAGGACTCCTCGTGTGCATTAAGTCAATACTGTTTATAAAACTACACTCTGTGACTTCTGTAAACCAGTGGAACAGCTGGGATTCTCTCCCCGCCTTGAATTTTGAGCGGTTTCAGCGGTCATTGAGTTTTCTTAGTTGAGAGATTAACCCATTTTCTATCAGCTAAGTAAGTTTTTAAAAATTTTCTAGAAATTATTCCTTTTCCCCCGGAACGACGAGGACCGGGCGGCCAGCATTCTTCAGCAACGCGTCAGAGGTCGAGGCGGTGAACAGACCACGCAAACCAGTCACACCACGAGTGCCGGAGATAATCACGCCCGCATCGAGGTCGTGAGCTGCATCGACGATGGCCGACCAGATAGTAGTTTCCGTCTCTACCAAGTAGGGCTCCGCGACGAAGCCAGCCTCAGCGGCAATCTGTACACCCTCACGGCAAATACGGACGGCCTCGTCGTGAGCCGGATCGCCGTCTTCAGTCGTGGCATCCCAGTCGGGCTGCATCATGCCAGAGGCGCCAGCAGTGCGCGCTGCAGCGCGCTGCAGGGGTTCCCAGGCAGTCAGAATGTAGGCCTTCTTAACGCGCAGCAGTTTTCCGGCATAGGCCAGCGCCCGCTTGGCTTCGTCGGAGCCGTCGTAGGCAATGAGCATGGAATCAGAAATCGGTTCAACCATTTTTGAGTTCAATCCTTACGTCAGAGATAGCCGAAAGACTGTCAATAGATAAAGAAAAAGAGATGTCGTTGTAGTCCAGGATAGGACAACAGCAACATTCAGCACGCTAGTTTTTTAAGCTTCCCCGAACCCAGCCGGCTTGGGTCAGCTAGAGAGTCCTTAGCAGGAAGCGGTAACGTCCATTGTTATGGCGATAGAAGAAAAACCAGGGCAACCACAGCCAAAGGCTGCCGGGTCCTCGAAGAATGCCATCGCGCTCAGCGTTCCCGTTCTTGTTATCGCCGTAATCGTCGCGGCGCTGAATTTGCGCCCGAGTATTGCGTCAATCGGTCCGGTGCTTGATCAGCTCCTATCCGACCTTGGCGCTTCCTCCGCCTTTGGTGGTTTGATTACAGCGATTCCGGGGCTCGCATTTTTCGCGATTGGGTTGTCCGCGGTTTCCGTCGGCAAGCGAATGGGCTTAAGCGGTGCACTCACACTGTCTGCGACGTTGCTATTCGTCGGCCTTGCGGTGCGCGTGGGTGAGCAGCATCTGGCTATTGCTGTTGTTTACTGCGTTATCGGTTGCGGGCATTGCGCTGGGAAATGTGCTGCTACCTGCGTGGATTAAGGTGCACGGTGGTCGCCATACGGTCGTGCTGATGATGCTGTACTCCAGCATGATCGCCCTCGGCGGTGGACTGGGGCCAGCGACGGCATTTTTGATTAGCGATTCTCCCGAGACATCTGCAGGTGGTATCGAAATGTGGCGCTGGGCGCTTGCCGCATGGGCAATCACCGCCCTGGTGCAGCTCGTCGTGTGGTTGCCGCTGCGTGCACGCATCGGATTCGACTACCCGAAGGCGCCGGTCAGTGCCTCGGCAAGCACACCAATCTGGAAGTCACCGACAGCCATTGCACTGGCAGTTTTCTTCGGCGTGCAGTCGATGAACGCTTACGTGCTGATGGGCTGGATGCCGAAAATGCTTATCGACGCAGGCATCAGCGTCAGCGTAGCTACCGCGGCATCCATGATTGTTCAAGGGCTGGGCATCATCGGCGGTCTGCTGATGCCACCGCTGATTGCACGGCTCCGCACCATGTCCTACGTCGCCTTTGGTCTCGGCTGCCTTTTCTTCCTCGGGTACGCGTTGATGATTCTGATCGACCAGCGGGGAGCGGCGGAAACTGGTGTTGGATACGCGATTGGGGCTGCGTTCCTGCTGGGCGTGGGTGGTTTTTGTTTCCCCATGGCTATCGCGCTGATTCCGGGCCGCACGCGCAGCCATGAGCTGACCGCGCGGCTGTCCGGCTTCGTGCAGCCAATCGGCTACATTTTCTCCGCAGTCGGGCCATTCCTGGTGGGTGTGGCCGCTGGAACGACGGAAACGTGGACACCTATTCTGGTCGTACTGCTTGGTACTACGGTCGTGCTTGCAGTGCTTGGGCTGGCTGTCGGTCGGCCAACGTACATTGATGACGAACTGGCCGACCGTGGTATCGGCGAAAAGAAGCCGGGACGTATTCAGCTCGACTGAATTTAGGGGAGTTAGCTCCACTGCATTTGAACCCGGGCCAACTTAGCTTTGAACCTATGACAAAGAAAAAGAATTTAATCGCGCTGGCCTGGAGTTTTATTCTCGGACTGCTGTTCATTCCGGGTTTGATTGCCTCTGTTGTGCTTCTGCCGTGGATTCCGCTCATCGGCCGAGGTGCCGACTGGCTCTCTCGCTGGGTGGCATCGTGGTCCGGCACCCCGATTGCCAACCGCGTGACCAATCGTTGGTTCGACATCCGCAACTTCGTCAACTTGCTCGTCCAGTTGGCCATTGGCTTTGTCACCTTCACAGCGTGGGTCGGCGGCGGCTTCACTGTCGGTGTGCTCTTCGCTGCACCTTTCCTGGTTGATGAAGTGCAGTTTTTCAGCTGGACTCTGACGGACCCAACACAGAAAATTGCTGTTGCCTGGGTTTTCGCCATCCTCTTTTTGGCGCTGACCATCGCCATCAACTTCGGTGCCGGCCTGCTGTCCATTTGGCTCTCCCGCGTCATCCTCGCACCATCCAGCGAGGAAGTCAGCCAGTCCCGCGATGTGCTCATTGACTCCTTCTCAGGCGAGCGCCGTCGCATTGAGCGCGAGCTTCACGACGGTCCGCAGCAGCACCTGACCGCCTTGAAACTCAACATTGCCGCTGCTCGCATGGGTAAGACTGAGGAAAAGGTAGCCGAGGCACTCTCTGCCGCCGACCGCAATGCAACGCAGGCTCTTGCGCAGCTGCGCTCCGTGGTGCTTGGCGTTGCCCCGCCAGTGCTTTTCGAAAATGGCCTAGTCGCAGCAGTAGAGGAATTGGCAGCGCACTCTGGCATGGAGGTTTCTGTTCGTGAGGACGGTGTCTCCGACTTCGGCCCGATTGATGAAACCACAGCGCTGCTCGCTTACCACTGCGCAGCGGAGGGGCTGACCAACGCCACCAAGCATGGCCATGCCGATCGAGCTGATATCACTCTCGCGGTTCAGACTCCGAAGAAGGCGCTCGTGTCCCATCTGGGTACGCTTACGGTCACTGTGCGCGACAATGGCGAAGGCCTGGAAAAACCAACGAGTGCAGACGCTGTAGACGTCGTAAAGCATGACAGTGGAACCGGCATTGCGGGCCTGCGCGAACGGGCGGCAGCGCTCGGTGGAACCGTGGAACTCACCAACGCCGACGGTGGAGCCCAATTGCTGCTGGAACTGCCGATTCGCCAAGGAAGGATGCGATGAAAGTACTGTTGGCAGAGGACTCCGTACTCCTGCGCGAGGGGCTGACCGGCCTGCTGCGGGCACTGGGGCACGAGGTCGTCGCCGTCGGCGATGCGGATCAGCTGCTCGCCACCGCCGAAGGGCAGGTGTTCGATGTCATCGTCACCGATGTCCGAATGCCGCCGAACATGCGTGACGACGGACTGCTCGCGGTCTCCACACTTCGCCAGGACAACCCCGACCAGCCGGTTGTGGTGCTCAGCCAATACGTGGCGGCCAGCTACCTGGATCGCCTGCTGCAGCATGGTGGCTTTGGGTACCTGCTTAAGGAACGCGTCTCGGATGTCGACCACTTCGTTGCGGCGCTGGAAGAAGTGCGTGGTGGCGGTACCGTGGTCGATTCTGAAGTGGTTGCGACGCTACTGGCCGCAAAGCAGGACGGCATCGCCGAGCTGACTCCACGTGAGCGCGAAGTGCTCGACCTGATGGCGCAGGGGCTTAGTAATAAGGAAATAGAAAAACGCCTAGTACTAACCGCAGGCGCTGTGAGTAAGCATGTGGCGAATGTGTTCTTGAAGCTCGGCTTCCAACCGGAAGATAACAACCGTCGTGTCAAAGCAGTATTGCGGTGGCTGAGATACACTGCACCGTCGCCGTCGCCGTCGTCGTCGCCGTCGGCTTAGGTTGCGCCCCTGAATCAGCTCCATACCCACGCAAAAGCCCCCGCGCCGACTCCTTCGAAACGGGAGTCGGCGTGGGGATTATGGGTAATTGGTGCTACTCGGATATAAGAAAGGCGAGGGTGGAAGCCTCGTCATCGACGAGACGCAGGCTCCGACCGTGCGGTTGATCTACCAGCTGTTCCTTGATGGGATAGCGATCAGTGAGATTAAAACCGAGCTCGCTGCCCGCAAGATTCTCACCCCGCGCGGGAAAGAAGTGTGGTCAACCTCGACAGTGTGCTCCATCCTGTCCAACGAAAAATACAAGGACGACGCCCTGCTGCAAAAGACGTTCACCACCGATTTCCTTACTAAGAAGATGAAGGTCAACGAAGGCGAAGTACCACAATACTATGTATCAGGTAATCATGAGCCGATTACCGAACCGCGTATCTGGGATCAGATGCAATACGAACTCGCCACCAGGCATGGCAACATATAGTCAGCGAAAGTCGGGTTGTTCTCCACCCGGCTGGAATGTGCTCGGTGTGGGGCGTGGTATGGGCGTAAAACGTGGGCGTCGAACACGAAATGCAAAGACGCAGTTTGGCAATGCAACCATAAATACACAGACGAACATCCCTGCAGCAGCGCGACGGTGAAAGACGAGCAGATCGAAGCGCTGATTGCGGAAAACCAGCGGTGTGCGCTCGACCAGGACGCCTGCCAATCCGCGTACGCCGAACTCGATACTACCTACCGTAAGACGCTCGCACGTAGAACAAGCCTGGAAAAAGATATCGCAGCGAACACCGCCAAGCACGCCGCCATCACCACAACCCTGAATGATCTGACAGGGGAACCTGTGAGCGAGTTTCACCCCGCACAATGGAGCGCACTTATCGACCACGCCATTGTCACCGAGGACGCGATCCGGTTCGTGTTCCGCACCGGTGAACAGGTGAGGATTGCCCTGAAAGGGTGATGTTCGTATCAGTTGACGTGCACAGTAGACACACCTCCCAGAAATATAGTAAGGTTAGGCATGCCTAAGAAGGATGGTGCTTACGTGAACGAAAGTGCAACGGATCGGGTTGTTGAAGGCGAGTATGGGTCGGCGAAGGAAAAATCAGTCGCTGGCCAGAACGCGATCCGTCAGCTATCGCAGCCGGTGAAAGGCAAACTGTTTATCGCGCAGGCCTTAACGTTCGCCTCTGGGGTGTTGGCTATCGCACCCTATGTGGCTTTGGTGGAGCTGGGAGCTGCGCTGATGCAAGACCGGGTGGACCCGGCGCGGGTGAACTGGATCGTGATGCTCCTTGTTTCTGCTTACATGGCGCGGTTGACTTTGTATTTTGTTGCGTTGGGCGTGACGCATTTTATTGACCTGTCGTTGCGTAATCAGATGCGTCGGCAAATTGCCGCCCGAATGTCGACTGCTCCGCTGTCGTGGTTTACCCGCGAGGGCGAAGGGAAGATCCGCAAGACCATTCAGGATGATACGGCCACGGTGCACACAGTGATCGCACACGGGCCGATCGAGAAACTGAACGCAATCGTCTCCCCGCTCGCCTTGTTGGCCTATGCGTTCGTGGTGGATTGGCGGCTCGCTCTGCTGTCGATTGCGACGATTCCGGTTTATGTGGGCATGTATGGCATGTCGATGCGTGGGATGAATGAGAAGACCGCGGAAATGGACACCAAGCTTGCTCAGGTTTCGGCAACGATGGCCGAGTTCGTTGCCGGTATCTCAGTGGTGAAAGCGTTCGGCAAGGTTGGCCAAGCACATAAAGCCTATTTAGATGCAGCTAACGAGTTTTCTAAGTTCTACCGGGCGTGGTGTATGCCGCTGGTGTCGATGTCGGTCGCCTCATTTTCGTGGGTGTCGATCCCGGTGTTGTTGATCGTGAACCTTGGCGGTGGCGCGTTGATGATGAACGCCGGTTGGGTGAGCATCTACGAGGTGATAGCGACGACGTTGATTGCCTTGGTGCTGCCGGGAGCGTTGATGGCAGTCGCAACCATCGCCTGGTCTTATCAGCTCGCAGGTTCAGCGGCAGTACGGCTGGTGAATGTCATGGAGCTACCGGCGTTGAGTCAGCCCGATGCGCCACAGACACCACACGGTCATGATATCGAGATTCGGGGTGTGTCGTATGCCTATGACGACACCCAGGCATTAGACGAGGTGAGCCTGAGCATTCCGGCAGGCACGGTGACCGCGCTGGTTGGCCCGTCGGGTGCGGGGAAGTCGACGTTGGCGAGTTTGATGGCCCGCTTTGATGACCCGGACGCTGGCACGATCACCATCGGCGGGGTTGATCTAAAGAGCATTTCCCAGGATGTGTTGTATTCGACGGTCGCATTCGTCCTGCAAGATGCACAGCTTATTCGCGACACCATCCACAACAACATTGCCCTGGGCGCGCGAGACGCAACCTTGGATCAGGTGCGGCAGGCGGCGAGAGCAGCGCAGATCGACGAGTTCATCATGAGCCTGCCAGATGGTTACGACACTGTGTTGGGGGAGGACACCCACGTTTCGGGCGGGCAGGCAGCCCGTATCGCGATCGCCCGGGCGCTCATGGTTGATGCCCCAGTGTTGGTGCTGGACGAGGCGACGGCGATGGCGGACCCGGAATCGGAATCGAAAATCCAACAAGCTCTCTCGACTCTTGCCAAAGGCAGAACCGTGATTGTGATCGCCCACCGACTGGCCTCGATCAGGGGCGCGGATCAGATTGTCGTCATGGAACGCGGGGGCATTGCTGTGGTCGGTAAACACGACGAGTTGTTGGGTAATGCGCACTATCAGGCACTTCTTGCCCAAGGTGCATGCGAGGAGATGACACGATGAATCAACTATTGCTGCCACGCTTTAAGCGTTTGATGGAACCCGCCTCGTGGCGAGACCTTTCGGTTGGTCAAGCGTGGGGTGCGGTCTCAGGACTGTGTCACGGCTTTGCCCTGCTCGCGCTACTCCCTGCAGCAAGCGCCTTGGCGACCGGAATGCCGGTGTGGGGGCTGTCGTTTTGGGGCTGGCTCATCGCCTTGGCGGTGTTCGCGGTGCTGGGCGTGGGCACGGAGTTTTATGGCATGCGCACCGGCTATATCGGCGCGCTTGGATTCATTCACGACGTCCACCAGGCAGTAGGTAACAAAGTAGCCCGCCTACCGTTGGGAGTGTTCGATTCGGGTAGCTCTGGACGGCTGTCGCGCATGGTCACCCAGGAAATGATGAACTTGGGCGAGTCGGCGGCACATTTCATTTTCTCTCTCGTCCAAAAACTCTCGGCCGTGCTGGTGATCACTGTGGGAACCTGGTTCTGGGATTGGCGGCTGGGACTGACCTTGACGATCGCGTTCCCGATCATGCTTGCCTTCCTCCATATTTCCCGTGTGCTTCTCGATAAGGGCAAGAAGGTTTCCGAACCAGCCGAATCGGAGCTGGCGGCTCGCATGGTCGAATTCGCCACCTGCCAAGGCGCGCTGCGCTCCTGCCATGTCGCCGACGACTACCCGGCCCTTGATCGGGCATTCAAACAGGCTGACCGCAAGGGTCGCAAAGCATTGTGGATCGAAACACTAGCGAACCTGATTAATGGGATGTTCGTTCAAGCGCTCATTGTGGTGATGATCTGGCTGACCGCCCAACTCGCCCTCGGCGGGCAAATGAATGCGCTGAACGCCGTGGTCACAATCGGCATGTGCCTGCGGTTCACCACCATGCTCCAAGACATCGGTGGCTGCATGACCGGGCTGGAAGAACGCCGCCAGCAGATGAACCACGTCGACAAGGTCATGGATGCCCCCGAACTGTCCGAACCCGATGCCTCTACACCGATAAACGCCCCTGGTGATGTTCGTTTCGAGGACGTCACCTTCGGCTACGATCCGGACACCCCGGTTCTCCGTGATATTTCCTTCCATGTCCCGCAAGGTGGCATGTGTGCCCTGGTTGGTCCATCTGGGTGCGGGAAGACGACGATCGCCCGGTTGGTTGCACGTTTCTGGGATGTGCAGTCCGGCAGCGTGCGCGTTGGCGGAGTGGACGTGCGCGAGCAGACCACCGAAGATTTGATGCGCCAGGTGTCTCTTGTCTTCCAAGACGTCTACTTATTCAACGACACTCTCGAAGCCAACATTCGCCTTGGCAACCCAGAAGCCACCGATGAAGAAATCAGGTGGGCCGCTGACCTGTCGGGCGTGACGGAAATCGTCAACCGCCTCCCAGATGGCTGGAATTCATTGGCGGGTTCTGGCGGGCGTGCACTGTCAGGTGGGGAACGGCAACGCGTCTCTATCGCTCGCGCCTTGGTGAAGAAGGCCCCGATCGTGCTTTTCGATGAGGCCACCAGCGCATTGGACGCGGAAAATGAAGCCAATATTGTTGCGGCGATGAATGAGCTACGCAAGCACTCCACGCTGATCGTGATCGCCCACAAACTTGAAACCATTCGACAAGCTGACCAAATTATTGTGCTCTCCCACGGTGGGCGTATCGCCCAGCGCGGGTGCCACGACGAGCTGGTCAACCAGCCGGGTCAATACCGCGATTTCTGGCAAGAGCGCATCAACGCAGGCGGATGGCAACTCGTCTAAACACAGCGCATATCAGCACATAAAAGGAAAAACTATGTCCACACCCACATCCTCGCGCCTCAACGCGCGCGACTTCATCAATATCGGCGTCTTCACTGCCTTGATGTTCGTCATCGTGTTTGCATTCGGAATGCTCGGGTTCATTCCGGCTGCCATGTATGCCGGCTTCTTGCTTTCTATCCTCGTTAACGGCATCGTCTTTGCGCTGTTTACTGCCCGCACTCCGAAGATGGGGGCGTTGACAATCATGCTGATTATCATCGAAATCCTCTTCTTCGTGACCGGCCACTGGGTGGGAGGAATTGCGATCGCCGCTGTGTTCGGCCTGCTCGCTGACTTGGTGATCACCAAGGGGCCGAAGAGCGTGAAAGTTCGTGTCCCGCTGGCATATGCACTGTTTATTCTGCCGATCTATGTTTCCCCGTGGATTCCGCTATTTATGAACCAAGACGCATATATGTCGCAGATCGCCGAACAAATGGGTGCCGAGTATGCCGCCAAGATGGCACAGGTCGTCACGATTCCGATTCTGCTGGGCTTCTTCGGCGTGATGCTCATCGTGGGCTGGCTTGCTGGTCTGTTGGGAACCAGGGTCGCGCGCAAACACTTTGAACGGGCCGGTCTTGTCTAAACTTCCCGACCCGCGCACCATTATCGCAGCGCTCGTCATCGTCTCCACCACGATCTACAGTGCCTACTCGCCGTGGTTCGTGTGTACTCTGGGCGGATTCGCCGCCGTGATGCTGACGAGCGCTACGATCAACCCCAACACGCTCGTGCGCCCGAGCTGGGTGGCCGTCTACCTGGCCACGTTTGCGGCTCTCGGCACACTCGTCTTCGTGATACCCCTGGTCTGGAAATCAACAGCCAGCGCGTTCCTCGTGCTGTTTCTGCAGTGGATGTGGCGATTCAGCGTCAGCGCAGGAATGGGAGCCTACGCGATCGGCGTAATCCGACCCGCCACCTTGCAAAAAGCACTCGCCAGCTCACGAATCCCGACCTGTTTCACGATCCCGATCTCAGTCGCGTTACGTGTGCTGCCCGTGATCGGCCACGAAGTTAAAGCGATCTCAGATGCCATGAAACTACGCGGCATGTCCGTGCTCTCACTGCGTGCGGCGCAATACTTCACAATCCCTCTGCTATCGACCGTGGTACGCAGCGGGGACGAACTGGCATCGGCCGCCCTCGTGCGCGGACTGGGCGGAACCGCAAAGCCCACCTCAGTCACAGTCGTGAAATTCCGAGTGGTCGACGCAGTCATTCTGCTCATCGTTATCGGCTTCGCGATATGGAGAATCGTCCTATGACAATAGCCCAAGCAACTAGGGTCACCTTCACCTATCGAGGAGCAGACCACCCCTCAATCAACGACGCAACCATCACCATCACACCCGGAACCGTCACCTTGCTGTGTGGCGCATCCGGGTCAGGAAAAACCACCGCACTACGGCTATTTAACGGGCTCATCCCGCACTTCCACGACGGCGACCTTACCGGAAACGTCACAGTCGACGACATTGACGTGGCACAAACAGACCTGCCACGCCTTGCCCACCACTGTTCGACAGTGTTTCAAAACCCGCGCACCCAGTTCTACACCACCCACGTGCGCCAAGAACTCGCCTTCGGCCCAGAAAATCTCGGCCGCGACCCGCAGGAGATCTGTGCCCGCATTGACGAGGTCGCAGCCGAGTTAGGTATCGCCGACCTGCTGGAATCCCGCGTCACACAACTATCAGGCGGACAGATGCAACGCGTGGCCTGCTCCGTCGCCATGTGCAACAACACGTCGCTGATCGTCTTTGACGAGCCAACCGCGAACTTGTCCGCTGACGTTATCGACCAACTCGCCACACTCATCGCCAGGCTCAAAGCCGATGGACACACCATCATCATTGCTGAACACCGGCTAAGTTTCCTTTCCGGGATCGTCGACCGTGTCTACTGCTTCGACAAAGGCAAGATTGTCCTCACCGCAACCGGCGAAGAGTTCTACGCTACCTCGGATGAGGAGCGCAAACAGCTTGGGCTGCGATCCCTAGTGCCCGTATCCATGCCGAGCCTGCCCGAACCAGAAGGTGAAGGGCTCACAATCGACAACCTCGCCTTTGCCTACCGCCACGGAAACACAGTCCTCAATATTAACCACGTGTTGTTTCCGGCAGGGAAAATCACGGCACTCCTCGGCCCGTGCGGGTCAGGCAAATCAACACTGGCACGCATTGTTTGCGGACTAGAAAAAGCCAAACATGCATCCATCACACTCGGCGGACAAAAATTCACCAGCCGCGACGCCTACCTTGTGATGCAAGACCCTACCCGACAGTTGTTCTCAGATACCGTCATCGACGAAGTCACGCTCGGCACGACCAAAGCCGAAAAGCAACACATCGATGCCCACGCGATCCTTGAAGAACTCGACCTTGCCGACCACGAGGCTGATCATCCGCAAGCACTCTCTGGCGGGCAACGTCAACGTCTGGTTATTGCTACAGCGCTTGCTGCGAACAAGAAAGTTTACATCTTCGACGAGCCCACGTCCGGTGTTGGCTACAAACACCTTGTCGCGATTTCCCGAGTAATGCGTAAACTCGCTGACACTGGTGCCGTCGTCATCGTCATCACCCACGATGCTGAACTCGTTACCGAGGTCGCCGACCACGCTATCCACCTCGACCAAATCAACGCCTGCTAACGCAAACGCTCACTCAGCCGAAAGAGAGGAAAGTGTTTCTACAGGTCAGAGTTAACGCGCTATACACTCGCTAACGCAAGCGATTTTCTTGACCCCCTTGGGGCATACTCGCTAACGCAAACGCCTACTTATCATTTTCGACGTCTAAGTGGAGCCGATGACGGGAATCGAACCCGCGCCGCCTGCTTGGGAAGCAGGAGTTCTACCATTGAACTACATCGGCACACAGTAGGCGGAATGATTAAAAGCACGCCACGGGATTGGCACAGTAGGTGTGGCATGCAGGAAATCAGTCGCCCTCTGTAACTTCAATGTAGCACTCTCGATTCGCGTCGAAAAAATTGGTTGGCAGCAGCTCCGCTGAATTTATCGCGGGCATATCCTGCAACCCGCGCACGCTGTGCATTACAGAGCGGTTAAGCTGGTCTATGTGTTGCTCTCAGATCGTGATATTCGTGCCGCTATCGATGCCGAAGGCTCCGGCCATCTCGGCATTGATCCTTTTGACCCGAAGATGATTCAGCCTTCGTCCATCGACGTGCGTCTGGACAAGTTCTTCCGAGTTTTTAACAACTCGCAGTACACGCACATCGATCCGAAGTTGCCGCAGGAAGAACTGACGTCCCCGCACGAGGTTCCAGAAGGGCAGCCCTTCATTCTTCACCCGGGCGAGTTCGTCCTGGCATCGACCCTGGAGTACTTCACTATTCCTCCGAACTTGGCAGGCCGCCTGGAAGGTAAGTCTTCGCTGGGGCGTCTGGGCCTGGCAACGCACTCGACCGCCGGCTTTATTGATCCAGGGTTTTCAGGTCACATCACGCTGGAGCTATCCAATGTGGCGAACTTGCCTATCGCACTGTGGCCAAATATGAAGGTCGGCCAGCTGGCACTGTTCAAGATGTCCTCGCCGGCAGAAGTGCCTTACGGTTCCGGCAAGCTCGGTTCGAAGTATCAGGGGCAGCGCGGCCCGACGCCGTCGCGTGCGTACCTGAACTTCCGTGATGAGGAATAAGGCACCTGAAACTCGGGATATGAACTCGGAATATAAATGAATTGTGAATAGCCCCGAGTGAATTCTCGGTGAAGAAATGGAAACAATTGTTCAATAAAGAGTTTCCGCAGGTGAAAAGCCTAAATATGGGCCTTTAGTTCACACCATTTAAGGGTTAAATCGGCTTGAGGGCCTTTTATCTTTCGATAAATAATAGCCCTTATGCGTATTACGGTTATTGGTACGGGTTACCTTGGCGCCACTCATGCCGCGGCAATGGCGGAGTTAGGCCACGAGGTTCTCGGCGTAGATGTTGATCCCGCCAAGATTGAGGCATTGTCCGCAGGTCAAGTTCCTTTCTTTGAGCCTGGCTTGCCCGAACTGCTAAAGAAGCACGTTGAGTCGGGGCGACTACGTTTCACCACTAACTACGACGAAGCCGTTGAATTTGCGAACGTCCACTTCGTAGGTGTCGGAACTCCGCAGGTTAAGGGCTCGTACGCCGCCGATGTTCGCTATGTGGACGCAGCTATTACCGAATTGGCTAAGCGCGTCGTCGGCAAGCATTTAGTGTTTGGTAAGTCCACTGTGCCCGTCGGTACCGCACCGCGCCTGCAGGAGCTGGCTGCGAAGATGATCGGTGAGCGCGCCGCAGCCGGTGATGAGCAGTTGAAGAACACCAGCCTCGAGATCGCCTGGAACCCGGAGTTCCTGCGCGAGGGCTTCGCGGTAAAGGACACCCTGGAGCCGGACCGTGTGGTGCTGGGCACCCAGAAGCCGGGCATGATCCTCAATGGTGCTGGTCAGGAGGTCGAGTCAATCGCTGAGGACAGCCTGCGCGAGTGCTTCGGCCCTATCTTTGAGCGTGAGACGCCGTTTATCGTCGCGGACACCGCCACCGCAGAGCTGGTGAAGGTGTCGGCGAATGCATTCCTCGCCACCAAGATTTCCTTCATCAACGCGGTCTCTGAAATCTGTGAGGTCACAGGTGCGGATATCACCACGCTTGCCGACGCCATCGGTATGGACGCTCGAATTGGCCGCCGCTTCCTCAATGCGGGGCTGGGCTTCGGCGGCGGTTGCCTGCCGAAGGATATCCGCGCATTCATGGCCCGCGCTGGTGAGCTGGGCGTTGACCAGGCGCTGACTTTCCTGCGCGAGGTCGATGCAATCAACATGCGTCGCCGTGAAAAGACCGTTGACCTGGTACGCGGCAGCTTCGGTGGCTCGTTGCTCGGTCACACCGTGACTGTGCTGGGTGCGGCTTTCAAGCCGAACTCTGACGATGTGCGTGACTCCCCGGCGCTGTCGATTGCCGGTTCGCTGTCGTTGGCAGGCGCTTCGGTGAGCGTTTACGACCCACAGGCCATGGAGAACGCCAAGAAGAATTTCCCGACCTTGGAGTACGCACCGAGCATCGAAGCAGCTCTGGAAGGCTCGGAGATGGTTGTCGTCGCCACCGAGTGGCAGCAGTTCCGCGACATCGACCCGGTGGCTGCGAAGAAACTGGTCAAGCGCGCAGCGGTCCTTGACGGCCGCAACTGCCTGCCAACCGATCAGTGGCGTGCCGCAGGCTGGGACGTCACCTGCCTCGGCCGCGGCTAAATACTGGCCGCTCTCGAGCGCTTCGGGAACTTCATACCCTCCGGAGCCACGGTATAGGCGGCGATGAGGGTGGTAATCGGCACCGCGAGTACCAAAGCGACCGCACCGATGGTGGAACGCAGCAGCTCTGTGGCCACTACATCGGAGGTCAACGACTGCATCAGCGGCCGGTCGGAGACGCTTAACAAAATCGATAGCGGCAGTGCGGTGCCGAGGTACGCCAGTACCAGTGTGTAGACCATCGACGCGATGTGGTCGCGACCGACGCGCATTGCCGAACGGAAGACCTCCATAGGCCGCGACCGCGGAGCTGCTTCGTAGAGCTCCTGGACGGTAGAGGCCTGGGCGATGGTGACGTCGTTAAGCACACCCAACGCGCCGATGATGAATCCCGCCAGAAGCAGACCTGTGACGGAGACGTCAGGCAGGTAAAGCTGAATAAGTAGGTTGTCCTCGTTGCCGAGACCACGTAGCTGCGACGTGGAGATTGCGAGGTTGGCCAGGCCCGCCGCCAGCACCATCGTGGTGAGTGTTCCCGCCAGTGCGGAAGCTGACTTCCAGTTGATGCCATGAACGAGGAAGAGCACAGGGAAGAGAATCGCCGCGCCCGCCGTGATGGCTAAGGCCACAGAATCGCCGCCGCGTAGCAGTGCCGGAACCAGAAATCCCATCACTGCGGCCAACGTGATGCCAAGACCAATGAGGCTCAAGACCCCGCGAGTCATGCCGACGAGGATGATGAGAAGTACTGCCGCGCCGAGCCACAACCAGATTGTCGTGGTGCGATCCATGTCCAGGAAGGTGTAGGTGTTCCCGATGCTAGCGGTGTCGACAACCTGATGAGGTGCGAGGTCGACGACGTTAGTGTCGGCCGCGGGAGCCTCGGGGGCAGGTGGTGCGGGTGGAGCAGGAGCAGCAGGAGCTTCTGCGCCGGATTCAGGTGCTGGTTCCTGCTCCGGAGCCGGAGCTGGTGCCGGAGCCGGTGCGGGAGTCTCTGGGGCTGGTGCAGGCGCATCCTCTGCGCCCTCAGGGGCAGGCGCGGGAACAATGCCGGGAGGTGGTGTCATCAACCCCGGATTCGGCACGGCACCATTGTCGACAGCTCCGGTACCGGCAGCGTTTGGACGGTGAATTGCCAGGACGACCTTGTCGCCCTCCGCCAGCTCAATCTCGCCGGGAAGGCCGGATGCTTCCAGCAGAGTCTTCTTGCCCTCGTCTGGACCCGAGGTCAGCTCAATGACCGAGAGCTGGCACTTCGGCGCCGCGGGGTCATTGAGGGAGGCCGCCAGTCCTGGCCGCGGCTGGTCATCGAAGACGCGTCCGTTGTCAGGCGAATTGCACGCGCCGACGCTGTGCTTTACGACGGTTCCCTTAACCGTCTCTGCAGCTGACGTCTGTGACTGCAGGAATCCCGGCCCTGGGCTCGGAGCTTCACCCGATGGCCAGAGCCCAATCACTGCGAGGAAAGTGGCAATACCAGCAACTGTGAGAACTGTGGCCAGCAAGCGACGTGCTCTTGTGGGGTTGTGCCGCGGTTTCGTTGGTTTTGGTTTGGCTTGCGCAGGTTCGTTTTGCCGTGCCGGTGCTGGTTTTGAATGTGCGGCAGGCTCTGCATGTCGTGCTGGGGCAGCCGAAGTTGCAGAGTTGGGTTGATTCGCGGCATTGACAGCCCGGAACCGGCCGGTAGGGGAGCCGTTGTTCGAGTTCTTCAGTACGTCGAGATGCGCACCTATGTCGGAACCCGGAGCAACGCGAAAAGGTTGCTGGTTGTCAGAGTTCATTGAATCTTTTGAATGCCTGCCCACCCTTAATAACCTAATCGCTGCACCAGCACCGGAAGGCGTACCGCCATTCCGGCGCGCCGAGCCGTAGTCATCAGCGCTATGGCCCACCTATCGATGCAATACTCACTCATCGATGCGCTCCAGTGTGTCCATAAGTGAATAGCGCATCGATATGTGAGAAGGGCAGAACCAGTAGCGTGCGCAACCTTAAGTACTGCTATTGCTTGTAGCTGACCAGGAAGTTGCCTAGGCGCTCGATAGCTTCCTTCAGGTCGCGTGCCCACGGCAGGGTGACAATTCGGAAGTGATCCGGCGTCGGGTAGTTGAAGCCAGAGCCGCCGACCATCAGGATCTTCTCTTCACGCAGGATGTCGAGCATCAGCTTCTCGTCATCGTGAATTTCGTAGACGTTCGGATCCAGCTTCGGGAATGCGTACATTGCTCCCATCGGCTTCACGCAGCTTACGCCCGGAATTGAGGTCAGTCCCTCGTAGGCGACATTGCGCTGCTCCAGCAGGCGACCGCCTGGCAAGATCAAGTCCTCGATGGACTGGTAGCCGCCGAGTGCCACCTGAATGCCGTGTTGAGCAGGGACATTCGGGCATAGACGGGTGCTGGCCAGCAAGTTGATGCCCTCGATAAAGCCCTCTGCGTGGCGCTTCGGGCCAGTCAGCACCATCCAGCCCGCGCGGTAACCGGCCACACGGTAGGTCTTGGACAGGCCGTTGAAGGTGATACAGAGCAAATCCGGGGCCAAGGAGGCAGTGGAAATGTGCTCTGCATCGTCGTAGAGGATGCGGTCGTAGATTTCGTCGGAAAGCAGCAGGAGTGAGTGCTCACGAGCGATATCGACGATGGCTTCGAGCGTCTGGCGTGTGTAGACCGCGCCGGTCGGATTGTTCGGGTTGATGATGACAATAGCCTTCGTGCGATCCGTCACCTTCGAGCGAATGTCTTCGACATCCGGGGCCCAGTTATTCTCCTCATCGCACGTGTAGTGGACGGCCTTGCCGCCGGCGAGGGTGGTTGCTGCAGTCCAGAGCGGGTAATCCGGAGCTGGAATGAGGACCTCATCGCCCTCGTTGAGCAGCGCCTGCGTGGTGATGGAAATCAGCTCGGAGACGCCGTTGCCCAGCCAGACGTCGTTGACGTCGAAACGGGGGAAGTCCGGGTCCATCTCATAGCGCGTGACGACGGCACGGCGTGCGGAGTAAATACCCTTGGACTCGGAGTAGCCCTGTGCGTGGGGGAGGGCGCGGACCATGTCCTGCACGATGGTGTCAGGTGCATCAAAGCCGAACTTTGCCGGATTGCCGGTGTTGAGCATCATGATGCGGTGGCCGTCGGCCTCCATCTGTTCGGCGAGAGTAGTCACCGGACCGCGAATGTCGTAGAGGACGTTCTGCAGCTTGGAGGATTGGTCCAGTGTCTTCAGTGGAGTGCGGCGAGGTGCCCTGATGTTTCCACGACGGGCGGCAACACGGGCAGCACGGGACTGCTCGGCCTGAGCGGCCTGCGCAGCCTGAGCGTCCTGCGTTGTCTCGTTGGTGGTTTCGGTGCCCTGGGAAGTGTCTTTACTGGAACTCACCTGTCTAAGCATGCCACTTTTTTGCTCCCGCACCATGCTTTTCTCACAGCGGGGGGCAGATTAATTGCACATTGATTGCGCAAAAGCGCCCTGCATGAGGATGCAGGACGCTTTACTGGGGTGCGGGCAGCTGGGGTTCTGGCTGCTAGTTACTGCTTAACTGCGGAGCCGTCGATCTGCAGGGAAATCTCGTTGCCAAGGAGCAGGCCGCCAGTCTTAATAGGAGCGTTGTAATCGATGCCGAAATCGGTGCGGTCAATCTTGGTGGCTGCCTCGAAGCCAACGCGAGTCTGACCCCATGGGTCTTCAGCGGAGCCGAAAATGTCGACATCCAGGGTGACCGGCTTGGTGATGCCGTTGATGGTTAGGTCGCCGGTAACGGTGGCCTTTTCTTCGCTCTGGAGCTCGATAGCGGTGGAAACGAATTCGAAGGTCGGGTTTTCGTCGGTGCCGAAGAAGTCCTTCGAGCGCAGGTGGTTGTCGCGCTCTTCATTGTTGGTGTTGATGGAGTTCGCCTGAATGGTCGCCTTTGCCGTGGAATTCTCCGGCTTGTCGGCATCAAAATTAATAACGGACTCAAACTCAGTGAACTGACCGTGGACCTTAGTGATCATTGCGTGACGAACGGTGAATCCAACGGTGGAGTGCTGTGCATCAAGAACGTAGTTGCCAGACTGAAGAGCCATAGTGAATCTCCTAAAAGTTAAAAGTATCTCGAATGTTTCGAAGTATTTTTGTCCGCCGGAACCAACTTCCGGTGTTGACGTGTCAACGATAACTCTAGATGTGATGATGTGTCAACAAAGGTCAAAGAAAATGCCGAATATTTTTTAGAAGCGCACATCCGGTCGGGCGATCGGTTCGGGGTTTTGTCATGGCTGGGCGAGGCTCCTTTGGTTGGAGGCGGTTCATATGGAGTCGTTTTAAGTGCTTATGCCCAGCATAACAGGCGTTGACATGTCAACAACTGCTATTTAGGATTGAGAATTATGCAATTCGGAATTTTTACAATTGGCGACGTCACAAAAGATCCCACGACTGGACAAATCCCTACTGAACATGAGCGCATTAAGGCAACTGTCGCCCTAGCGAAGAAGGCCGAAGAGGTCGGCCTCGATGTATTTGCTACTGGCCAGCACCACAATCCACCGTTTGTGGCACCGGCGAATCCGCCGATTTTATTAGCCAACCTCACAGCACAGACCGAAAATCTGATTCTGTCGACCTCGACAACGCTGATTACCACCACCGACCCCGTGCGCATCGCCGAGGATTACGCCTACCTCCAGCACCTTTCCGAAGGTCGCATTGATCTGATGATGGGCCGCGGCAACACCGGGCCGGTTTATCCGTGGTTTGGCAAGGATATTCGCAAGGGAATTCCGCTGGCCATCGAGAACTATCACCTGCTGCGCACCCTTTGGCGTGAGGAGAATGTGGATTGGCAAGGTCAATTCCGCACTCCGCTGCAGTCATTTACGTCCACACCGCGCCCGCTCGACGGTGTAGCACCTTTCGTGTGGCACGGCTCAATCCGCTCCACTGAGATTGCTGAGCAGGCCGCCTTCTATGGGGACGGCTTCTTCCATAATCACATTTTCTGGAATATCGAGCACACCACAGCCATGGTCAATCTCTACCGCCAGCGCTATGAGCACTACGGTCATGGTGCTGCTGATCAGGCAATCGTCGGGCTTGGCGGTCAGGTCTTCGCCGCTGAGACGGAGAAGAAGGCCAAGGAGATTTTCCGCCCATACTTCGACAATGCCCCGGTCTATGGACATGGGCCATCTCTGGAAGAATTCGAGAACATCACTCCACTGACCGTCGGCACGCCTGAGCAAATCATCGAACGTTACCTGGGCTATGCAGACGCCGTTGGCGACTACCAGCGTCAGCTCTTCCTTATCGATCACGCCGGCCTGCCGCTGGAAATGGCGTTGGAGCAGGTTGAAATCCTGGGAACCGAAATCGTTCCGGTCCTGCGTGAAGAGTTCGAGCGCCGCCGTCCGGCGCACGTGCCTTCCGACCCGCCGACGCATGCCTCGCTGGTTGCCGAGGGCGCAGATTCCCCGCACCTTCTCGTCCGCCCGGCTGAAAGGAATCAGTAGTGAAAAAGCTCGTCGTCGTAAGTGCCGGTGTTTCCGATCCATCAACCACGCGCATCCTTGCCGACCGCATCGCGGAGGCCGTCGAGGCGCAGGTCTCCAAGCGTGGCGAGGGGGTCCAAGTTGAGTACGTCGAGCTGCGCGAACTCGCTGTCAGCCTCGGCACTGTGATGTCCACAGGGCTTTACGACGAAAAATTGCGCGCCGCCCTCGATACTGTCAGCGGTGCTGATGGATTGATTGCCGCGACCCCGGTGTTCGCAGCGTCCTACTCTGGGTTGTTCAAGATGTTTTTCGACGCCCTGGATAAGGATGCGCTGACTTCCATGCCGGTCATTATTGCTGCGACGGCTGGCACAGCACGACATTCGTTGGTGCTGGAGTATGCGATGCGTCCGCTGTTTAGCTACCTGCGCGGCACGGTTATGCCGACTGCTGTATTTGCAGCCACTGAGGACTTTGGTGCTGGCGATGGTGCCGGAAATGGCGCCGGCGGAGTGTCCGGCGCGGAGATGAATAATCGCGTGGTGCGTGCAGCTCGTGAGCTTGCCGAGTACCTTGTCGGTGTTCGCTCGGCCGTAGTCGGTTTTGGTCCAGATTTTGGGAACGAAGCTGAAGAAAAGGGTGCGGAGCATTCAGCGGGCGGGGCCAGCGAGGGGAATCGGGGTGTTGGCGAGCCGAACCAGCGACGCAGTACAAACACGCGGGTGGATACTAATGTCACGGATTTTGCCACACTGCTAGAGGGGCTCGACGGCACCGCGAAGTAGCCGCGCTCACGTGAAGGGGCGGCAGAGGAGGGGTAGGGGGTCAGCGCTCTTTAGCGGCACCACGGGAGGTTGTAGTAGTCGCAAGAGAAGGTATCGGAAAGAGCGTATTCCTTAACCTGCAGGTCGTCGCTGCTGGTTGTAGCTGTCGGTGCTGCGGTAGCGGCCGGAGCGCCGGTCAGCGCGCTCAGGGAAAGTGCTGCGGATACAATGGTGGTAGCAAGAACGGAAGTGCGTCGAAACATTAGGTAGTACTCCGAAAGATATCTGCCTCGGCAAAGTGTCAGGGCTTTGTGGACTGCCGGACTTCGCCAGTGATTAATAAAGAAATCATAACTATTTAATCAAGAGTGTGAAGTGTGGAGGTCTCTCTACCTGCCCGCGCCTGGGGGTGGCCATTCGGCTACTCTCTGGTGTCTTTATGTAGGTGGGCTAGTGGCCGAAATGTTGATTGTCTAGTACCAAGTGGCCGACCGAGGCATTTTTGAATTGGTTCAAAAGGCGTAGTTCTAATGCGTTTAAATTGATCGACGAAATCTTATTGTTGCGCCCATAATTGCTGGTCAGGGTCAATTAGATGTCGTATTTTCGCGTGACAGAAATCGGTGGGATTCCATTTTTACTATGTGGATAATCGCTGCGGCCGTCGTAAAGTCAGTCGAAAATTTTCCATTACAAAACGCTGAATTTCGACTTACCTTTGCAGGTGTCAGTTCAAGTATTTCCTTACGAGTTGCTCGTCACATCCTGAAAGGATTTCGCCGTGAAGAAGACCCTGCTCTCCGGCTCCATTGCAGCCCTGGTTACCATGTCCTCGCTGGCTGTCGCCCCGATGGCGGAAGCTGCCCCAGCCCCTACCCCGGGCACCGTCGGTGGCACCTGCTCCGTTGAAGGCCAGTCCGGCCAGTCCCTGAAGATCACCGGCTCGAAGTTCGAGGTCGAAGGTACTGCGACTGTCGCTAACTACGGCGACACCGACCTGCCGCTGACCCAGACCCTGAAGGAGGGCAAGACCAAGTCCTGGAACGTCGGCGGTTCGGTCGACTTCGACCTGCTCAAGCTCTTCCATGTCACCTTTAGCGCCGGCTACCAGTCCACTCAGACCTGGGAAGTTGGCCAGACCCTCGGCCCGTACCCAGTCAAGCCTGGCTACACCGGTGTTCTGGAGTATGGCTTCCTGAATCAGTCCTTCGAAGGTACTCACCTGACCTGTAAGGGCGGAAAGTGGATTGACGCGGGTCGTCCGTACTGGGGCACCATCCCGAAGGAGCGTCACATTCGCGTTTCCATGCGCGCCAACGAAGCTGATCGCTCCGTCGACGGTGCTGCTCCGCAGGTCAAGGAGTACGCCGTTTAAGGCGGCCAGAGCCCCTAAAGCCTCGAAGTAGAAGGAAGTTTCTCCATGTTGAGCGTGAAAAAGAAGGCCCTGGCCTGCGCGGTGATGGGTGCAAGTCTTCTTGCGCCAGGCATCGTTGGACAGGTCGCGGCGACCCCGCTGACCCAGACCCCTGACCAAGATGAGCACCACACCGGTTTCACCAACACGGATAAGTGTGACCCGGTCAAGGATGCCAAGCGTCACCCCTGGGAGCAGTGGATTACCGACGAATGGGACCGCTACAACGGCACTAACTCATTCACCAACCGCACTGACCGCCCTATTCAGTACACCCTCGAGGTGACAGAGGGAGTCAACGAGTCTGTGAAGGCCATGAGCTCCGGAAATATGTGGGACGTGTTCCTCCACGGGGTGAAGAACAAGTACGGCATCGTCGAGGTCAGTCAGTGGTCGGTTGGCGACAAGCTGGGCCCGGTGACCGTCAACCCCGGTGAGACTGTTCGCGCAGACTACGGCGTGCACATGAAGTCCTTCATTGGCCGTGTTCGCACCTGTGACCAGAAGACCGGCCTGTGGCGCGGTGAGCCCTACTTCGGTGAGTACAACGGCAAGGGGCCGTCGACTCGCTTCGTGGTCTGGCACAAGACCACCAAGGAGGGCGAGCACCGTCAGCAGTGGGCGCCTGTCAGCGGTAACTCCGGTGACGGCGGCCCGGCATCCGCCACGATTAACGACTAGGAGCAGTTATGAAAAAGCGTGTTGTCGCCATGTGCTTGACGACGGTCTTTGCGCTCGGACTCGGTGCTCCGACAGCGGTGGCCGCCCCGAATCCAGGAGCCGGTGAACCGTTCGCGCCGGAGGAGTGGGTACCAGTGCCCAAGCCGGCGGCAGTTGACCGCGGTCCGGCACCGGGAACCACTTGTGAAGCTCCGGGTTCGGTGGCTGAGTTCGTGGAAATCACCGGCTCTCGCTACGACGTTGAGGGCGTTGTCTCTACGAAGAATGACATCGGTGATGAGCCGATTCCGCTGACGCAGACCATCAAGGAGTCCAAGACCAAGAAGTGGTGGACCAATATCTCTGTCAGCGTGAAGGTCAGTAAGGAGCTCAACCGCAAGTACTCCTGGGAATACTCCCGAGAGATGGTTTGGAGCCTCGGGCAGAAGATCGGACCATACGAAGTGCGCAAGGGTGAAACTGGTCGTCTGAGCTGGGGATTCCTGGTTGACGAGTTCGCCGGACAGACAGTTCGCTGCAACGCCAACTCGAAGACGTGGGAGCCAATTGGGCGCAGCTACTTCGGTGTGGCTCCGCGCGAGCGACATGTCGAGGTGACCATCCAGTAGTTACACAGTTCTCTCTCCACACTCAGCACGGGTAAAAGGGGCATATTCACGAAAGCGAATATGCCCCTTTTTGCTATCTATCTCGGGCTTGCAAAGGCTCGATTCAGAGCCGCTACCCGGCCAAATCTCAGAGCCTCTGGTTATTCTGCGGCAGCGGATGCCGGCGGGTGGAAGCCCGCATCTATTGCTTTCAGCGCCAGGTCCAGGCGAGAGGTAGCTCCAAACTTATTGAACATGCTGGAGAGGTGCTTCTTGATAGTGCCCGGCGACTTGCCGAGTTCCTTGGCGATGTCGTGGTTTGACTTACCGCGGCAGATTAGGCCGAGAACCTCTCGCTCGGCTTGAGTAATCTTGTACGAGGAAATGTTGCGGGACGGCAGAGTTTTAATCAGCCGAGTCGCAGAAATCGGCGAGATGACGGTGCCACCCTGGAAGACATCTTCAACGGTGCCAATGACAGATTCCGGGCGGGCAGTTTTGAGAATGTAGCCATTTCCGCCGAGACTCAAGATTTTCAGCATTGTTTCATCGGTATCAAATGAGGTGATAGCGATGAATTTCGGTGGATTCTCCACCTTCTTAATGCGCTCAAGTAGCTCAACGCCGTCCATGTTGGGCATATGAATATCGGTCAAAACTACGTCAACGCCACCACGGGCAATAATGTTGAGAGCTTCGTGGCCATCGCTGGCTTCATCGACCACGGTGATATGCGGTGCCTTCTTGAAATAGGTTCGCAGCGTCGAGAGTACGAGTGGGTCGTCGTCGACAATGAGAACCTTAATGTCAGACATCCGCGAACCTTTCATAGAAGTTATAAAAACCGAACAATATCTGTCATCGTGTGATATTACTACGCTAACCAGGACTTTTCGAGAGATATCTTCGTCACAGGCGGCTACTACATCAATCTTACGCTAGCGTAACCTACTGGTTGGTAGGTGGCATGTGGAGTTTGCAATTCCACACATTTCCTTCTCGTTCTGACGTGATGGAACCGTCCCACGGTCGCACTCGCCGATGCAGTGAGGAAAGCCCCAAACCGCTCGAGAGCATCGCCCGCGGCAGAAAATGCGGTAGCGCCTTCGATATCTGATTGCTGATGTCGAGCGTGAAGCCATCTTCCTCATTGCTCAGCGCCAGAATGTGAACGTTCGTTTGCGGTTCGCCGTACTTCTGAATGTTCGTGCAGAACTCCGACAGCGCCGGCGAGATAACCTCTGAAATCTGCGTCAAAGAGGGCTCGGTTTCAATCTTCGTGGCCAGCGAAACGTTAAACCCAGCTTCCTGCAGTTCATCCTTGGCCTGTTGGAGCACCTTGTTCATGCTGGGAACTCGCTCATCCTGGCCGATAGCTGAGGTCAAAGAACTCTCGTCGTCAGCTGATTTCAGCAATGAAAGCAACTGGCGAAGCTGTAGCAGGCCTTCTCGGGAGGTCTCTGCGATGTCCTCCAGGGATTCTTCAAGTTTTTCATCGGACCCTTCTCGCTCGATGGCGAGCGCCTGCGCCAGCATGGTTACGCGAGTAAAGGACTTGGCGGTGGAGTCGTGCAGTACGGTCGCCAACTCAAGGCGTTGTTCTTCCAGAGCGCGGTTAGATTCAATCGTTGCCCGCCGGCGTTGTTCTTTGTAGCGGCTGCGCATCATGCCGATGGCGTAGGCAATCACAAAAAGCAGTGTTGTCACAAAGGTCGCGACATGGTCGCGTGCGAAAGTACTTGTGTTTACGTCGTAGTTTGAAATCACCAACAACAGCAACGCAGTGATTCTCGCCGGCATCTTGTTGTTGTTAGCACGCATCACTTCCACGATGAGAAGCGCGCAGAAAATCTGCATTGGAGCCTGCTCTGTGGGAAGGAAAGTCAACGCCAAGAAATTCGCTGGGACAACCACCATGGCAAAGAGCGGCAAATACGTCGCCACTGCAACAAGAATGACCTGAAGGCCACCGATAATGGTCGGCAACAATAGATCAGAGTTGCTCTCGCGGAAAATTAGCGCATCGAGAGCAGTGAGGATCAGCGCAATGACCATCTCCACTGACCCCGGAGTCCTCAGAAAGTCCCTTATCTGTGACAGCGATTTCTTAATCACTACGCCAAGACCTCTTTCCACACCACAACGCGGTCATCTCTAACGGGATGCAGTAATCAATATGCAGTAATCAATATATTGTCAGTGCGGTTGAGAGTGCCATTTGCATGATTAATGCCGTGGCGCAGGGGTCGTCGTAAAGCACAAAAAATCCGCCCGGGAAGAATAACCTCTCGGGCGGATTTTTGCTTACTTAGCGAGTGCTACTTACGACGCGCCGATCCTGGCAGCGGAACTCCGTGCTGGTTGCGCGGAAGGTTCTTAGCGCTTGCCGACGGCGCCTGCGTCTCCTCGGCTGGGGCCTCAGTGGCCTGCTCGGTGGAGGCGGCATCTTCCGCCGACTGCTGTTCAGTAACCTCTGGCTGCGCCGGAGCCTGCTCTGCCACTGGCTGAGCAGGAGCCTCCTGAGCTTCGGTTTCCTCTGCTGCCGGGGCAGGGGTGCTAGCGACTGGCTTGGCCTTGCGTGCGCCACCCGGGATTGGAGCGCCCTTGCGTGCGCCGCCCGGAACCGGAGCACCGGATGCGGTCTTCGGCTGCTCAGCTGCTGGCTGGTCAGCTGCTGGCTGCTCGGACTCGGTGGCCGCTACTTCAGCAGCGGTGTCCTCGGCGGGAGCGGTTTCCTCGGCCTTCGGCTTGGCGGCCGGGGCTGCCTTCTTAGCACCACCTGGAACCGGGGCACCCTTGCGTGCGCCACCCGGAATCGGAGCGCCCTTGGTTGCCTTCGGAGCCTCAGCCGGAGCTTCGGTTTCTGCAGCTGCTGGCTCTGCCTGCGCGGCCGGCTTAGCGGCCTTGGCGCCGCCCGGAACTGGAGCGCCCTTCTTAGCGCCACCTGGAACCGGTGCGCCGGCCTTTGCTCCGCCTGGCTTCGGAGCGCCGCCCGGAGCTGGAGCACCCTTCTTGGCACCGCCTGGGGTCGGGGCGCCGCCCTTTGCACCACCTGGAACCGGGGCGCCGGCCTTGGCGCCGCCTGGCTTCGGAGCGCCACCCGGAGCAGGAGCACCCTTCTTGGCGCCACCCGGAGTTGGTGCGCCGGCCTTGGCACCGCCTGGCTTTGGAGCGCCACCCGGAGTCGGAGCGCCCTTCTTGGCACCACCTGGGGTCGGTGCGCCGCCCTTGGCACCACCCGGCTTCGGAGCACCACCCGGAGTCGGAGCGCCACCCTTGGCGGCAGCGCCTGCAGCAGCACCAGCAGCTGCGGCACCAGCGCCGGCAGCGGAAGCCTTCTCTGCCTTCTTCTTCTCGGCAGCCTCAGCCTTCTTGCGCTTAGCTTCCTCTTCCTCGAGGCGCTGACGCTCTTCCTCTTCAGCCTTCTTCGGATCGACCCAGCCACGCTCCGGCTGCTCAATCCACTCCGGTTCGCGTGCCTGCGGCAGCTCGCCGTCGACCTTCACGGAGTCGCGGAGCATCTGGGCGATGTCCAGGACCTCCGGCTTCTTCTCGTCGTCCTCGATGACGTTGTTGACGCCATCGTTCATCATCGTCTTACAGAACGGGCAGCCGATGGCAATTGCCTCAGCGCCGGTTCCGACAGCCTCTTCGGTGCGGTTTACGTTGATGCGCTGACCGATGGTCTCTTCCATCCACATGCGAGCGCCACCAGCACCACAGCAGAAGCCGGTGTTCTTATTACGTGGCATTTCGACGAGGTTGGCGCCGGACGCGCCAATCAGCTCACGCGGAGCTTCGAATACCTTGTTGTGGCGGCCCAGGAAGCATGGGTCGTGGTAGGTGACCTGGCGGCCCTGACCCGAAGCAACCGGCTGCAGGCGGTTAGCACGAACCAGCTTGTTCAGCAGCTGGGTGTGGTGGACAACTTCGTACTGTCCGCCCAGCTCCGGGTACTCGTTCTTGAAGGTGTTGAAGCAGTGCGCACAGGTGACGACAATCTTGCGCTGCTTAGGCGGCACACCGTCGAAGACCTCGTCGAGCTGCTCGATGTTCTGCTCAGCCAACATCTGGAAGAGGAATTCGTTACCAGCACGGCGAGCGGAGTCGCCAGTACAACCCTCGGCCTGGGAGAGCACAGCGTACTTCACACCTGCGGTGTAAAGCATCTCTGCAACAGCCTTGGTGGTCTTCTTCGCATTGTCGTCGTAAGCACCGGCACAACCGACCCAGAACAGGTACTCGGTATCGTCGAAGCTCTCGACATCCTCGCCCCAAATCGGGACAACGACGCCTTCCTTGCGGACCTCATTGATCCAGTCGGCGCGAGTGGAAGCGTTCTGGCCCCACGGGTTGCCCTTGGTCTCAAGGTTCTTGAACAGGCCAGCCAGCTCGGTCGGGAAGTCCGACTCCACCAGGACCTGGTAGCGACGCATATCAACGATGTGGTCGATGTGCTCAATGTCAACCGGGCACTGCTCAACACAGGCACCACAGTTGGTGCAGGACCACAGAACGTCCTGGTCGATGATGCCCTCGTCGCCGTCGCCAACCAGCGGCTTGGTCAGGAGTGCTGCGCCAGCACCTTCGCCCTCGCGAGCGGTTTCGATGGTCTCGCCAGCCAACAGGTACGGGGCAGAAGCGTAAGCGTGGTCACGCAGCTGGTTAACCAGCAGCTTCGGGGACAGCGGCTTGGAAGTGTTCCATGCCGGGCACTGCTCCTGGCAGCGACCACACTCGGTGCAGGAGGTGAAGTCCAGCAGAGCCTTCCAGGAGTGGTCGGTGACTACGCCGGTGCCCATGGAGTCAACCTCCGGGTCAGCCTCTTCCAGGTTCAGGATTTCGCCGTTAGAGGTCATCGGCTTAGCCCCAGCGAGGGCGTTGTAGCCGTCAGCGTTGCGCTTGAGCAGGATGTTGGCGAACGCCAGGAAGCGGTGCCATGCGACACCCCAAGTTAGGTTGCGGCCAACAACGAAGAGCCAGACCATACCGGACAGCAGCTTAATCAGCGCGAAGATGGACACCATGACTTCGGAGGCCGGCAGAATCTGTGCGATACCACCGGTGACGAAGTTCGCCCAGGTCCAGACCTCGGCGCCAGTGTGACCGTGGTCGCCGTAGGTAGCCAGCTTGGCAGCCTTGACGAACATCATGCCCAGGCCCTCGATGAGGACGACGGCCTCAACGAAGTAGGCAGCCTTGGCGTTGGATCCGTAGAAGCGGCTCAGACGCTCCTTGCCCAGGTTGGTCTGGCGGACGAGAATCAGTGCCAGGATGCCCAGGGTGGTGCCCAGGCCGAGCAGTTCGTCGATGAAGTGCCAGGCGGTCAGATTCCTGAGGATTGGCCAACCACCGGCTGGCCAGAAGGTCTGAATGTACGCCTCGAACCACACTAGGGAACCGAGGAGGAAGCCCACCATGACGAACCAGTGAGCCACAGCAACGCCGGGCTTCTTGGCCATCTTGGTGTGACCGACGATCTCTCGGATCATGGTCCAAATACGGGTTCCCCATTCACCGGTGTGACCGTACGTCTTTTGGCCCACCATGATGGTCTTCACCATATGGGTGAATCCCTTAATAAAGATGAACCAGCAGGGCAGGGACAACAGGACGCCAATAACGCCGACTGCGACGGTGAATCCGGTAGATTCCGGAATCGCCGTGTCAGCCGTCGCCGCGGCGAGGTTGAGCACGCTCATAATGTTCCTTCTAGGCTGGCTCAGCCAGGGTGATGGCTGAGTGAAAATAGTTCTCTTGTGAGTTCTATCACGAGCCGCGGACGCTTACCTAACTAATGTGCAAAATAGTGCTGAATTCATCGATACACGGTGTAACCAGCGGTTATTTGACGAATTACGCAAAAAAATCGTTGTTTTATTCGAGAGGGGTTCGAGGGGGTTGACGCCTTCGCTTGACGACGGCGCGCGGCACTTTCGTCGTCACGCATTTGTAGGCGGAAGTGGCGGCGGAGTTGCGTGTATGTAGTTGTCGAGTGTTGTCGATTCGATGTTTTGCGGACGCATTGTGGGGGTAGTGCTGGAGTGCAGGGGTGGGGCTGTGTTGCGAGGTGGAGAAGATGTTCGGTGGCGTGTTGATTTTTGAAGATTGACTGAAGCGGACATCTATTCACATGCGTTACATCCTTAACTTAAATAACAATAGTGACTTCTGTACCTGTGTTTTGGTGGATAATTTGCTATTGGATCCCGGGATTTGCTGGCAGTTAACGAAAAAGTCATTAAATGTAACTCACTTTTATGAATCCCAAGTGGATTTAAAAGCCTCTACGTCCGCAATTTACCTGGTAGGCGGCGTGCTATTTTGGTGGCGAAGAGAGTGCCTGGCCACCCCCGCGTAATTCTTATGTAGGCGCCATTTTGTGTAGCGCCTAGTATTAGCGGCGTGATACTGCGGATTTATCCGCCTGATTCTAAATGGCATGTGGGGTATGGATTTTTCCGTGCCACTTTTCTTGAGAGGGACTTTAATGGCGCGATCTTTCCGTGCAATCGCTATGGCTGGAGCTGGCCTTATTCTTACTGCGAGTGCGGTCTTTGGCTCGGGCGCAGTGGCAAACGCCAATCCGGTCAGTGCAGTCGCAGTCAAGGCGTTCAATAGCTCGCTTGCGACTCCAGTGGTGGTTTCCCCGGTCGGACGTGCAGCTGCGGAGACTGCGTTACTTGATCCTCAGGTGCCGATTATTGTGCTCGGGGCCCGTCTCAATCCCGACTGCAGTGCTCCTGCTGTGTTGACGTCCCGATTGGAAACTGCACGTTCGCTGGCGCTGCGTCATCCGCTTAACCCGGTCGTCGTCACGGGTGGTCGTACTCGGCCGGGCTGCCAGACTGAGGCTGAGTACATGCGTGATGCGCTTGCATCTATGGGAGTGTGGAAGCGACGAATCACGATGGAAGCAAACTCAGACTCCACCGTTGAAAACGCGGCAGGCACTGCATACCTTGCAGGATCGGGAGCCCGTGGCGTTCGTGCTGCTGTCATTGTGACTTCTCCAACGCACACACCGCGTGCACGAGACACCTATGCTGCCGCCGACAACTCGGCTCTGTGGCTGGCAGTCCCGTCGACTGTGAACTAGCAGTTTCTAGGAATTGGTGAAGTTTGCCTCGCGCTTTTCAGTGAAAGCGGCCATGCCTTCCTTCTGGTCATTGGAGGAGAACAGGGAGTGGAAGGTGCGACGCTCAAAGAGCAGTCCCTGCGACAGCGTCATTTCGTAGGCCTGGTTGATCTGTTCCTTAATCTGGGTAGTGGCAACCAGAGACTTCGACGCAATGGTGTCGGCGACTTTCAGGGCCTCGTCGAGAAGCGCGTCCGGCTCGACGACGCGGGCGACCAGACCTGCGCACTCAGCTTCCTCGGCACCCATCATGCGGCCGGTGAGGCACATCTCCATTGCCTTAGCCTTGCCGATTGCGCGGGTGAGACGCTGCGAGCCGCCCATGCCCGGAGAGATGCCGAGGTTGACCTCAGGCTGACCGAACTTGGCCTTAGCGCCAGCGATGATGAAGTCCGCCATCATAGCGACCTCGCAGCCACCGCCCAGGGCGTAGCCGTTGACGGCGGCGATAACTGGAGTGCGGACGGAAGTCAGAACATCCCAACGTGCGAACCAGTCAGAGACATACATCTCGGTGCCGGACTTGTCCGCCATCTCCTTAATGTCCGCACCTGCGGCAAACGCCTTCTCGGAGCCGGTGATGATAATCGCGCCGATTCCCGAGTCGTTGTCGAAAGCGGTGGCTGCTGCGCCGATCTCTTCCATGGTCTTGTGGTTCAGGGCGTTCAGTGCCTTCGGGCGGTTCAGGGTGATAATGCCGACGCGACCTCGGGTTTCGGTAAGGATGTTTTCGTAGGTGGTCATTAGATACTCCTTTGGGATGGCTTGAGTTTGGTGAAAGTTGTGTATGTAGCCCGCAATTCCAAAATCTGAAGAACGTGGCTGCGGCTTGAAAAGTCTTTCCTGTATGCGAGGGTACCTGCGGTAGCGGGTGTCGTCAGGCTGTTTGAGCTGATAGGTGCAGGGTGGGGCGAGTTGGTGTCTTTTAGTGCTCGATGTGCCGGTGGCCATATTGGCTAACTAGACAGCTTTGTCTATATACTTCGCTTTATGTCGAACAAGAACACCGCAAACACGCACGAACTATGGGACATTGCTCGCAAGCTTCGGGAAAACCACACCTATGTTGACTTGACTCACGCGTTTCACGCCGGTCAGCCGAAATTCCCTGCGCTTCCCGACGAACAGCGAACACGGCTTTTCACCGTTGCTGAGCATGGATTTGAAATCGACCAGTATCAGTTTGTTGGCCAGTGGGGTACGCATGTGGATCCGCCTGTGCATTTCGTCCAAGAGACGAGAACTCTTGACAATATTGGCGTCGAGCAGATGATCCTGCCTTTGGTCGTCCTAGATTTCACTGCTGAAGTCGCTCGGGATAATGATTTCTCCCCTTCGATTGCTGATGTCGAGGCGTGGGAGGAACGCAATGGTTTGATTCCGGGCGGTGCATTTGTCGCATTTCGCAGTGACTGGTCAAAGCGGTGGCCTGACGCTGAGGCAATGGCCAATGCGGATGAAGAGGGCGTGACTCACTACCCAGGATGGAACGTTGAGGTTGTCGAATGGTTGATAGACAACCGTGGCGTTGTGGCGATTGGGCACGAGACCACTGATACGGACCCCGGCATCGTGGCTCATGGTGGCAGCTTGCCGACGGAACTCTATCTATTAGGGCGTGACCGATGGCAGATTGAACTTCTGGCTGGGCTCGACCAGGTGCCGGAAACGGGGGCTCTCGTGGTTGCCTCCTGGCCGAAGCCAAAGGATGGGACGGGGTTCCCAGCTCGAGTTTTTGCTGTTTTGCCAGTGTAATCCTCCCACTGCCTTCGAACGGTTTTCGAATACGCCATAAAGCTTCGCCTAACTCAATCCGAGCCTAGATGCGTGATTCAGCCGTCATTGTTTGAGAGCTTTGCATTGTCCGTTCACTGCGTCGACCGAAACGACGAGCCGACAGCACGGATTATCCTCCGGCGTGCATTGTCAAGATCGGCCGGCTCTATGTGCTCGCATGGGGTGAGCTCTGTGAAGGCATGGGCGGCAGTGCCGCGGTGAAGGCGGATTCCCGAGTGGCAATCCGCCTGTGGTCTTAACCTCGCTTACGCAGTGAAACTACCAATGCGGCAATACCGGTCAGCGCGCCCACGAGGCCGAGCCCCAGGCCCCAGCCGCCAAGCGTGCTGCTCGAATCCTCGCTGGTAGCAGCTGCGGAATGCTCCACGTCGTCTGAGCGGCTATCGCCGTGGTTTGTCTCGCTGGTGCCATGGTTGTGGCTGTGGTCGTGGCCGTGGCTATGTTCATTGTCTTCCGACTTCTCAATCAGCTCCACAGTTGGAACCGGGTAGTCACTATCGTGGTCCTTTTCAGCCCAGTTCATCGAACCCTTTTCACAGGTTTGCAGCGTCGGCACCTCAACTGTCGACGGCTTTGCGTCATCAGCCACCTTCACGCTGAGCGTCAGAGAATCCTTCAGGTCCGACGGCAGTGGAGTCTTTGCGGTGTAGATGACCTTCTGCACCTTTTCATTCTTGCCAGAGCCGGTCGACTCCTTGGTGACATCCCAGTTCGCGTTCACGTTCGGCGTAACCTTTTCGAACTCCTCCGGGATGGTGAACTCGACCTTCGTCGTCGGCGAACCGTCGCAGCCATGGCCGACCCCGAAAGCCAGATCCGCGTAGCCGCCAATCGGGGCAGACGACGGGGTTGCATGCACATGTGCGGATGCAATGGCAGGGAAGGCGAGGGTTAGTGCGGCGCTTGCCGACGCTACTGCGAGCCCACGGAAAAAGGGGAAATGGTGTCGCTGTGCATTCTGAGGCACGAAAAACTCCTAAATAAGTGGGATGAATTCTTGGCTCAATCGCCCCGTAAATGGGGAGAATTTAGACATGTATTAGTGGAGCCGCCAGAGCTGATTCGGTGTCAGGCCATGGGGTAACAAGGGCATGGCCTGTTGATGAGCCGGTGGCTGCAAAACACGTCAGGGGATTAGTCGGTTCGCTGTGCAGGAAAGTTCCCAGGGCTAGTGCTAGGAAATTCTTTGTCCCCCTGGAGTCCAGAGGCAGGATTCTGTATAGAAAATTGCGCTGTCGGCTACCGTGAGTGGCTTTAGAGCATAGTCTTGTAAAAATCTTTTATCGCGGTGACCTGCGGTGATGACGGTTTTTTTAGAAAAGTTGAGTCGGGTTGGAATAACTTTGTCCCATAGTCCGTTGCATAGCATGACAAACATTGAGTCGGACACACTCAAGTTTGCTTGACAGATTTTCTACGGCAATGCAGACTTGAGCGCGTAAGACTTAAGGGCAATTCTTTTACTCTTCTAGAAAGGTGTTCATCATGGGACGCGCTGTTGGTATTGACTTGGGTACGACGAACTCCTGTGTCTCCGTCCTCGAGGGCGGCGAGGCTCAGGTGATTGCGAACGCTGAGGGTTCGCGCACCACTCCGTCGGTGGTTGCATTTGCAAAGAATGGTGAGGTCCTGGTTGGCCAGTCCGCTAAGAACCAGGCTGTCACTAACGTTGATCGCACTATTCGTTCGGTCAAGCGCCACATGGGTACTGACTGGAGCATCGAGATTGATGACAAGAAGTACACTCCGCAGGAGATTTCCGCTCGTACGCTGATGAAGCTGAAGCGCGACGCTGAGTCTTACCTGGGTGACGACGTCACTGATGCGGTTATTACCGTTCCGGCTTACTTCAACGACGCTGAGCGTCAGGCAACCAAGGAAGCGGGTCAGATTGCTGGCCTGAACGTCCTGCGCATTGTCAATGAGCCGACTGCTGCTGCACTTGCTTACGGTCTGGAGAAGTCCGACAAGGAGCAGACCATTCTGGTCTTCGACCTCGGTGGCGGTACCTTCGACGTCTCCCTGCTGGAGATCGGCGACGGTGTTGTTGAGGTTCGCGCAACTGCTGGTGACAACAAGCTCGGTGGCGATGACTGGGATCAGCGCATCGTTGACTGGTTGGTTGAGAAGTTCCAGTCCAGCAACGGCATTGACCTGACCAAGGACAAGATGGCTCTGCAGCGTCTGCGTGAGGCTGCTGAGAAGGCCAAGATTGAGCTGTCCTCCTCGCAGCAGGCATCTATCAACCTGCCGTACATCACCGTTGATGCTGACAAGAACCCGCTGTTCCTGGACGAGACCCTGTCCCGTACTGAGTTCCAGCGCATCACCTCTGATTTGCTTGACCGCACTCGTAAGCCGTTCCAGCAGGTCATTGCTGACGCTGATGTTTCGGTTTCCGACATTGACCACGTCGTGCTGGTCGGTGGTTCCACCCGTATGCCGGCAGTCTCCGAGCTGGTCAAGGAACTGACCGGTGGTCGTGAGCCGAACAAGGGCGTTAACCCGGACGAGGTTGTCGCAGTTGGTGCTGCTCTGCAGGCCGGCGTTCTGCGCGGTGAGGTCAAGGACGTGCTGCTGCTCGACGTCACCCCGCTGTCGCTGGGTATTGAGACCAAGGGCGGTGTCATGACCAAGCTGATCGAACGCAACACCACTATCCCGACCAAGCGTTCGGAGACCTTCACCACTGCTGAAGACAACCAGCCGAGCGTTCAGATTCAGGTCTTCCAGGGCGAGCGTGAGATGGCTGCAGCTAACAAGCTGCTGGGCTCTTTCGAGCTGGGCGGTATCGCTCCGGCACCGCGTGGTGTCCCGCAGATTGAGGTCACCTTCGACATCGACGCCAACGGCATTGTCCACGTCACCGCTAAGGACAAGGGCACTGGTAAGGAAAACACGATCACCATCCAGGACGGCTCCGGCCTCTCCAAGGAGGAGATCGACCAGATGATCAAGGACGCTGAGAAGCACGCTGACGAGGACAAGAAGCGCCGCGAGGAGCAGGAAGTCCGCAACTCGGCTGAGTCCATGGCTTACCAGACCCGCAAGTTCGCATCGGAGAACGAGGACAAGGTTTCCCAGGACATCCGCGACCGCGTTGAAGAGGCTGCCAAGGAAGTCGACGAGGCTCTGAAGGGCTCCGACATCGAGGCCATCAAGTCCGCCGTCGAGAAGCTGTCCACCGAGAGCCAGGAGATGGGTAAGGCTATCTACGAGGCTCAGGCAGCTGAGGGTGCAACCGCAGCCGAGGGTGCTGAGGCCGCTGACGCTGACGACAACGTCGTTGACGCTGAGGTCGTCGACGAGGACGAGAAGGACAAGTAAGAATGACTGACCAGGATCAGGGAAACCAGCCCACCCCGGAGGAGCCGGCCAACCTGGCCGATCAGGTCAACGAGGTCTTCGAGCAGGCCAAGCTTGACGACGACGTGGAGCCGGCGACCGAAAATGCCGCCGGCGACACCGCCGCGGAGGAAGCTGCAGACCCAGTTGCAGCCATCCAGCGTGAGTTGGATGAGCGTACGGAGGACCTGCAGCGCCTGTCGGCGGAGTTCGCAAACTACCGTCGTCGAGTTGACCGAGACCGTGAGGCCGAGCGCGTACAGGCAAAGGCAAAGCTGGCTGGAGAACTGCTGGTTTTGGCTGATGACCTCGACCGGGCTGAAGAGCACGGCGACTTGGCAGACGGCACCCCGCTGAAGGCTTTCGCGGATAAGTTCCGCGGTGTGCTGACCGCACAGGGGGTTGAGGAGTTTGGTGCTGCAGGAGAGGAATTCGACCCGGACATCCACGAGGCTGTCCAGGATCTCTCCGAAGGGGATGACAAGGTTCTAGCCAATGTGCTGCGCAAGGGCTACCGCATTAATGACCGTGTCATCCGTACGGCGATGGTAATCATCGGCGATCCGCAGTAGCGGAGACACAAGTGACGCAGATTTCTTTGAATTAGTTTTTTGAAAGGAGGAGATGCACCATGACTCAACGGGAATGGGCAGATAAGGACTATTACGCTGACTTGGGCGTCTCTAAGTCTGCGTCACTCGACGAGATTAAAAAGGCCTACCGCAAGTTAGCCCGGGAGAACCACCCGGATAAGAACCCGGGCAACAAGGCTGCTGAAGATAAGTTCAAGCGAATCTCCGAGGCATACTCGGTGGTCGGTGACGAGGACAAGCGCCGCGAATACGATGAGCTGCGTGCAGCGCTCGCAGGTGGTTTCCGATTCCCCGGTGCCGCAGGTGCCGGCGGAGCCGGTGCTGCCGGTGGACGTGGATTCGACTTCGACGTGTCGGATCTCTTCGGAGGAGGTGCCGGATTCGGTGGCAATGCTGGTGGTGCAGGTGGCCTAGGTGATTTCCTGGGCGGCTTCGTAAACCGCAATGGTGGCGCTGGTGCTGCCGGCCGGCAGAAGGCCCGCCGTGGTGCGGATGTGGAGACAGAGATTACGCTCGATTTCCGCGAGGCCGCCCAAGGTGTCACTATCCCGCTGCAGCTCACCAACCCGTCGCCATGCACGAACTGCAATGGTTCGGGTGCAGCGCCGGGAACCTCGCCGGTGACGTGTACTACCTGTCACGGTTCGGGGTATGTCAAGGAGCAAAAGGGGGCCTTTGGCTTCTCCAGTCCGTGTGCGGACTGTGGTGGCCAGGGAACTCGCATTGAGAATCCCTGCTCGCAGTGTAACGGCACCGGTGTGACCACCCGTCGTCGTACCATCACCGTTCGCGTCCCCGCAGGTGTGGTGGACGGCCAGAAGGTTCGTCTTGCTGGCCAAGGTGAAGCGGGACTGCGAGGGCGTCCGGCCGGTGACCTCTTTGTCACCGTTCATGTTCGCCCGGATGAAGTCTTCACCCGCAGCGGCAATGACCTTGAGGTCACGGTACCGGTGAGCTTCGGCGAACTCGCACTCGGCGGCACCATTACTGTGCCGACGTTGGGTGACAAGATTCGTGTGCGTGTGCCGGCTGGCACAGCCGATGGCCGAACACTGCGTGTGCGCGGTCGGGGTATCCCAAAGCGCAATGGCACTCCGGGTGATCTGCTAGTGACCGTGCGCGTGAAGGTACCGACCAATTTGGATGACAATGCCACTTCGGCATTGCGCTCCTACGTCGAAGCGGAGCGTGCTAGCGGGTTCAATCCTCGTGAGGGGTGGGCAGGTGCGAAATAATGTCCGACAACACTGAGGTCTATGTCATATCCGTAGCCGCGAATCTCGCCGGCATGCATGCGCAGACGCTGCGTAATTATGACCGACTCGGGTTAGTAACTCCGCAGCGCACCTCCGGCGGAGGTCGGCGCTACACCAAACGCGATGTGGCGCTGCTGCGTGAGATTCAGCGTCTGAGTCAGGAAGACGGCGTCAACCTGGCCGGTATTAAGGCCATCATCGACCTGACTGAGCGGGTGGATTCGCTTGAGCAGGAAAATGCAGAACTGAGAGAGCAGCTCTATCAAGCAAAGGCACAGGCTCGCCGCTCGCGTGGCGAACTGGTTCACGTCCCACGCTCTACGGCCGTGGTGATGTGGGAGCCGCGCACGCGGCGCGGGCGCAGAGGTGATCGTGTTGGGGAGGATAACCCACACGGGTGATTGAACGGACTAAGCAGCGTCGGCTGGTTAGTCCGTTTTCTCTTGGCTTGTTAATTTGGGCCGCGGATAAGCAACTGTTGATCTGAGACGCCGGTCAGCTATCAGTTAGCCACCGGTTGGTCTCGCGAGTGAAAACTTCATCGTCAAAGTAGTGTTCGATGTGTGGGTTGCCCTGAACGTGCCGATACTTTTGAGGAATATCCTGCACGGGAGTGACCATGAATTCGGCCAAGTCTCGCATGGACAGGCCACGCTCACTCAGGTTGAGTGTGTACGCGCCGAAGTCTTTATCCGCCGGGTTTTTCCCATGAATCTCCAGTTCGGCAGGAATACGAATGGGGTCCATCGGGGACGTCGCCACCGCCACACGGTGGCTATTTTCATATTCGGGTCGGGCTGTACCGTCCGGCTTGAGCAGTTTCATGTCGTTTGCGCGCTCCAGTCCAGGGCCAACACCTGGCGGAGCTATGAGCAGCACCCTATCCGCGTAGAGGCCACTACCAAGGGAAGCCTGCGAGACCACCGTCGCTCCATAGCTATAGCCGGCGACAACGTGCCGCTGAGTAGGAGACTGGGTTTGGGAATGAGTAGCGGCGTTGCTTGGATTACCGGAGACCTCCTGATTCGAAGACGTGCCGTGGCTAGTAACACCGCCGGCAATTGCAGTGTCACCGCTATCGACACCACCGGAACGCTCAATCAAACCGGCTTGCAAGTGCTGCAGCCGCTCTGCAGCAAAATTGTGATACTCGGTGCGTATGGCCTCACGGAGGTTGGGTGGCGCGTCATAGGAAAACAACACCACCGCCACATCCTCCGGATCTCCACCGGCGGCGTGGAAGGTCGCGGCTACACGCTCGAACTGCCTGCTAGCGTCCTCCGCGCTAGAGCTGGTACCGGGGACGAGAGTGATCACAGTCGATGCTCGCTCAACGTCACCGAACGCAATCGCAGAATGTCCAGGCGAGGACTCCAATAGTTGTCCAGGAGGCAGCCCCAAAGCCCTGGCGCGAGCGGACATGGCGGCATCTATCTCTGATAGCGGGCTACTCGAATACGCCCCAGCCCATCCGCTCCCAACTTCCAAGTCCCAACCACCGTCAATCTCTTTGTCGCTAGTGGTGCCAGTACTACGACCAGCCTGCGATGGCTGCAATCTACCCGAGCCACTAGCTCCGCTTGCCACCAGTGGTGAAAGAGCTGAGATTGCGCCCGCCGCCTTCTCATCGAGTCGGTTGAGTTCAGCCAAGGCCGACTGAATCCGAAGCTGCGAGGTTGCACGCCATTCGGCCATGGTGAAAGGCCCGGAAGGAATTTTGGGATGAACGAGGCTGCGCGCAATCGTAGACAGCATGCCCTCCGGCGGAGTCACCGCACCAGAAACCAGATTCACCTGAAACCCCAGGTTGGTTGCCTGGTTTACCGCGTCGGTAAGTTCGCGGATGACGTCGTTAAGCATGGCGGCGGTATCGCTGCAGCAGGCGGCGAGACGTTCGAGCGCTACGCTGCTCCGGCGCAGACGCGTGGAGCTGTGGGTGACAGAAGCCTCGGCGGCGCTGCGGTTGTCGCCGGCGAAGTCATCCTCTGAAAGCGCGTTGAGTGCGCCCTGGGAACTGTCGGCGGAATCGGTGAGGGCGCGCGCCCCGGAACGCAGCGCCCGGGCGAGGATCTCCAGCGAATCCACACGCCACAGCAGCGCTTCGCCTACCGTGACCATGACGGCTTTTCCAAGGTGGCGGACTGGTCACGCTCGTGCGCGAGAGCGCTGACCGCGAGGGCATCGGCAGCCTGCGCAATAACGTCGATGTTTGTGCACGCGGCAAGCAATGATTCCGACCACTTCCCACAAGTAGTGGAGGCAGCGGGGACAATCCGTGAGCCGGGCAGGGCAGAGGTGAGGTCGGCACTTCCCGGGGCAGCTGCGACGATGGTGGAAAGACCATCAATACGAGTGGAGATCTGCTGGTAAGAGCGGCTTAAGGCGGATAGTTGAGCTGGATTGACTGTGATGTGTTCGGCCATGTTTTTGATTCTGCTGGGTGGCGAAAGGCAGCGGAAGAGCATCTTCAGCGAACTGTGGATAACTCTGAGCGATAGCAACGCACGGCGACGTCCTGTGGATAACTTCAGGACAGTCAATCCGGGGGGGAGCCGGTAACATTTAGGCATGCGTATTGCACTGGCTCAGTTGGAATTGTCAGCATCGGTTGAAGAGAATCTGGACGCGGTGAAGGTGACTATCGCGCGAGCAGCACAGGACAACGCCGATTTGGTGGTCTTCCCCGAGGCCACGATGAAGGCGTTCAATTCCGGTCGCCTGGATGCCGTGGCGGAGTCCAGCAGCGATAGGTTCGTAGCGGAGGTCTCGCAGGCCGCTCACGATGCCGGAATCAGCGTGGTAGTCGGCATGTTCCGCCCGGCAGATGAAGTGGAGCGCGACGGTAAGACGATGCACCGCGTCTTCAATTCGCTGCTCCTGGCTTGGCGTGATGAGGACGGCCCCGGTGTCGAGTTCTACGACAAACTCCACCTCTTCGACGCTTTTGGGTTTCGCGAATCGGATACTGTCGCGCCGGGCAACGCGCACGTGGTCTGTGATGTCCCGCTTGCCGACGGATCGTCGGTCGCCCTCGGTCTTGCGACATGCTTTGACATCAGGTTCCCGGAGCAATTCATTCAACTGGCCAACCTGGGCGCAGAGGTCATCGCGCTGCCTGCATCGTGGAATGACGGCCCGGGCAAGGTAAGGCAGTGGCAGACGCTGGTGTCGGCACGCGCACTGGATAGCACTTGTGTGATTGCGGCAGTCGATGCAGCCCGGCCTGGTGGGGCGAAGGCCGCGGGGAAAGATGAGGGGCCGACCGGCGCGGGGCACTCCATGTTGGTCAATGCGGACGGCGGAGTTATTGCCTCGGCGGGCTACGACCCGCAGTTGCTTGTGGCCGATGTGGATATAGCGGAGGTGGAGCGGATTCGTCGCTCGATTCCGGTGCTGGAAATTCGCGATCAGGGCTAGCCGGGAAGCAATGAAGCGGGCCGAGTCGAGGGGGCGAAGATTGCGGGATATTAGCCTATAGTTCTACCGATTCGGGCGAAGTCCTTTATATTTCTTATCATGCTGCTCCACATCCTCTGGGTCATCGGAATTACGGCCGAAGGCGTCACCGGCGCACTAGCGGCCGGTCGAATGCGCATGGATCTCTTTGGAGTTTCAACAATTGCGTGCATGACTGCTATCGGCGGCGGTACCCTGCGCGATGTCATTCTCGGTCACTATCCGTTGGTGTGGGTTGCAAGCCCACAGTATTTGCTGGTTATTGTCGGTGCAGCACTGATCACGGTGCTGTTGGCCGACTTCCTGATGAAGCACTTCCGGGTCGTGTTCTTGGTCGCTGACGCAATCGGTTTGTCGGCGTTTTCCATCATTGGTGCCCGCGTGGCCATGGAAATGGGGCACGGCGTCATCATCGCTATTGTCGGCGCCGTTCTTACCGGTGCGTTTGGAGGTGTGCTCCGCGACCTGATGTGTGACCGCGTCCCGCTGGTGTTTCAAAAGGAGCTCTATGCCTCCATCGCAGTCGTCGCGGCGACGCTTTACTACGTGCTCGACATGGTTGGCCTGCACGAGAACATCAACATCATCTGTGCGGTGCTGTCCGCACTGTTCATTCGACTAGCGGCGCTTTGGCGTGGCTGGTCGCTGCCGGTATTTGACTATCAGGGGCGCGATTAAAACACAGTACCCAGAAAAACTCTCAGCAAAATACTCTAATTAGCTCAGCAGAATCGATAGTTGTTGCTGAAAAGATTGCCGTTATGGATTTTTCTGGATTCCTCTCCGGTATCGGAGACCCCGAAGCTCTACTCCAGGGGTTTGGCCCTTGGGTGCTTGCGGGGCTTGGACTCATCATCTTTATTGAGTCCGGTGTGCTCTTTCCTTTTCTGCCCGGTGACTCGCTGTTGGTCACTGCTGCCGTCTTAAGGTCAGAGCTAGATGTCCACACCTGGCAGGTGCTGGTTATCGGTATTATTGCCGCGGTGCTGGGTGATCAAGTCGGTTACTTCTTAGGCCACTCCTTCGGCCGCAAACTGTTCAGCGACAATGCCAAGGTGCTCCGAACTAATCGGCTGGAAGCGGCCGAGAAGTTCTTTGCCAAGTACGGACCACTGTCGTTGGTGCTGGGGCGATTTGTTCCCATTGTGCGCACCTACGTTCCGCTGGCGGCGGGCACTGCGAATATGCCCTACGGAAAGTTCATCGGCTGGAATGTCACCGGTGCGATTGGCTGGGTCGCCAGTATGGTCGCTGTTGGTGTGCTGCTGGGCAACATTCCGGGAATCACCAGTTCCATCGACAAGATCATGTTGCTGGTCATTGCAATTTCCGTGCTACCGGTTGTCATTGGTGGTGTGAATGCGCGTCGTAAAGCAGCTGTTGCGAAGCGCTCGGTGTAGGACGGTGCTGTCGTAAGGGCAGAGGCGCCGACAGAAAAACTCCCGCACCAAGAAAACCTGGTGCGGGAGTTTTTAATTGCGCTAGCGACTACCTAGAGGTGCGCACAAGCGCAGATGCACAGCACGGACGATTAGGAAATCGAAGCCTCGTAGATGCCCTTGACGGACTCAGCCATAGTTGCGTTGAACTCTTCGTCGGACTGCTGAGCGGACAGGCCCTCAGACAGTGCACGGGAGAAGGAAGCAATCATGCCGTGGTTGCGGGACAGGCGCTCGTTGGCGTCCTCGCGCTCGTAGCCACCGGACAGGGCAACGACGCGCATGACCTTCGGGTGCTCAATCAGCGGCTTGTACAGGTCATCCTTGGTCGGGATGGAAACCTTGATCATGACCTTCTGGTCATCAGCCAGGTCATCCAGGCCAGCGAGCAGTTCGCGCAGGACGATGTCCTCAGCCTCTGCCTTGTCAGCAGCGTTGATGTCGACCTCCGGCTCCAGGATCGGAACCAGACCGTGGGACAGAACCTGCTTGCCGAACTCGAACTGCTGGGCAATGTTGGCCTTGATGCCCTCTTCGTTTGCCTCGGCAATGAAGGAACGCATCTTGGTACCGAAGATGCCCTTAGCGACAGCGCGCTCCAGCAGCTCATCCAGGCCCGGGCACGGCTTCATAAGCTGAACGCCGTTTTCCTTGTCAGCCAGGCCCTTGTCAGTCTTCAGGAACGGGACGATGCCCTTCTTTTCCCACAGGTACTGAGCGGTCGGGATTCCCTCAATGTCGCGATCCATGGTCTGCTCGAAGAGAATCGCGCCAATAATCTGCTCAGAGTTGAAGGACGGGGAAGTGATGATGCGGGTACGCATCTCGTGAACCAGGTCGAACATTTCATCTTCGTTCGAGTACTGATCCTCGTTGATGCCGTACAGGCGCAGAGCCTTCGGGGTAGATCCACCGGACTGGTCGAGAGCGGCGATGAAGCCCTTGCCCTCAGTCATCTGACGTGCCTGCTCGATGTTCATTCGAGTCCTTTCGTGAGAATGAAGGAATGTCACCTACTAGGGTAACCAAAACAGTATGAGTGCGCTGTCCACCCATCACTCACATGGGGGAAGTTGAATCCGGCGGGAGTGTGCTGGTGAGGACGTCGGGCGGTGTGTCGGAGTGTGTTCGCACGTGGTTTCTGGAGCTTTCCAACGTTTTCTAGTGCTTTCCGGCGCGCTACTACGCTTAACGACGCTGCCGAGCTCAATCCTTTTTGCTATAGGTGTGGTGTGAATCACGGTCGGGAAATTGAAAAATTTGAAGTTGAGTGGAACAGACTCAAGGCTGAGTGCGTTATGGGTAGTGAATGACAAAGTTGAGTCAAAGGGGCGCAAGTTATGAGTTTTACACCAACAACTAAGACTGGAGAAGTTCTCCAGGAAGCTATGAAGGCCGCGACCAGCGCGGGTAACCCGGATATCCGGCCTGGGCACATTCTGGTAGCACTGCTGGAGCAAAAGGAGGGTATTGCGGCTCCACTGCTTGAAGCAGCGGGCGTTAATCCTTCCGGGGTTTTGACCCGCGCTAAGGAGTTGGTCGCGGGGTACCCGTCGGCAAGCGGGGCGAATATGGCGAACCCACAGTTTAATAGGGACGCCGTTAATGCTCTGAACGCCGCCGAGGAGCTGGCGGGGGAGCTGGGAGACGAGTACGTTTCCACGGAAATTCTGCTTATCGGTGTAGCAACTGGCCAGTCGGAGGCGGCAACTGTGCTGCAGTCGGCGGGTGCTACTGCCGAGGCGTTAAAGGGTGCGCTGACTAGTGTGCGTGGATCGAGGAAGGTAACAACGGAGAATCCAGAAGAGCAGTACCAGGCTCTGGAAAAGTATGCGACGGACTTAACCGCGCGGGCACGTGAGGGCAAGATTGACCCAGTTATTGGCCGCGATGCGGAGATTCGTCGCGTGGTACAGGTCTTGAGTCGTCGTACCAAGAACAATCCGGTGCTCATTGGTGAGCCGGGCGTTGGTAAGACGGCCATTGTAGAGGGGCTGGCACGACGCATTGTTGCAGGTGATGTGCCGGAATCTCTGAAGGGCAAGACGCTGATGAGCCTGGATCTGGGCTCTATGGTCGCCGGTGCGAAGTACCGCGGTGAGTTCGAGGAGCGCCTGAAGGCGGTTCTGGACGAGATTAAGGAGTCCGACGGTCAGATTATTACCTTCATCGATGAGATTCACACCATCGTTGGCGCTGGCGCCACGGGTGATGGCTCGATGGATGCGGGCAATATGATTAAGCCGATGCTGGCTCGTGGTGAGCTGCGGCTGGTCGGTGCGACGACCCTGGATGAGTACCGCAAGTACATCGAGAAGGATGCTGCGCTGGAGCGTCGTTTCCAGCAGGTCTTTGTCGGTGAGCCGAGCGTTGAGGACGCCATTGGTATTCTGCGTGGCCTGAAGGAGCGCTACGAGGTCCACCACGGTGTTCGTATCCAAGACTCCGCGCTAGTGGCTGCAGCAACGCTGTCGGATCGCTACATCACATCCCGCTTCCTGCCGGATAAGGCTATCGACCTGGTTGATGAGGCCGCATCGCGTCTGCGTATGGAGATTGACTCCTCGCCGGAGGAAATCGACTCCGCGGAACGCATCGTGCGCCGCCTCGAAATCGAGGAAATGGCCCTGGAGAAGGAAACTGACATCGCGTCGAAGGAGCGTCTGGACAAGCTCCGTGAGGAACTTGCAGATGAGCGCGAGAAGCTCAACGCTCTGAAGACTCGCTGGCAGAACGAGAAGTCCTCGATTGATGATGTCCGCTCCGTCCGCGAAGAGCTCGATGCCCTGCGCACTGAGTCCGAAAAGGCTGAGCGCGAAGGTGACTACGGGCGCGTCGCAGAGCTGCGTTACGGACGCATCCCTGAGTTGGAGAAGAAGCTGGAGGCCGCCGAGGAATCGGTCGCTGACGCAGAGGAAAACTCCATGCTCAAGGAGGAGGTCACGCCTCAGGAAGTCGCTGAGGTTGTCTCCGCCTGGACGGGTATCCCGGCTGGCAAGATGATGCAGGGTGAGACCGAGAAGCTGCTCGAAATGGAGCTCAACCTCGGCCGTCGCGTTGTTGGTCAGAATGCCGCTGTGGAGGCTGTCTCCGATGCCGTCCGCCGTTCGCGTGCGGGTGTTGCCGATCCGAACCGTCCGACTGGTTCCTTCCTGTTCCTCGGTCCAACTGGCGTTGGTAAGACAGAGCTGGCCAAGGCGCTGGCGGAGTTCCTCTTCGACGATGAGCGTGCGATGGTGCGCATCGATATGTCCGAGTACGGCGAGAAGCACTCTGTCGCTCGTCTGATTGGTGCTCCTCCCGGATACGTCGGCTACGACGCTGGCGGTCAGCTCACCGAGGCTGTTCGTCGCCGTCCGTACACCGTCGTGCTTTTCGACGAGGTCGAGAAGGCTCACCCGGACGTGTTCGATGTGCTCCTGCAGGTGCTCGATGAGGGTCGCCTGACCGATGGTCAGGGCCGAACCGTGGACTTCCGAAACACGATTCTGATTCTGACCTCCAACCTCGGTGCTGGTGGTACGCATGAGCAGATCATGGATGCGGTCAAGATGGCCTTCAAGCCGGAGTTCATCAACCGTCTCGACGATGTAGTGATCTTCGATCCGCTGACCTCCGAGCAGCTGCGCGGCATTGTGGACATTCAGGTTCGCAACCTGGCAGAACGCCTGGAGGCACGTCGTCTGGTGCTGGATGTCTCCGATGAGGCACTGGATTGGCTGTCGGAGCGCGGCTACGACCCGGCCTACGGCGCCCGTCCGTTGCGTCGTCTGGTGCAGAAGGCAATCGGCGATGAGCTGGCACGTCGACTGCTCGCCGGTGATGTTCGCGATGGTGACCGCGTAGAGGTCACGGTTGCTGACGATAGCGAGTCGCTGAAGGTTGTCGGCTATGACGAGGATGGCGTAGCCCGAATCTAGGGCGCCTGATACTCAGGGCGATAACTGCTGAGCAGGTTGTCTGTTTGTTGGGGCGGTTTGAGAGAGTTTTCTCCTGAACCGCCCCTTTTTTGTGCCTTTATTGTCCGGGTTTATGTGTCTTGTGACCGACCGTGTGTGCTTGTTGCATTCCGGTCAGTCTGGAGTGCGTCGGTATAGTGCGCAAATATGACTAACTTTCAGTGGCGACCAGCGACAGACTCCGACCTCCCCTTCATTGCCTGGATGGACGAACTAACGGAAACATTCGGAGATGAAAGTCAGCCACTGCCGGAAGATTATGTAGTCACGAGGCGTCAGTACGTCGACCAGTGGGACGCGAGTCAGGGCGGGGTTATCCTTTTCGCCACTTCGCTTGACGACGCTGACCTCGAGTCGCTCAGTAGCGACATGACCCGCACTGACCCATTTGAACCGAGGGTTTCTCGCGAGGCTACCTACAGTGCGGCCGCCATTAAGACGGAATGGTTGGAGCGCGGGGATTCGTCGTCAAGCGAAGAGCACGAGAGCTATGAAGTGCCGGTGGGGGCAGCCTGGCTGCGTACGTTTACGCAGGACGATCCGGGGTACGGGTTTGTGGAAAATCGGATTCCTGAGGTAGCGATTGCGCTGCGTCCGGGTGTTGTTGGGCGCAGGCTGTCGCAGCCGATGATTGCAGGACTCCTTGAGTATGCGCGTGAGCTGGGGTACCCGGGGGTTAGTCTGGCTGTCCATGATGCCAACCCGCGGGCGGCGAAAGCCTATGTGAAGGCGGGATTTGAGCTAGTGGGGCGCTCGAGCTTCCCGGACCATGATGTGATGGTGGTGCGGTTTTAGGTTTTCGGCGTGCAGTTTTTGGTGGGGGCTGCGCGGGTGGTGAGGGACTGCGCGAGTTGGTGGGGTTTTCAGGGCGGATGGTGGGGTGTTTAGGCGCTGGAAGCGAGGCAGCGTTTCGGAAAAAGGTTCGAAAAAGTTGACTTAGGGGGTTGTGGTGTGTCGAATGGGTGTGCGATAATGTGGGGGAGGGAAATTAGTTAGTCCATTTGGGGATTCGGATTGCTAGCGTTTTAAAAGGGGGGTGGGGAAATGTCTACACCATCGGCGTCAAACGGCGGTGGACCGCTTTCGACATCGCAGGTTTTAGATGCGGTTGCGCAGTTTGAAGCTCTGTCGACAGTCATCGTGGAGAACTTCGAAGTACTTGCACCGGATCATGCGCACGACGCATATAAGTCGATTGAGAAAGCGCGAAAACGACTCGCAGTAATTGATGCGACTTATGTGGAGACAATGAAAGGGCGGATGCCCAGCGCGGAGCACCGAAGGATCGCGTGGCTAGCGCAGGAGATGCGAATCTCGCGAGCAGAAGCGAGGCAGCGTATCAATGTCGTCGGACGTCTGAGTAGGAATGTTGATCCGTTTGCTCCGGCGAATGAGGATGTGCGAATGCCGAACCTTCGTCAGAAAGTTGAGGAAGGTGTTGTCGGTGCGGATGCTGTTGCGAAGATTGACAAAGCCGTTCGCGAGCTGCCGGCAACGGAGCATGCACAGCTGTCTAGGCTGCTGGACAAGCACATTGCAGATTTAGTGGACAAAATCCGTGTTGATGATCTCAATAAATTGCCGAACCGTCTGCGGGCGATGCTGGGGGTTGATGACCCGTATACGGATGAAGACCGTGCTCGGAAACGAAGCCTAAAAATCGGTGCTCAAGGGCCGGATGGCATGAGCCGGTTGAGCGGTGTGGTTACGCCTTCGTTTGCGGCGGTGCTCAAAAGGCTGCAGGCAGATTATGCGCGACCTGGCGGGTTGCTCGAAGAAGGTGCCGATGACCAGCGGAATCCGGAGCAGCGTTTCCATGATGCCGTGGAAGCGGCGGTGAATGGGGGCTTTCAACCGGGCGGTGAGCTTCAGCCGGCGCGGGGGACGACATCGGTGGTCACCGTCGCGCATATCGCAGATGTGGCAGCGTTAGCTGGAGTCTCCCTGCCTGAGGGGGAAGATTTTGTACTTCCTGGATCGGGTAAAGCGGTCTCAGACGCGGGAGTGCGAATTTCCATTAGTCAGGCCGTGCAACAGATGGTCGATAGAAATTCGTTCCTCCAAGTCTTGGGGAATGAGGGGCAGACCTTGTACTTTGGTCGATCCCGCAGGCTGGGGACTTTGCCGCAGTATCTGGCCCTTCTTGGAGAGGAAGGAGGTTCCTCCGCGCCGGGCATGGGCACTCCGGGAGCTATGTGCGATGTTCACCATGTGCAGTCGTGGGCTTCCGGTGGTGGCACTGACCTGGATAATCTCACGTTGGTGGATCCGGGTACGCATCGAAAGATCGATGATGCTCGATGTGATGAAAATGCTTGGTGGACGCTCCGGCCGGATGAGGTGCCGGAGATTCTAGGAACTGACGAAGGGGACGGGGTTAGCGGGGAGTGTGAGCCGGCCTCTACTGATCGTGTGGTCTGGGTGCCCCCGAAAGACGAGGAAGGAAACCGGAAAGCGGAATCCAATGAGGACCCCGATACGTTCGATAGCCCGGGGCGCTGGTTGCGTCGTAAAGCGCGAGAGAAACGGACGAGGGACACAGCGGATGGCAATGGTGGGACGGGACAGGATCCCGGTGGGTAGTCGGATTGGGAGGCGGGGCCTGGCTTAGAGGTTGATCTTCCGTTTCGTAGTCAGCTTTGGGTTAATGAAGCGGTTAAGAAAAGGGGTGCCGACGCTGGCGGCATAGTGCAGTAGTTTTTCTGCGGTGGCACAGCCGATTCCATGGCCGGTGCCTGAGATGAAAACGGCCATGTGGGCAGCATCTTCAGACACCTTCCCAAGCTCCTAGTTTTAATAACGTACATATCGCGCTACCAAGTCAATCGATTTAGAATCCGGAATTATGACAACATCCATCTCGGTACAAGAGCTTCGTGACAAGATTGCCGGCGGCGGTCGCATCGTCGTCGTTGACGCACGCTGGTCGCGTGCTAAAAAACCATATGACTCCTACGCCACGGCTCACATCCCACTGGCCGTGTTCTGTGATCCCGAGTTGGACCTAGCAGGTGTTCCAAGCCGAGAAGCTGGTCGCAACCCGTTGCCGGATATCGAGCGTGTGCGCGATGCCGTCCGTCGATGGGGAGTCCGCTCGGAGCATCTGGTGATCGTCTACGACGCGGGCGATGGACTGTTCGCGTCACGTGCTTGGTGGATTCTGCGCTGGGCAGGTTTGGAGAATGTGCGTGTCCTCACCGGTGGGCTAGCTGCTTGGGAAGCAGATGGAAACGAGACTGCCTTCGGGCCCGGAAATCTGCCGCGGCCTGGAACGATTGCAGTGAGTGAAGGCAATATGCCTGTTGCCAGCCTCGATGACGTGCGCACCTGGTCTGAGCGTGGAATTTTGGTGGATGCGCGTGAGCCCAGCCGTTTTGAAGGTCGTAGTGAGCGCGTCGATCTGCAGGCAGGTCACATCCCGGGTGCCGTGAACCTGGCGGCTCGCAGTCTGCAAAATGCCGACGGCTCCTTCCTGCCTGTTGAGCAGCTCCGTGAGCGCTTTGCCTCCGTCGGTATCGAAGACGGTCGCAATGTAGCGGTCTACTCCGGTTCCGGTCTTCATTCCTCGCTGTTCATTCAGGCTATGGAAGAAGCGGGCATCACGGGGGCCTCTCTGTATGTCGGTGGCTGGTCCCAGTGGGCTGGCAATCCGAGCCTGCCTATCGTCCGCTTCTAAGCGGGCCCGGGCCAGGGCGACCGCCCCAGGGCCCCAGATGTGCCGTCCATGTGGCTTTTGCCCCTCGCCCTTTACCGTCCTAGAGAGTCCCGTACGCTTTCTCCTCGGGCATTGGCATTGCGCCAGACGGGGGACGGCATCTTGTCGCTGACCAAATAGAACGGCTTCTGGCTTAAGCTAGGAGATTAATGATTCCCCTAGTATTCACCCTCGCAGCGATTCTCATCATCGCCGCAGTCGCGCTGTTCGTTGTCGACCGCCGCCGTCGCAGCACAAGTGAGACTGCTGTGGCGTCTCCGTCATCGCCATCGCTTTACGACGAGCCCTCGGACTCCACCGGCGAAGTAACCGGTGTGGCGGCAGAAGATGTTGTGTCCGAACAGTCGGATTCTTCGGAGCAAGGCAGCCCCGAGACAACTTCTGTGGCGAGACCGAATGTCGCAGCTGACGCTGACTCTGAGGTTGCCGCTGAGACTGATAGCGCCGCTGAAGTTGATTCTGAAACTGAGGTTTCGACGACAGAACTGGGGACTTCAGCTGTAGAAAAGACACCGACGGAGCCTGAATCTGTCTCGGGAATCGAGCCGGCGGCCACTGCTGAAATGCCCGAAGCAACAGAAGACGCGGGTGCTGCCGAAACATCGGAAGCAGCAGCTGATCTGAATGCGGGAACGGACGTGACTCTCCGAAGCGGCGCGGAGTCTGGCACAGAATCTGGAGCAGGGCCTGGCGCGGAGCCAGCCGAGTCGGTGACTGCTGAAGATACCGATACCGCGGATGAGCCCGAGACAGGTTTAGTGGGCGATGCCGTTGCCACAGGGGCCGACAGCACCACCGCTGCTGACGCTCGCACTGGAACTGTTGGGGGTACAGAATTCCGGGCTGCAGCCGGCGAAAATGCCGAGACTGACGAAGTGTCGCAATCATCCGATCGTGCGGCGCGCACCCAGGCCACCCAGGCCACCCCGCACACTGAGCCCACCCAGCCCGCGCAACCGCAGCGCGCTCAGCAGCAATCAGTGGCCCCTATCCGTCGACGTATCAGCGGTCGCCGTGTGCGTCACTTGCGGAAGGCCTGGGCGCAGGAACGTAATTCTGTCTATAACCGTGTGGACCATGAGCTGCCGTCGTACTGGCAGCGTACGCCGGACGGCGATGCCAAGGCCGTGGTCTCCGGTTTCGCCTTTGGCCGGGAAATGCACCTCGCCGATGTCGGCGGCATCACCACCATCGCCATCCGCCGTTCTGTATCCAGCGATGAGGTTTTCGAGTTGCGCCGCAGCGGCGGCACGACGCTGCCTCACGTAGCTACCGAAGCCGGCCTGGTAGTCGCAGCTACCGACCCAGAGCTCATTCATCGCATTTTCGACGACCGTGCAACCCGCATGCTTGCCGACGTGCACCCGGCCATTACCCGCATGTGGTCCGAAAACTCCTGGTCCTTGGCTCAGCTGATTGATAATTCGGTGCCAGAGGACTGGGACGGTGCACTGGCATCGCTGTCGGACTTCTCCGACATTGCACGCAGGTTGCCACCAGCGGAAGGCGAAACCGTCGCTCCGGACACTAAACAGTGGGATCCCACTCGTTTGCAGCTCACCGAGCAGTCCGTTGACTCTGGTTCCTTGATTTCGGATGGAACCGGGCGTGGGCACTTGCACGCGGTACCAGATCAGCGTCGCAACGGTTCTGCTAACCACGATTCGCAGGATCACAGCTCACAGAACGGGCATGCCCAGAGTCACAGCGCGCAGAATAGCAAGGGTGAAGAGCCGCTGGACGTTGAGGAAATTGTTTACGCAGATTCTCCTTCGTCCTCGTCCGCTGCTACCGCGGATGCAACCACGGATGATTCGCAGTGGCCGTCGCAAAGCAATGCACAACCCACGGTGGTGCAGGCGATTGACGGTTCGTCGTGGCGCCCTACGCGGGATATACCGCTGGATCCGACGGCGCTGCCTTCGCGGTCGACGGCACGAAAGATGGGTGCAAACGTTGGCGAGTCGGAGGACATTGGGGATTCTGGCCAGCAGATTCCTGCGCTTGGGGAGGACCCCGAACATAGCCGGATGCGCTCGAGCCAGGGGCGTGTGGTGCGATCAAATGTGAAGCCCGCCAGTATTTTTACCGACGCCGCCCCAGACCTCGACAGCAGCGACGACCCCATCGAATCTATGTCCGAGGACAAGGGCGTAACCCCTGATTCCGCGGACGAGTAGAACCAGACATATCCTTGAGCACACAGTCGTTTATTTAGGAGACAACCTCAGATGAGCATCCACACGAGCAATGTCAATCAGGAGAAGCTGCAGCGTTTGGCCGAGCTGGTCAAGGAGCTGGCGGTTGTTCATGGCAAGGTCACGCTGTCGTCTGGACGTGAGGCTGATTACTACGTTGACCTGCGCCGCGCCACTCTACATCATGAGGCCTCGCGTCTGATTGGTTCTCTGCTACGAGAGCTCACTGGAGACTGGGACTACGCGCACGTCGGTGGTCTGACGCTTGGCGCGGATCCGGTGGCTACCTCTGTCATGCACGCCGAAGGGCGTCCAATTGATGCCTTTGTGGTGCGTAAGGAAGCCAAGAAGCACGGCATGCAGCGCCGCATCGAGGGACCGGACATTGTAGGCAAGAAGGTCCTGGTTGTGGAGGACACCACCACCACGGGCAACTCTCCGCTGACCGCCGTCGCTGCACTACGTGAGGCCGGTGCTGAGGTTGTCGGTGTCGCCACGGTGGTTGACCGCGCGACGGGCGCCGACGAGGTCATCAAGGCTGAAGGCCTGGACTACCGTTACCTGCTCGGTTTGGATGACTTGGGTCTGGCCTAAGAATCTGAGCGCTAGAGCTATCGCCGAGCCTCACCCTGCTCGCCGAGCCTCACCCAGCTCACCGCCCCAACGCAGTCCCACGAAAGAGGAACATCCCCATGACCACCAAGCGCGCAGGACTCCTGTCCAAGCTCACCACGACCAAACTTCCCGGCACCAAGGAAACCGTCGCTGACATGTTTGTGCGTCGCACGGGCGAGGGCCTCGGCGCACTCGTCGGTATCGCCAGCGCAAGCTCCGACACCCGCCGTGCCCCAGAACGTGCCGGCTATATCGCCGCCAGTGCGGTCAACGTTGTCTCCAGTGCCTTCGGCTGGGAGACTCCACGTCGAGTTTCCAAGACTGTCCTCATGCCACTGTTGGCGGCCAATGTTTGGCGCCGTCGCCACGAGACGTCTCGCTTTACGACGACCACCCTGCTCATCGGCCTCGCCGGCGGTTGGCTGGGCGACTTGATTCTCATGCCGAATAAGCCGAACCTGAACCGCGGTTCTGTGCCGTTCGCAGTTAACCAGGTTGCCTACCACGTGCTGCTGTGGCGTGCCGGAGCTCGGATTAGCGCGCTGCGTGCTGCCATTCGCTTCCCACTGTGGGCTGGTTCGGTACCGCTGGTCGGTGCTGTAAAGCCCGAGGCGCTGCCCGCTGCTGTTGGCTACGGTCCGCTGCTGGCTGTGACCTCCGCACTGGCCGATGACCCGGCGCTGCTGGAGGGTGCCGGTGCTGTCGGTACTGATGAGCAGACCGGCCTACCGATTGCCGATGCCGCCTACGGCCTCGGCCACGGTGGCAACCTGTTCCTCGTCTCCGACACGCTACTGATGGCTCGAAAGATGTTTGCGGAGGAGGGCGTCGTCGGCAAGCTTCTGAATGCGGCAGTGATGGACACCTACACCGTGGCGCAGTTGTTCCTGGTCGAGGGGCTGTTGGCTCTTGACCGCGCCTGAGCCCGGGAAGGGGCCGACGGAATGGTTTGAGGCTCGTGTCGGGGTGGGGCCGTGGGAGCAGGAGCACCCGAACGAACCCCGGCCGACCGGCCCAGAATACGATGAGCAGCTTCTGGATGAGGGCGACCGACGTAATGTCGTCGATGCCTACCGCTACTGGACGATGGAGGCTATCGTCGCGGAGCTGGATAAGCGTCGTCATCCGTTGCACATCGCCATCGAGAATTTTGAGAATGACTCCAACATTGGCACCGTGGTACGCACCGCAAATGCCTTCCTGGTGGAGGCCGTGCACATCGTGGGGCGCAAGCGTTGGAATCGTCGCGGCGCGATGGTGACTGACCGCTACCAGCACTTGCTGCACCACGAGACGGTGTCGGAGGTCATTAGCTGGGCGCGCGAGCATGATTTGGCTGTCGTGGCCGTGGACAATGTGCCGGGCTCCGTACCCATCGAAACCGTTGAGTTGCCCGAGCGTTGTCTTTTGCTCTTCGGCCAGGAGGGGCCGGGAGTGACTGAAGAAGCACAGCAGTCGGCGGATTTGACGGTGTCGATTGCCCAATTTGGCTCGACGCGTTCGATAAATGCGGGGGTAGCGGCGGGTATTGCCATGCACTCTTGGATTCGTACTCATGCAGATATCACCGCGGCCTGGTAATTGTCTGCTTAGGTGTTTTATTTCGAAGGCTGTTTTAGAGCTGTTTCACAGCCGTTTTAAGGAGAGCCAGTGGTTCTAAAAATGTCGCGTCCGGAGGCCGAAACGTGGGCCTATCGTGCGGACGTGGCTGAACAGGCGATTCGCAACCGTCATGCGGCGAAGCTGTGGGGTCTTCCGGGCACGAATTTGGCAATGGCTTCCTGGCCCGCGCCGCTGCGACATAAGGTCTTCATCAACTGGCATTACTGGTGGCAGGCGCAGTATCTCGACTGCCTGGTAGACGCAGCCAAGCGCGTGCCTTCTAAGGAGAAGTACCGCGCTATCCGCCAGACCACTCGGGGTATCCGCATTCGCAACCTCACGCTGCTGACCAAGAACAAGTACTACGACGATCGCGCGTGGATGGCGTTGGCGCTCGGGCGTGCCGACGCTGTCCTCGGCGCATCGGTGCCCAAGAAGACGACAGCACGGCTGATTTCATGCTTGGGCGATGGTCGGCAGGAGTCCACGGGTGTGCTGCCGTGGCGTGAGCAGGACCTCTTTTTCAACGTCCCCTCGAACGGTCCTGCAGCCATCGCTCTGGCCCGGGCTGGTCGTATCAAGGAGGCAGAGGAACTTATCGATTGGGTTTACGCCAACCTCCTGTCGGACTCAGGGCTGCTCTACGACGGCATTCGCTTGTCCATGGCAGGTGCCGTCGTGCAGAAGGGCATGTTTACGTACAACCAGGGTGTCATGATTGGCGCTTGCCTCGAAGTGGGACTTGCGCTTCGGGCGCACGGCCAGCGTGAACAGGCGACGAAGTATTTCACGCGCGTGCAAAACCTCATCCACGCGGTGGCAAAGGATTTGGCGACCACCGACAATGTTATCGCCGGTGCCGGTGGCGGCGATGGTGGTCTGTTCAACGGCATCCTGGTGCGATACCTCGCCGATGCGGCGGTGCGTTTGCCTGGAGACAATCGCATGAATCGCGCGGCAGCTCGCATTGCTCGCCGACTGGTTCTGGCTTCGGGGGAGAAGTGCTGGTACCACCGCCTCGAGGTTGATGGCCTGCCGCTTTTCCCCGCAGATTGGAACGATAATGCTCAGTTCCCACAGGGCGGTTCGGTTGCGCAATCAGTCGGTGGCGCGGTTCGCGGTTCGGCGATTAAGGAGCGTGACCTCTCTGTCCAACTGTCGGGTTGGATGCTGATGGAAGCGTGCGCCCGAGTGGCCGATTTTGTTGCGACCAAGCTGGAAAATGGTGAGTCGTTGGATTCGACGAAGCCGAGCTGCCCGGAGTAGTCGGGGAACGCTAGTTGGTCGTCATCTGGCGCTTGCCGACGTTGTCCCACCGCGCTGTGCCCGCCGTTGCCAACAGGGAGTCACCTACTGAGCCCCTGCCATCGCCACGTGATGCCTGGCACAATAGGACGCATGAAACTCAATGACATGATGGCTCCTGCTCCCGTGAAGCTCCCCGTTCTTGACGAGGCCGTTGCTGCCCGCAACGGTGGCGCAAGCCCGGAGGCCGTGGTTCGCGCATGCCCGCGCGATTCCCAGGCTTGGGCGGATTTGGCTGAAAGCGCCTTGTCCGAGGGCCAGGAGATTCAGGCCTATGCCTTCGCTCGCACTGGTTACCACCGCGGTCTGGACCTGCTGCGTGGAAACGGCTGGAAGGGGTTCGGAGCCATTCCGTGGGAGCACGAGCCGAATCGTGGTGTGCTCCGCGCCTTCGCAGCGTTGGCTAAGGCTGCTAAGGCTATCGGCGAGGATGATGAATTCGATCGCATGATGGCGTTGCTGCGTGACAGTGATGAATCCGCGTTGCCAGAACTGGGTCTTTAATCGCGCACAGAGATTCAGCGGGCACATAAGAGTGCACAACAGCACAACGGGTACATAAAAAGCGCACAGTTTTTTACATGAGGATGGTGACTTCGGCATGGCTGGCATAGCTGGTGGGGAAGATAAGGATGCCGCAGCTGCCAGGAATCTAGAGGACCTTGCTCCCGCGCATGTCGACGACCTCGTCGAAGCTAAGGAAACGCAATTCGTCGAGGATAATCCGCGCCCGGATTTCCAAGATTTTCGCAATACGTACCTACATCCGGCCTCCCGCGCAGCAAACAAGTTGCGTCAGAAAGTGAGGCCCCGCACGCGTTTCCTCCATGCGATTGACCGTGTGCGCTCCCGTTGGATGCTCATTGTCCAAGCCACGTTAGCCGCTGGGTTGGCCTACTGGTTCGCACTTGAGGTACTGGGGCACCCCAACCCGTTCTTCGCGCCGATGGCCGCTTTCATCAGCCTCAACGTGATGACCGCAGGTCCTCGCTTAAAGCACTCTGTGGAGTTGGTGCTCGGTGCCTCGTTGGGAGTCGGCATTGGTGATGTGATTATCTCCATCCTCGGCTCGGGTATCTGGCAGCTGACCGTCGGTGTGTTCGTCGCCATGGTCATCGGTGTGTTTGTCGGTCGAGGACCGCTTGTGGTCAACCAAGCGGCATCTTCAGCCGTGCTCATCGCCACCATTATTCCGCCGGGCACCGCTGGTTCTTATTACCGAATGATCGATGCTCTCGTCGGTGGTGTGGTGGGCATTATTGTGCTCATGATATTGCCGCGAAGCCCGCTGGCGGGTGCTCGCCGCAAGGTGGCCAAGGTCCTCGACATGGGTGCAGATGTACTTTATGACATCGGCATCGGCATGAAAGAGGGCGACACCGATCGCATCCGCACCGCACTGAGCGTGGTGCGCTCCATGCAGGCGCAAGTCTCGCTGATGGACCGCACTGTCGCCGACGCGGGCGAGCAGGTCCGTATCTCGCCGTTGCTCTGGCGCTCCCGGGATCGAATCCACTCGCTGTCACGTATGGTTCATCCCGTCGACAACGCCATGCGCAACATCCGTGTGCTCGCGCGTCGCGCTATCACAGCACGTGAGGACCACATCGACTTCTCGTCCGAACTGTGCGCACTTGTTCTCGGCGTGTCTGAAGGTACGCGTCTGGTCAGTCATGTGCTTGACGACGAAGCCGCCGTGCGCCGAATCCCAGAGTGGGGCGAGTTGCCTTTCGAGTCCGGCGACATCGCTATCGCTCAGCTTTCCGAGGGATCCGGAGAGGTCAAGCTTGAAGACGTGGTTCGGTACTTGCGTCGTCTAGCGGCGAAAATGCACCCGCGCGTGATCGAGGACGCAACGCTGTCGGAACAGGTTGTGTTTGCGCAGTCCCGCTCCTTGGTGGTGGACCTGTTGCAGGTGTGTGGCCTGTCCAGACGTTCAGCTGTGGCAACGCTGCCGCCGACGACGCCGTTCCCAGCAATGCCACCGGAGGTATGGGACGAGTAGCCGGTGAGGCGTGGGCGAGTAGTGGCTCGCTAGGCGCCAGGCGGTTACTGCCCACGTGCTCCGGCGCACATGCTACTGCCCACGTGCTACTGCAGCGTGCTCTAGTGCGGTACGCGCTTGACCTCGACGCCACCGAAAGCGACGAAGCCGCGCACAATAATCTTCGGAGCCTGTCCTGCGCCAGGAGCAGGAAGGTTACGTCCCGGGTTTCCAGTAACATCCGTGCCTCCGAAGATGGGCAGCACGTCGACATCAACCTGGTAGTGGTCGGGGACAATGACGTCGACTCCACCGAAGGCGCAGCCAATGTTGACGACAGTGGTTTCCGCGGTAAGGATGGCCTCGCGGAAATCCAAGCCAGTCCCGCCGAAGGCCGCCACCGTGGTGTGCGTGGGAGCGCACGTCCAAGGGCCTCTCTTGTCGGTGCCGCCAAAGATGCCGATGGAGAGCTTCGAACCAGTTGCCGCGGCGGAGCTATCAATCCGGGCTGGTTGATGATTGCTGGCTGCATTCGGTGCCACTGAATGGTGCTCGTCCGGGACGCTGTGCAGGTTCGGGCGCAGGTTAGGGTTTGGGTGCGCATGTGGAGTCGGCTCGGCCAGGTTCGCGGGCAGCGACAAGTCCTGTGTCAATGTGGGCAACTCATCAATGTACGTTGCCTTTTGGGCTTTCTCGGTGCGCTCCTGCAGTTCCGCAAAGTCAATCTGGCCATCGCGGAATGCCCATTCCAAGCGTTCCAGCGCAGTGTGGCGGGCTTGGTCGCCAGCGCGTAGCCGTGGGGTGTTGTCAGTCATGATGCTGTCCTATCGAGGCAGTGGCGGGCAGGGGCTTTAACACCCAAATGTTATCTGTACTCGAGCTATCGCGCAGGCCACTTTCATGCACGCCACTTTCTCACGGGCAGACCGTGGCTATTGCCCCGACGCAGTTAGTGCACAATCTGCAAGTCGCGAAGGTGTCGGTACAGAGTTGTCTTCTCTCGCGGCTTTCGAGACTCGACTCCATCGCGCACATATCGGAAGCCCAGGCCACCAACTTGAACTGCCCGACCCGTCATCGGACGGTGTAGCTCGCGGGCCGGGGCTTCTTTCGCTTTACGACGGCCACCGCGCCCCAATCCGAGTCGGCTCAGCAGGCCTTTGTTGCCTCCATCCTCGTTACCGATTTCCGCTTCCGGAGCCGGAACTTCGGCCGCAACGATGCCCGGGGCGTCGGGGGTAGGGCGAATCTGCAGGCCGGTGGATGTGCCGGAGAACATCTGATGCTCGTCGACATAGACCTCGCCAGTAAACCCGTTTGCCGAGGACACTCCGGTAATTCCCGGCTCTGTCAGTAGGGCGTAACCAACAATTGCGTGGCCGGTGTCATCGCGAATCAGCGGCACTGGCGTCGTCGGGCGTGTGAGCGCGGTCGCCGCATCGAGCCCTTCTCCTCCTTCGATGCCCCAGTTTTTGGCCGCGGTCGACGGTGCGGTGGGGACATGTGCCACTTCAATCCACAGGAGGTTCTTGCGCATCAGGTAGGTTGCCACGGTAGCCAGTGCCGCGTCGGTGCCAACGACCACAATTCGTAACGGCTCGCTCGGCTTTTGCGGAGCGGGTTGCGGAGCGCCTAAGTGGTCGACTTTCTTCTGCTTGGAGATTTCCTCCGGCGTCGGAGCTGTATCGACAGGCAGTACGTCCTTGGCCAGGTCGTCGATGAAAGCCAGCTCCTTGCGGGTGGGGATCATCGCGACGTCGTGAAGCGCATAGGCGGGTGGTGCCGGAGTAGCTGGTGCTGATGGTGTGGACGGTGCTGATGTAGACCATGATTGGCGGAGCAATTGGGGAAACGCGGGTACATCGGGGCCACACTGCAGCACAACAATACGCATAGGACTACACTCTAATGCGTCGTCTGCAATCCCAGGAGTTGAAGTAGGACTATGGCCGCAATCATTATCGTCGGTGCCCAGTGGGGCGACGAGGGCAAGGGCAAAGCAACCGATATTCTCGGTGGCCGCGTCGACTACGTCGTCAAGCCCAACGGTGGCAATAACGCCGGCCACACCGTTGTCGTCGGCGGTGAGAAGTACGAGCTGAAGCTGCTTCCGGCGGGTGTGCTGTCGGAAAACGCTGTGCCGATTATCGGTAACGGCTGTGTGGTCAACCTCGAGGCGCTTTTCGACGAGATTGATGGCCTCGAAGCTCGCGGTGCAAAAGCCTCCCGCCTGCGCGTTTCCGGCAATGCCCACATGGTTGCTCCGTACCACCAGACGCTGGACCGCGTGACCGAGCGCTTCCTGGGTAAGCGCGCTATCGGCACCACTGGCCGCGGTATCGGCCCGACGTATGCCGACAAGGTCGGCCGTACGGGCTTGCGTGTCCAGGACATTCTGGATGAGTCGATTCTGCGCCAGAAGATTGAGTCTTCGCTGGCTCAGAAGAACCAGATTCTGGTCAAGCTGTACAACCGCCGCGCTATCGACCCGGATGAAGTCTTTGATTACTTCATGGGCTTCGCCGATCGTCTGCGCCCGATGATTATCGACTCGGAGTTTGAGCTCAATCAGGCTTTGGATGCCGGCAAGCACGTCCTCATGGAGGGCGGCCAGGCCACCATGCTCGACGTCGACCACGGCACCTACCCGTTCGTGACCTCCTCGAACCCAACCGCTGGTGGTGCCTGCGTGGGCACCGGCATCGGCCCGACGAAGATCACTTCGGTGCTGGGCATCATGAAGGCCTACACCACCCGCGTCGGTGCTGGCCCGTTCCCGACGGAGCTGTTCGACAAGTGGGGCGAGTACCTGCAGACCACCGGCGGTGAGGTCGGAGTCAACACCGGCCGTAAGCGCCGCTGTGGTTGGTACGACTCGGTGCTGGCTCGCTACGCCGCGCGCGTCAACGGTTTCACGGATCTGTTCATCACCAAGCTGGATGTCCTGACTGGTATCGGCGAGATTCCGATTTGTGTCGCTTACGACGTTGATGGCGTGCGTCACGACGAAATGCCACTCACCCAGTCGGAGTTCCACCACGCTGTCCCGATTTACGAGACCATGCCTGCGTGGGACGAAGACATCACTGGCTGCCGCACCTTCGATGAGCTGCCGGACAAGGCCAAGGATTACCTGAACCGACTGGAGGAGCTCTCCGGCGCTCGCATTTCTTACATCGGTGTTGGTCCGGGTCGTGACCAGACCATCGTTGTTCACGACGTGCTGGATAACTAGCGCTGGACACTTAACCTGGAGGCAGTGGCGAACTAACCGGAAAATAGTCCGGCTTTCGACCCGGCTTTATCGAACTGTTAGATAAAAAATCTTCGGTGCCGAAACCGCTGGCTGCTGTAAAAAAGAACATTTGCTAACCACGCGAAGGCTCTGGGAATTGTCAGTTGCCCCTGGCATCCCAGAGTCATTTTTGTATCGTAGGCCTCACCGCGTAGTCCAACGACAGAAGTCCAAACGACAGAAGGCGTGTGGTTTTCATGCAAAACACAGGACACCGAGTACAACGACTGGCAAGTTCCGCCGTGCTTTCCGGCGCGATGGTTTTCTCCGCAGTAGGTGGAGCAATTGCAGCTCCTGCGGCTCAGGCGAAACCAGCTCCGGCACCAGCACCGGCTCCAGCTCCGGCGCAGGCGGATAGCTGTACCCCGAACCCGGCTGCACCTGAAATCCAGGCGGCCCTGGATAAGGTCAACAGGGAGCGTCCGAACAACCATGATGGGTGGAAGTACACTGGCACCTCCAACTTCAGCCCGTGTAGCGATTTGAGCTTTGCTCTCGCAGATCAGGCCAAGCAGGGTAACGCTCAGTCCTCCACTGTGTTGTTGATGTTCCACAAGGGTGAATACATTGGTACGGACTCTGACCGGCCTCAGCACATCAACAAGGTGACGCCGACCCCTGATGGTAAGAACATCTCGGTCATCTACCACGACTGGGAGGCCCAGGAGGCCGCAGGTGCGCCGAACGCTGATGTGGCCAAGTTCACCTCTAATGTTCACTTCTTCTGGAACGGCGATCACGTCGTTCACGAGGGGAAGATTCCCGGCGGCGCGAAGCCCGCTTCCTAACGGCTCCCGAGAACTCTCGAGAGCTTTCGAGAATTCTTGGGCACTCGCGGGGACTCTTGATTTTTTCCAAGTAAACTCAATTCAGAGTCGGACATGAGAAAGTAATGCTCCGTCGTAGCGCAGTGCTTGAGAAAACTTGAGAGAACAGAAGAGGTTCCAGCCATGAGTGGTCATTCAGTTCGTCGCGGGTCGATGCTGGTTAGCGCGGCGGTCGCAGGTGTAGTGGCTTTGTCCGGTTGCTCCACTGATGAGACCGCAGCACCGACCTCTGCTTCTCAGGTAGATCAAGAAACGACGACCATCACTACGACCACCACTGTCGAGGATGACAGTGAAAGTGCAGATACCCCCAATCCGGATGTCGATGACAACGACTCCGATGGGGGTTCTTCTGCGCCAACCCAGGAAGAGGCTTTCGAAGAAGCGGTTGCCGACCTGAACTCAATGGAAGGTGGCAATGGCAGCGGTTGGACAGTCACGGACGATACGAACTGGGATACCACCAGCGAGTTGACCTTTGCCTCAGCAGTACAGAATGAAATTACGCATTCAACTACCGCTGGTGCAGTGCTGCTGTTTCATAAGGGCGAGTACGTGGGTACCGCCGGTGGTCCGCAGACAATCAACTCGGTCGAGGGCGATGGCAAAACTGTGACCGTCAATTTCTTCGATGTCAATAAAATGATCGAAGACGGCGGTGCCTTCGCCTTTAAAGACCAGTACAACGCTCCCGTTACGTACTCCTGGGATGGGTCAGAGGTCGCTCAAGAAGGCGAGATTCCAAAAGCAGAGGGAAATTAAACGCTCACCCCGCACTCTCTCCAGATGCGAGTGCTGTCAGGCCGTTTTAAAGTAGTGGCGCGCCACACAGTTTTCATCTAGATTTCTGTGTTCCGTAAACCTCCGACGGTAGTTTGTCGACACTGTGTTGTCGGTACTGCGCCGTCGCTATGAAGTCGCTAATACTACGCCCAAAGAGGAAAAATCACCGGCCATGTCTTCTCGCAACTCATCTGACTCCATGTTTGACGAACGGACCAAGCAGAGCGAGCAGCCTCAGAATTCACGCGTCCACGGCACGCGTCGCGCAATCGCGGCCATCGCTATGGGCGCGTTTGCTATTTCTCCTATTGCAGCATGCAGCAATGATGCGGACAACGACGCGGCATCGTCGTCAAGCAGTGCAAGCGCGGTTAGCACTACGTCGAGCGAAGAGAAGACCTTTGAAAAGCAGCAGGTCGCTGAGCTGAATGCGGCCGCGAATGTGCGGCCGGCTGCGATGGCTAAGCTGCCGGAGGGTTTTGATCTGCAGTCACACCGTGGTGGTCGCGGTGAGTGGACGGAGGAGTCCAAGCAGGCGATGATCAACTCGTTGGAGCTGGGCGTTACGACGTTGGAGCTGGACATCGTCCTGACGAAGGATGGCGTGCCTATGGTCTGGCACGATCCGGAAATCCAAGACGACAAGTGCTCGGACACCGAGCCAGTGACGGAGGGGGACCCGCAGTACCCGTACGTCGGCAAGCTCGTACATGATCTCACCTATGAGCAGGTACAAACCCTGGTCTGTGACAAGAAGCTCGAGGACTTCCCGGATGCGGAGCCAATCAAGGGCAATAGGATGATGACCCTGCCGGAGCTGTTCGAGCTGACTAAGGATAACCAGGACATCCACTTCAACATTGAGACCAAGATCGAGGGCGAAAAGCGCGCTGACTCGGCAGAACCGCAGGAGTTCGTCGATGTGATTCTCGACGAGATTGACCGCGCGGGTGTGGCTGATCGTGTGATGATTCAATCCTTCGATTGGCGCTCGTTGCCGCTGGTCGCGGAACGGAACCCGGAGATTCCGCTGGTCATGCTGTGGGACGAAACCACCTGGAAGAAGGATTCTCCTTGGATTGGCGATGTCAATTACGACGAGGTCAATGGCGACATCATCGAGGCCGCCAAGCAGCTCGGCGTGCAGGTGCTCTCGCCGACGCACAGCATTCCTTACGGCAAGACACCGTCGGATGCTGACTACCACCCGGTCGCCACGCCGGAGCTAATCTCCCGTGCGCATGAGGCCGGCATGAAGGTGGTGCCATGGACGGTGAACGAAAAGGAGACCATGCGCGAGCAGATTGCCGCTGGTGTCGACGGCATCATCACCGACTACCCGACGCGACTGCGCGAGGTCTTGGCCGAGCTGAATATGCCGCTGCCGGAGCCTGCTCCGGTGGGTGATGCAGCGATGTCGACGAACTAGTAAACCCGGCCAGCACCAGCGGAAACTCGTCTGTATCCCTGTTTTGCCCATGTTTAGCTCTGCGGGCCGAGCGTGTTTCGTGTCACACTTGACCTTATGACGCGTTTGAAAGTGCTTGCCGACGTTGACACGGGTATCGATGACAGTCTTGCTCTCGTCTACCTCGCGGGGTTGCATACCGCAGGCGAGATCGAGCTGGTGGGTGTGACCTGCGCAGGTGGTAACACCACTGCGGCATGGTCTGCCCGTAATACCAAGTACATGCTGAATCTTTGTGGTTGTCCGGAGGTTCCGGTCGTCAGCGGTTTCGAGGGGCCCGCTGACCGTGAGCTGACCACCACGCCTGAGACTCATGGCCCGTACGGGCTGGGCTACAACCTGGCGCCACCGGCCGTCATCTACGAACCGGGGCGCGCAGGAGCGGCGGATCCGCTGGCGCTGTGGCGCCAGGTCATCGAGCAGGCACGGTCGACGGGGGAGAAGGTGCACCTGCTGGTCACTGGCCCTATGACCACCTACGTGGCCGCTTTGAAGAAGTACCCGGAACTCATGCGGGAGCTCGACGGCGTGACCATTATGGGTGGTGCTGTGGAGTACCACGGTAACGTTACCGAGTTTGCGGAATGGAACTTCTGGGTTGACCCCACCGCGGTCATCGAGGTCTTCGGCACCGCGGGCGCTGTGGCCGTCGAGCGCCCGGAGGATGCCGTGCGCAGCATCGCCACCGCCGCAGGCGCGCCGGTGCCGACGCTGGTTCCGCTCAATGTCACCGAGACCATCACCATTAGTGATACTGAGATTGAATCCTGGCGAGATGCCGGTATGAACCCGGAGCTACTGCGTGTTCTGCGTCGCTCACTGAAGTTCTACTTTGAGTTCCACCAGGGAGTTGGAGTCGGTTACAAGGCGCAGGTTCATGACCTCTTTGCCGCGATGGTGGCCGTCGGTGCGGTGACCGGGGAAGTGGAGAAGATGCGTCTCGTGGGCGTCGATAAGCGAACCTTTGCAGATGAGCCAGCACGCCGCGGACAGGTGGTGGAAGATCCTGCCGGTTCGGTGGCGAATGTTGTCCTGGCCGCTGACCGTGAGGTGGCGCTGGCTGAGTTCCAGCGGGTGTTCCCGCGCTAGGTTCCCGCCCGTGCCCGCCGCGGTGAATCAGCTCGCTGTCGTATGCTGGAGGCAATCAATTTAACAGCTGCTGGTTGCGCAGCGTATGTGCCGTAGACGAAAGCGAATTTATCTCGATGTTCACCCCTGAAGTCACCGGAACCCCGTACCAGCCGGAAGCAACGCGAGTTCTGCTGCTCGGCTCTGGCGAGCTCGGCAAGGAGGTGACCATTGCTTTCCAACGTCTTGGCGTTGAGGTGCACGCTGCCGATCGCTACGAGCATGCACCGGCACACCAGGTCGCTCACCACGCCTACGTCTTGAATATGTCGGATTCCAGTGCACTGCGGGATCTGATTCTCCAGGTCAAGCCCCACTTCATCGTCCCCGAGATCGAGGCCCTGGCAACCGAGGTGCTGGAAGAGGTTGAGGAAGACGAGACGCTGGACGTCACCGTTATTCCAACCGCACGGGCGACTCAGCTGACCATGAACCGAGAGGGTATTCGCCGTCTGGCTGCGGAAGAGGTTGGGCTGCCGACTTCCCGCTATCACTTCGCCTCCAGCTTTGATGAATTCACCGCAGCTGTCGATGAGATTGGCTTCCCGTGTGTGGTCAAGCCGGTCATGAGTTCCTCGGGCAAGGGGCAGTCCACGCTGCGTTCGCCGGAGGATGTCCAGGCCGCGTGGGATTATGCCATGAGTGGCGGCCGCGTCGAGTCCGGCCGCGTCATTGTGGAGGGCTTCGTCGATTTCGACTACGAGATCACGCTGCTGACCGTGCGCTCCGTTGATCCGGAGACCGGCGAGGGGGCAACGTGGTTCTGTGAGCCCATTGGGCACCGTCAGCAGGACGGCGACTACGTTGAGTCATGGCAGCCGGCTGCCATGAGTGAAAACGCCCTGGACAATGCGCGCTCTGTCGCCGCGCGCATCACCAACGCGCTGGGCGGTCGCGGTATCTTCGGCGTCGAGCTGTTTGTCCGCGGCGATGAGGTGTGGTTCTCCGAGGTCAGCCCGCGTCCGCACGACACCGGCATGGTCACCATGGGCACCCAGCGTTTCTCTGAGTTCGAGCTGCACGCGCGTGCAGTGTTGGGTCTGCCTATCGACGTCACGCTGGTGTCCCCGGGAGCCTCCGCTGTGGTCTACGGCGGTGCTGACATCGAGCAGCCGGGTTACACCGGGCTGACGGAGGCCATGGCTATTCCGGAGACTGATATTCGTATCTTTGGTAAGCCGGTCGCTGGCCCGCGTCGCCGCATGGGCGTTGCTGTTTCAACCGCGGATTCTGTCGATGCTGCTCGTGAGCGTGCATCGGAGGCGGCATCAAAGATTAAGGTCGTCGAACTGGGCTAGTTCGACGACCTAGTGTGCGCTGCGGTACGGCCATAACCGGCCCCGCAGCGCACTTTTTTGTTTGCCCGCTATGGTGCGTAAGCTACTTGATCTACTTGGACTTCTGTACCGGTGGCTCGGCCGACCAGGGGAAGACGATCCAGTCATCGGTGTGCTTCCAGACATAGTCCGGTGCAATCTCCGAGCGGGACTTGCCGTAGAGCACAGCGGAGCGTACTTCCGCACCGTGGGTCTTAAGCAGATCGAGCACCAGGTGCAGCGTGCGACCGGAGTCTGCGACATCGTCAACGACCAGCAGACGGCGGTCGGAAATCGACTCGATGTCCAGCAGCGGTTCCAACAAAACCGGATCCGGTAGGGTCTCCGCCACGTCGGTGTAGAACTCGACGTTAATGGCGTCAGAGAGCTTGACGCCCATGGTGTAGCTGAGTGCACCTGCAGGTAGAAGACCACCGCGGGCCACGGCGATAATGATCTCCGGCTCGTAGCCCGAATCGACAATCTGCTGTGCCAGTTCACGGGAGGCGACGCCGAAGCCTTCCCAGGTCAGAACTTCCTTGACGTCCAGGTTGGATGAGTCTGCATGATAAGCCATGTATTAACTCTAATCCGAAGACCGACTGACGTGCACAATCAACTGCCCGGTTAGACCCGACGCGCTAGCTGGCGACAGTCTCCACAACCGCTTCGTGTACAGCTTCGGCCACGTCATCGGCATCTGGCTGCTTTGCGACGACCGTGGAGGCCGCAACCATGTCGGCCCACTCGACCAGCTTCTTGCGCTCGCGGCCTTCGGCTTCGCCCGCTGCACGTTCGGCGGCGTCGAGTGCGTGCCAGCCCTCCCAGGTGGTGACCTGGAGGCCCTTGTTGGCCAGGAACTCGTCGACGTCGTTATGCGTGGGCTTTGCAGGTGCGACCAGGCGGCCTGCCTCCCAGTCGGCGATGAGGTTGCCGACAGTTTCGTTGGCGTCGCCCTTGGTGTTACCGATTAGCCCGACCGGGCCACGGCGAATCCAGCCGGTGGTGTACAGACCCTGGATGTGGTTGCCGTCGACGTCGTCAAGCACGCGTCCGCCGGCATCTGGGATGGTGTGGGTGCCGGTGTCGAACGGTACGCCGGTGACTGCGTCGGAGCGGTAGCCGACTGCACGGTAGACCGCACCGACCGGCCATTCGGTGAACGTGCCGGTGCCACGGACGCCACCCTCGCCGTCGAGTTCAGTGCGTTCGGTGCGGATAGCGCTGACATGCTGTACTCCATCCTCACCGGTCTCGCCGATGATTTCGACCGGGGACTCGAAGAAGTGGATGAAGAGCTTGTGCGGGGCGCCCTTTGGCTCGCGGATGGCGTAGTTTTCCAGAATCGTACAGACCTGATCGGTGATCTTGGACTCGCGACGGGACGTTTCGGAGGCGGCATCGTACTGGATGTCCTCCGGATTCACGACAACCTCAATGGTGTCAGAGTGGTCCAGTTCCTTCAGCTCCAGTGGAGTGAACTTTGCCTGAGCCGGACCGCGACGGCCAAAGACATGGACTTCGCGGGCGGCATTCTTTGCCAGGCCGTCGTAGACGTTGTCGGCGATTTCGGTGACGTGCAGCTCATCGGCAGTCTTGGCGAGAATACGGGCGACGTCGAGGCCCACGTTACCGACGCCGATCACAGCGACCGACTCAGCAGAGAGGTCCCATTCGCGAGCAAACTCCGGGTGGGAGTCGTAGAAACCTACGAACTCACCGGCGCCGTAGTGCTCCGGCAGGTCCGAGCCCGGGATGTTCAGATCACGGTCGCCGGTCGCGCCAGTGGCGAAGATGATGGCGTCGTAGAACTGGCGCAGTTCATCAACGCTGACCTGCTTGCCGACGTCCACGTTGCCCAGTAGTCGAACCTGCGGCTTGTCCAGCACTCGGTGGAGGGACTTAATGATGCCCTTGATTCGCGGGTGGTCTGGCGCAACACCGTAGCGGATGAGGCCGAACGGCACTGGAAGGCGCTCGTAGAGGTCGATGGCGACATCGCGGCCGGACTTCATCAGCGCGTCGGAGGCGTAGATACCGGCCGGACCCGAGCCAACCACGGCTACACGCAGCGGCGTGGTGGAGTTGGCGAGATCGGGCAGTGAGGAAGCGGCCGTGTTCTGGGCTGCAGTCTGGTCGTTGGTCATTGGGTGGAATCCTTTTTCTACGTTTTCTTTGTCGCGATTGCTTATCGTAGACCAATCGGTCTATGCTTGCTGAAACAGAATATAGACAAACTGGTCTACAAAAAGCAAACACAAAACACCGCAAGAATCACTGCTTTGGCTTGAGAGGGTTTTGCTGCGTATTGCTTCTGCTGAACGAGGTCTAAAAGAGCTTGTCGTGCGGACGTCGTGGCAACGGCAGGCTCTGGTTGGGTAAGCGGGGAAGGGCTTGTCATGGAAAAACTCATAGTCTTCGTGCTAATCGGCCTTGGCGCGCAATTAGTCGATGGCACTCTGGGGATGGCTTTCGGTGTCACCGCTACTTCGCTGTTTATTGTCGCTGGTAGTAGTGCTGCCACTGCGTCGGCGGTGGTTCACGTAGCAGAGGTGGGTACGACACTGGCCTCCGGTATTTCACACTGGCGATTCGGCAATGTCGACTGGCGACGCGCGCTGAGTCTTGGCGTGCCGGGTGCTATCGGTGCCTTTATTGGTGCGACCTTTTTGGCGAATCTCGACGGTGATGCTGCGACGCCTGTGACCTCGACAATCTTGCTTTTCCTCGGTCTGTGGGTGATTATCCGCTTCGCCTTTTTGGCCAGTGTTAAGCGCAAGAAGAAGGCCTGGGGGCCGAAGAAGCTCGCTCCGCTGGGGCTCTTTGGTGGCCTGCTTGATTCCACTGGAGGTGGTGGTTGGGGGCCTGTTACCACCTCAACTTTGCTCGGCGCTGAGGCTGACCAGCCGCGCAAGATTATCGGTACTGTCTCTGCGGCGGAATTTCTCGTTGCCTCGGCGGCTGTACTGGGCTTTTTGCCCAAGCTGCGGGAGGAATTCACCCAGCATGCTGCACCGGTAATTGGTTTGTTGTGTGGTGGTGTGATTGCGGCCCCCTTGGCTGCGTACCTGGTGGGGCGCATTAATCCGCGGCTGCTTGGAATTGCGATCGGCGGCGTGTTGGTGGGGCTGAATATTCGCACTCTGTTTTCGTCGCTGGTTTCTGGGGGCGTGCTGGCAACGGTGCTGCTTGTGTGGGCTTTTGTTGTCGTCGCGCTGGTGCTGTGGGCGCGTTCGCACGACACTCTTCCGGGTTTTCGTCAGCGGATCCAGCTTGAGCCGACTTCTCAGTCTTCCTCGGCTGATGTGCCTAGTTCTGGATCTCCATCACCCGCTTCGGTTGATGCCGGGGCCGAGGATGCTTCTGAAGGTGTCAAAGTGGGTGCGAAAAACGGTGTCCGCGTGGGCGAAGCGGGGGTCCGCTAGGTATCCGAGCGTGTCCCGGCTTGCACTAGCCAGACTGGTCGGTCTAATGTTGCCTGCAATGCAACGTAGACCAAACGGTCTATAAAGATTAGAAACTAATTCGGTCAACGAGAACAAAACGAAAGTGATTCGGTAGATTCCCCATGAGCTCTCCTACGAAAACCGCCGAGCGTCCAGCTTCCGCAGCGGCTACCCGACGTAAGAAGCGCGCACCGAAGCCACAGGGGCAGTGGCTTATCGACGGCCGCGAGCCACTTAACGACGACGAGCGCATTAAGAAAGAAGATGCTGGCATCGCCGTTAAGCAGCGTGTTATCGACATCTACTCCAAGCAGGGGTTTGACTCCATCCCCGCGGAGGACCTAGCGCCTCGCTTTAAGTGGATTGGCCTCTACACCCAGCGCAAGCAGGGGCTTAGCGGTGAGCACACCGGCGTGAAGACCAACGCCGAGCTGCAGGACAAGTACTTTATGCTCCGCGTCCGCCTCGACGGTGGCCAGACCACCACCGAGGGCATTCGCACCATCGGCGAGATTTCCCGCGACTTCGCCCGCGACACTGCGGACTTCTCCGACCGCCAGAACGTCCAGCTGCACTGGATTCGCGTCGAAGATATGCCGGAGATCTGGGACCGCCTTGAGCGAGTTGGTCTCGACACCAACTTTGGCTGCGGCGACGTTCCCCGCGTTATTCTAGGCAGCCCGGTTGCCGGTGTTGCGGCCGATGAAATTGTCGACGGCACCAACGCCATCCGCCGCATCAAGGAGGAGTACCTCTCCGGCGACGAGTTCTCCAACCTACCGCGTAAGTTTAAGTCGGCAGTTTCCGGTTCCCCGCGTCTCGATGTCACCCACGAGGTCCAGGACGTTGCCTTCGTCGGTGTCAATCATCCAGAGCACGGCCCCGGTTTCGACGTTTGGGTCGGTGGTGGTCTCTCCACCAACCCGATGCTCGCCCAGCGTCTCGGCGCCTGGATCCCAGAGGACGAGGTTCCCGAGGTATGGGCGGGTGTGTGCCGCATCTTCCGGGACTACGGCTACCGTCGCCTGCGCAATCGTGCGCGTCTGAAGTTCCTCGTTGCCGAATGGGGCGCGGAGAAGTTCCGCCAGGTACTCGAAGACGACTACCTCAACCGCAAGCTTATCGACGGCCCCGCACCCGAACCTTTCGAGGGCGACCGGGACCACATCGGCGTGCACAAGCAGGCCGACGGTCTCAACTACGTCGGTGTTAAGCCCGCTGTTGGCCGTGTTCCGGGCTCTGACCTGGTCAAGCTCGCCGACATCGCCGAGCGCCACGGTGTTTCCCGCGTCCGCACCACCGTGATGAAGGAGCTCATTCTCCTCGACGTCGCCGACGACCAGGTCGACTCCCTGCTCGCAGAACTCGACGAAATTGGCCTGTCTGCCAAGCCTTCTGCTTTCCGACGGGGCATCCTGGCCTGCACCGGCCTAGAGTTCTGCAAGCTCGCACTTGTCACCACGCGCCAGCGCGCAATTGATTTGGTGGGCGACTTGGAGGAACGCCTCGGTGACCTCGACGTCCCAATCACCATTGCGCTCAATGGCTGCCCGAATGCCTGCGCCCGCACGCAGATTGCCGACATCGGACTCAAGGGGCAGATTGTCACCGACGACGAGGGCAACCGTGTCGAGGGTTTCCAGGTTCACCTCGGTGGTTCGCTGGGGCTCGATGCCAACTTCGGCCGCAAGGTTCGCGGACACAAGGTCACCTCGGCAGAACTGGGTGACTACATCGAGCGCGTCGTCAATCACTTCAAGGAGCAGCGCCACGAGGGTGAACAGTTCCGCGAGTGGATTGTCCGCGCTGATGAGGAGGACCTGAAGTGAGTGAATCTCCCAATGGGGTTCGGTCGCAGGGGCCGTCGTCAAGCGAAAAAGACGAGACGCCAGCGCGACTGGGAATCGGTGGCCGAAGCGCACACCCCAATCCGAACCGGGGTGCGGTGATGCATTGCCCTTACTGCGGCGGTGATGATCTGTGGCCCGACCTGGAAACCGATTACGCCTGGCAATGCCGCGAATGCTGCCGGGTATTCACAGTGAAACTGCACGGACATATCGATAGAAAGGTGGCGTCATGAGCACGGGACTGAAAACCGCTGAGGTCATTAAGACTCAGGAGGCGCTCGCGCGTGAAGACGCGCTGGACAACCCGGAAACTGCTCGCCGTCTGATTGAGCTCGCACTGGAGTGGGGTTCCAAGCTGGAGACCGCCACTGCTGGGGAAGTACTGGAATGGGGTGCGGAGCACCTGCACACGCCACTGGCTGTGACCCTGTCGATGCAGGACACAGTGTTGGCGGAACTGGCTGCTCGGCACGCGCCGGAGGCAGATCTGATTTTCCTGGATACCGGTTACCACTTCCCGGAGACCCTCGACGTGGCAGAGCAGGTCGCACAGCGTTACGACAACCGACTGCTGTCGATTGAGCCGAAGCGCACCCGCGCCGAGCAGGACGCCGAAGAGGGCGTTGATCTGTACAAGACCGACCCGACGCGATGCTGCGCATTGCGGAAGGTCGAGCCGCTGTCTGCCGTGAAGCGCCCCTACGAGGGCTGGGTCACAGGTCTGAAGCGCGTCGACGCGCCGACCCGCGCACACACGCCGGTACTGGAGATCGACAAGACTGGTCGCATCAAGCTCAACCCGTTGGCCACCTGGACAGATGAGGATGTTGCCCAGTACATCGAGGACAACGACCTCATTGTGCATCCGCTGACGCAACAGGGGTTCCCGTCGATTGGCTGCGCGACATGCACCGCGCGAGTGGCAGAGGGTGCGGATCCGCGCTCGGGTCGCTGGGCGGGCTCCGAGAAGACTGAGTGCGGATTGCACCTCTAGTTCGAGCGGCTAGCAGACAGCTACTTGCCGCCAGCCACTAGCCGCCCGCCGATAACCGATATCAGCTAAAACAGCGCAGTTACAACAGCCAACACAGCCCAACAGAAAGAACCCCCATGACTAGCTCAACCACCGTTTCCGTACAAAACCGCCTCGACCCGCGGCTTGCCGAGCTCGAAGCCGAGGCCATCGACATTATTCGCCAGACCGCCGGTCAGTTCGACCGTCCGGCACTACTTTTCTCCGGCGGAAAGGATTCCGTCGTCGTGCTCGAGCTGGCCAAGCGCGCCTTCGCACCGGCGGGTATCCCGCTGGAGCTGCTCCACGTCGACACCGGCCACAACTTCCCCGAAGTTATTGAATTCCGCGACAAGATTGCCGCTCAGCCGGGCATCAAGCTGCACGTAGCCAAGGTCCAAGACTGGATCGACAGCGGCGTGCTCACCGAGCGTGCCGACGGCACCCGTAACCCCTTGCAGACAGTGCCGCTGGTGGAGACCATTGCCAACCGTGGTTACGATGCCGTTCTCGGTGGCGCCCGCCGCGATGAGGAGAAGGCCCGCGCCAAGGAGCGCGTGTTCTCCGTCCGAGACTCCTTCGGTGGTTGGGATCCACGCCGTCAGCGCCCTGAGTTGTGGGGTCTCTACAACGGTCGCCACGCCGCCGGAGAGAACGTTCGCGTTTTCCCAATCTCGAACTGGACCGAGGCCGACGTCTGGGCCTACATCGAAGCCCGTGACATCGAACTGCCGCCCATCTACTTTGCCCACGAGCGTGAGGTGTTCAACCGCGGCGGTATGTGGTTGGCGCCGGGCGAGTGGGGTGGCCCCCGCGACGGCGAGACCCTCGAGGTTCGCACTGTCCGCTACCGCACTGTCGGTGACATGAGCTGCACCGGCGCTGTCGAATCGACTGCCACCACTATTGCGGAGGTCATGGAGGAACTTCGCACATCCAAGCTCACCGAGCGCGGCGCTACCCGCGCAGATGACAAGTTGTCCGAATCCTCCATGGAAGACCGCAAGAAGGAAGGTTACTTCTGATGAGCCAGCCAAATTCCCCAGCTACCCTGATTACCGCTGACCGCGCCACTCGCGCTCGTCGCACTCTTCGCCTGTGCACCGCTGGCTCCGTGGACGACGGTAAGTCCACCTTCGTCGGTCGCCTGCTGCACGACACGAAGAACATCCTCGCTGACCAGTACGAGGCCGTCGTCGCCTCCTCACAGGCGCGCGGTCAGGAAAACCCTGACCTGTCGCTGCTGGTCGACGGTCTGCGGGCCGAGCGCGAGCAGGGCATCACCATCGACGTCGCCTACCGCTACTTCGCCACCGACGTCCGCTCGTTCATCCTCGCTGACTGCCCTGGTCACGAGCAGTACACCCGAAACACCATCACTGGTATGTCCACCGCCGAGGCCGTCGTTTTGCTTATCGACGCGCGCAACGGCGTCGTGACGCAGACCAAGCGTCACGCAACGGTGGCCGGTCTGCTGGGTGTTCGCCACGTAATCTTTGCTGTCAACAAGATTGACTTGCTGGACTACAGCGAAGAGGCCTTCCGCAAGATTGAGTCGGATGTGGCAGCACTAGCAGAGCGCCTGGGTCTGCAGAACACCTTCGTTGTTCCAGTGTCGGCTCTGGTCGGCGACAACATTGTCGATTCTTCTGAGCACACTCCGTGGTACGAGGGTCCGACCGTGCTGGAGCTGCTGGAAAACCTCAACATCGGTGCCGACCTGGAAACCGATGCCGAGGCTGACCTGCGCCTGCCCATCGACTATGTCATTCGCGATCACGCCACTGAATACCGTGGTTACGCCGGCCGTATCGCCGCAGGTAGCGTGCGTGTGGGCGATGTTGTCTCCGTAGACGCCAACCGTCAGGCTACGGTCACGAAGATCACCGTGGCAGCTGAGGATGTCACTGAGGCCGTGGCCGGCCAGTCGGTGGCCATCAGCCTGGATGCCGAGTTCGACCTAGCCCGTGGCGACCTCATCAGTGGCACGCGCCCGGAAGACGTGCGCCGTTTCTCCGCCGTGGCCGTCCACCTTGCAGACAAGCCGTTGGCAGTCGGTCGCGTCGTAGAGGTGCGCTACGGTGCCGCGCTGGTGCGTGGTCGTATCGCTTCCGTCGATGCGCTCATCGACATCGAAACCGGTGAGCCCACCGGTGTGGCTGATCAGCTTGCAGTCAACGACGTCGCTGAGATCACCGTCGAGGTCGCACAGCCGCTGCCGGTCGATGTCTACCGCGTCGGTGGTCGTGTCGGTGCGTTCCTGCTCATCGAGCCGGGCACCGGTGACACCCTCACCGCAGGCCTCGTGCGTGGCGCTGCCCAGTAGAGCTGCCAGGTAGAGAAACCAGAAAGCACAGCTAGCGAGCCTGAGGAGACCATCGATGACCGCACTGATTCTGCTTGCGCACGGTTCTCGGCACTCAGAGACCAAACCGGTGCTCGAAGACGTGGTCGCGCTCGTGCGCGAGAAGATGCCGCTCACCCGTCTGGATGCGCCCTCTCAGATTCGCCTCGCCTGGCTGGACCTCGACGAGCCCTCACTGGATACCGTCTGTGCCGAGCTCGCCGCTGCCGGCGAGACTCAGGCACTGGCCGTACCGCTGCTGTTCACCGATGCGTTCCACTCGCGAGTCGACGTTCCCGAGCAGGTTCGACTCTGCGATCGGCATGGTGTTGACATCACAGTGGCTGAAGGACTCGGGCTTGGCGACGGCACGAAGCGCGCCGTCGTAAAGCGAATCATCGAAGCGGCGGAGAATGCATCTTTTTCCTGGCCGGTCGATGCGCTGGTGATGGGGGTCGGCTCCTCTGATGAGGATGCCAATGCGGCGGTGCACCAGTTTGCGGCAAACCTTGGCGGGATGCTGCCGGGACATGTGAGCGCGGCATTCGTGGTCGGTCCTGAGAAAATCAAGGGAGCCGATGCTGTGGCCGCGGCGCAGGAGCGCGCGGCCAAGCGCGGACGCGGACTCGTAGTGGTGCCGCTGTTTACCGCGCCGGGCCTATTGTGGGATCGAGTCATCGATGCAGGCGCTGCCGACGGTGCTGGTCAGGTGGCTTTTGGTGAGCCATTGGCCGAGCTGTTGGCGCCGATTGTGTGCTGCCGCTGGGACTCGCGCGCCGCGTACACGGACGTGAAGGTAGTGGCGTAGCCGACGCTTTTTATCCGTCCTAGTTACTCGCCGTTACTCGCCCTTGGAGTGGGTGACCATCTCATCCCACTCGACGTACTTCTTGCGTTCGCGACCCTCGGCCTCGCCGGCGGTGCGTTCGGCAGCATCGAGCTTGTGCCAACCTTCCCAGTCCAGGTAGTCGATACCCTTGGACTCCAGCAGCTCGTTGACAGCGGACAACTCCGGCTTCGACGGGTTGAATTTCTTGCCCTCAGCGGCATCGGCCAGCAGATTGGCTACGGCCTCATTGGCATCGCCCTTGGTATTACCAATCAGGCCGACCGGTCCGCGGCGAACCCAACCGGTGGTGTAGAGGCCAGTGATGGCCTCGGCTGCTTCATCCTCGGTGTTGTCGGATTCGATGACTCGACCACCGACGTTGGAAATGACATTCTTCACGTTGTCGAACGGGATACCCGGCAGCGCATCAGAGCGGTAGCCCACGGCGGAGTAGACAGCGCCGACCTTCCAGTCGGTGGTCTCGCCGGTCGGCCGCAGCCCGCCAGCACCGTCGTATTCCATGCGCTGAGTGCGCAAGCCTGTCACATGCTGCTGGCCGTCGGTACCCTCCTCGCTGAGGATTTCCACTGGCGACTCGAAGAAGTGAATGTAGAGCTTGTGCGGTGCGTTCTTTGGCTCACGGATGGCGTAGTTCTCCAGGATGGTGCAGACCTGGTCAGTGATCTTGGAGTTGCGACGCATAATCTCGGATGCGGAGTCGTAATCAATATCGCGCGGATCGACAACGACCTCGACGTTCGGTGAGTAGTCGAGCTCCTTGAGCTCCAGCGGAGTGAACTTTGCCTGTGCCGGGCCGCGGCGGCCGAAGACGTGGACTTCCTTGGCCTTATTTGTCTTCAGAACCTCGTAGACATTGTCCGGAATCTCTGTGACGTGCAGTTCCTCACCGGTCTTCGCCAGGATTCGAGAGACATCCAGCGCGACGTTGCCGACACCGACGACGGCCACGGACTCCGCCGAAAGGTCCCAGGTGCGCTCAAAGAGTGGATTGCCGTCGTAGAAGCCCACGAATTCGCCTGCGCCGAAGTGCTCCGGCAGGTCCGCTCCCGGCGTTGGCAGTGCGCGGTCGCCGACGGCACCGGTGGCGAAGATGACGGCGTCGTAATGCTCCTTTAATTCGTCGAGTGTGATGTCCTTGCCGAACTCAACGTTGGAAAATAGGCGCAGCTCCGGCTTTTCCATCACGCGGTGCAAGGCCATGATGATGCCCTTGATGCGTGGGTGGTCGGGGGCGACGCCGTAGCGGATTAGACCGAATGGAGCCGGCATCTTTTCAAACAGATCGACTTCCACGTCAGTACTGGATTTCATCAGTGCATCGGAAGCATAAACACCGGCCGGGCCAGAGCCAATTACGGCAACGCGGAGCGGGCGATTCATGAAGTGTGTCCTTCTTTCTCTAATGCTTTACGACGGCCACGAGGCCGCGGCGTAAGTAGCTGCCAGCGGTGACCTCGTGGGGGAAAGGAGTTATTGGTGAGCTATCGGTTTATTCGACATTCCCAATGGTAGCGCCCCCAATCGTAGCGATAACTTACGAAAAATCGAGAGGCGAGCATCACATCATCGGTGAGATGCTTTTGAAGGCATACAAAACTAAATGTGACCTTAGTCACGTCTAATGTGGGAATTTGGGCTAGTTCACTAGAAAAACCGCATAAAACCCGCGATTATGCGGGAAAATTGTTGGAATCTGCGGGGAAAAGTGTGGCTACCAGGGGTAACCAAAGAGGTTTGAGTCCGCCGTGAGATGTAAGGTGACTCACAATAAGATGAAAATAATGATTTGGGACTCAGCGGGATTAGATTCAGCAGGATTAGAAGCTCAGCATGATCTTGAGCCTCCGGCAGTCCAACGGCTCGAGCCAAGTCAACGTTTAAATAAGTCAACGATTAAGCGCAGTGCGAGAAAGGAACGTCGGTGAGCGATAAGAACGCCCAAGCGTCCACCAACAACTCCGCAGTCCTGATTACTTCAGTGGACCGCGCAGACAATCTGCAAGATGTCATTACGGCATTGTCTGAGGCACTGGGTGGGGCACGTTGCCTCCACACTGTCGGTGGGGCGCACGGCGCCACCGTGGATCAGGTTGTTGTGGATCCGGAATTCGCGCTTGACACCATCGTCAGTGCTGTTGAGGCTGACCGCGCTGCTAACGAGGGGGCGGCTGTTCTGACCGGCTCCGGCAACCTCGATTTTGACTTCCGCATTGCCACCGTCGCCGGCGCCGGTGTCATCGTTGTCGCTGGCGGCGAGGGCTGCCACACAGAGGCCGCAAAGGCTCGCGTTCGTTTGGCTCTCAGCAGTGCAGCTCAGCGTCACAGCGAGGTACTCGCAGTTGTCCTTACAGGGGAGGAGGCAGCTGAGGCTGCTAAGACTCTCGAGCTCGACGTTCCCGTTGTTGCCGTTGACGATGCTGAGGGGCTGCGCAAGGTCGTAAGCCGCGAGGTCACCGCAGTGATGACTCCACAGCGTTTCCAGTGGTGGCTATTGCAGCGCGCCAAGGCTGATAAACGCCACATTGTGCTGCCAGAGGGGGACGATGACCGCATTCTTGAAGCCGCTGATTACCTCCTGCGCGAGGACATCTGTGAGCTCACTATCCTCGGCGACCCGGATGCGATGAAGGCACGCGCCGCCGAACTGGGTTTTGACATCGACGCTGCCCATCTCTGGAACCCGCAGACCTCCGAATATGTTGAGCAGTTCGCGGAACAGTTCGCAGAGATGCGCAAGGCCAAGGGGGTCACGCTGGAGCAGGCCCGTGAGACGATGCGGGACATCTCCTACTTCGCGACGATGATGATTCACAATGGGCTTGTCGACGGCATGGTGTCCGGTGCAGCCCACACAACTGCGCACACCATTCGTCCGTCCTTGCAAATCATTAAGACCAAGCCGTCGGCTTCCACGGTGTCGTCACTGTTCCTCATGGTTATGGACAACTCGCTGTGGGGTTTTGCGGACTGTGCGGTGCTGCCGAAGCCTGCTCCGGAACAGCTGGGTGAAATCGCGGTGGTATCCGCCGAGACTGCAGCTTCCTTCGGCATCGATGCCCGCGTCGCCATGCTGAGCTACTCCACTGGAGTATCCGGCACAGGTGAGGATGTGGACCGTGTGAAGGCGGGTCTGGCCAAGGCCAAGGAGCTGGCTCCGGAGCTCGCTGTCGATGGTCCGCTGCAGTTCGATGCTGCTATTGACCCGTCTGTGGCTGCGAAGAAGATGCCGGATTCCTCCGTTGCGGGTAAGGCAACTGTTTTCGTGTTCCCGGATCTGGACGCCGGTAACATCGGTTACAAGATTGCCCAGCGCTGTGGTGGTGCATTGGCAATCGGCCCGATTCTGCAGGGCTTGAACAAGCCGGTCAACGACCTTTCCCGTGGCGCCACGGTGCCGGACATCATCAACACGGTTGCAATTACCGCTATTCAGGCTGGAGGAAACTAATTATTATGTCCCGTCACGTACTTGTTTTGAACTCCGGTTCCTCCTCTATCAAGTTTCAGCTGGTAGATCCGGAGAAGGACTCAACGCAGCCGCCGTATGTCTCCGGTCTGGTGGAGCGCATTGGTGAAGAAGACGGCATTATTAATCTGAAGTTCTCCGGACAGAAGATTGAAATCACTGAGCCGATCGCTGACCACGCCAGTGGTCTTGACCGCGCGTTCGAGCTGATGGATGAGCACGGTGTTGGTCCGGAGTCGGTGGATATTGCGGCCGTCGGTCACCGCGTCGTTCACGGTGGTCGCCTGTTCTCTGGACCGGAGCTGATTACCGACGAAATCGTCGGCATGATCCGCGACCTTATTCCGCTGGCGCCGCTGCACAACCCGGCCAATATCGTAGGCATCGAGGAGTCTCGCAAGCTGCTTTCGGACGTGCCTCACGTCGCCGTCTTCGACACTGGTTTCTTCCACACCATGCCGCCAGCTGCTGCTCTGTACCCGCTCAACGCAGAGGTCGCATCGAAGTTTGATATCCGTCGTTACGGCTTCCACGGCACCTCGCATGAGTTTGTTTCCAAGCAGGTGCCGGACCTTCTGAATAAGCCGGCAGAGGAAATCAACCAGATTACGCTGCACCTGGGTAATGGTGCGTCGTGTGCGGCTATCCGAGGTGGCCAGGCGGTGGATACCTCGATGGGGCTGACCCCGCTGGCTGGTCTGATGATGGGCACTCGTACCGGTGACATTGACCCGGGCGTCATCTTCCACCTCTACCGCAACGGCATGAGCATCGACGAGATCGACAATCTGTGCAACCGCCAGTCCGGTCTGAAGGGTGTCTCTGGTGTCAATGACTTCCGGGTTCTGCAGGAGCGCATGGATGACCACGACCCGGATGCTTGGGCTGCATACCAGATGTATGTCCACCAGCTGCGCCGCTACATTGGTTCTTACATGCTGATTCTCGGCCGCCTCGATGCCATCACCTTCACCGCAGGTGTCGGTGAGAACCATGTCGGTATTCGCCGTGATTCGATGGCTGAGCTTGAGAACTTCGGTATCAAGATTGATGACGAGCTCAACTCCCAGCCGAATGACGGCCCGCGTCTGATTTCGGCGGAGGACTCGAAGGTCAAGGTCTTCGTGGTACCGACCAATGAGGAACTGGCCATTGCTCGCTACGCAATGAGCTTCGTGGAGTAGGTTTTGAGGCAGGGGCACTGACGAGTAGGCAGGGGCTCCTGTAACCCTCCGTAATCGACGGCTGCTAGATGCCCCATCTGTTGAATCGGCAGCTGTAACTCAACAAAAATGAGCTCGCTCCCACTGCCTTCCAAACTGGAAGAACCTAGTGGGGCGAGCTCATTTTTCACCGCCGGGGCGACTGCGCCTATGCCTCAACAGGCTCAGTCACCCGGTCATCGTTTCAACGCATCAGCGCAGCTAACTACCAGATGTAGACGCCGTCGCCGACCTGCAGGGTATCGAAGTACTTCACAGCATCATCGTGGTTCAGGTGGATGCAGCCGTGGGACATCTGATTAACAGAGCCCTCGTGGAAAGCTTCGCCGTCGTTGGTGAAGTACACCGAGAACGGCATCGGACCGTTGTAAGGACGGGACCACTCATCGCGGACCTTGCGGGTAACGCTCAGGTGGCCGCGGGTGGTTTCGTAACCCGGCATACCGGAGGACATTGGCACCGGACCGTAGGTGATGTTGCCATTTTCCTGCAGCCAGGTCTTCTGGTTAGCCAGGTCAACGCATGCGCGGGCGCTCGGCGGGCACGGGTTGTTTGGCTCTGGGCGTGGTTCAGGGCGTGGCTTCTGCTCTGGCTGTGGAGCAGGGGCAGGCGCCGGCTCAGGCTGCGACGGCTCGTCCTGGCCCCCCAGCAAACCGAAAATCTCGTTGACGACGCGGGTGGCTTCGGCCTTCTGTGCAGCTGGCAACGGCAGGCTGTCGATGGCGTTCAGCAGCTGAGTTTTGACCTTGTCCGCCACCTGCTTGTTGTTTTCAGCGAACTTGAAGTTTTCATTAATCAGAGCGACGACCGAATCCGGCAGCTTCACCGAAGAGGAATCCAGTACCTCAGAGAGCTCAGGGGCAAGGTCGCCCGAATTCAGAGTCGAGATCTCCGGCAGCTTGAGGTCCCGAACACTCTGGCTAAGCGACTGCAGGTCTGGAGAAACCGGCAGGGCAACGGCAGTGCCGGCCCCAATACCAAAGGCGGTGGTGAGGGCTGCAGCGCTGATAATTACGCGCTTAGCGCTGCGGAGAGAGGATTTCGAAGAGGCAAACATAGAGGATATCTTAAACCACGAACGGCAATTCTCTCTTTATTCACCAATTCTGGGGTGGCGCTCACGCCCACAACCGCATGTTTGACCAGGTTCAGTAAAGAGCTGGTACAGAGCTAACGCCAAGTTCGTGGCCGAATGAGATTTGCGATATCCACCAAGTTGTAGCGGTGTCGCGGAAACTGTGAAGAGCGCGCCAGCATCCGTAAGTCTTTTTCCAGTCCTTCACGCAGGCCAGCCACGGTAAAGGGCGCATCGAAAAGACCATTGGAGCTAGCTGCATGGTCGAGGTTCGAGCTGCGCAACCAGTTCAGCGCGGACGCCATCACGGCGATGCGCAGCTGCGGCATGCGCGGTTCATTTGTTGGTAGCTCCACCAGGCGACGCGCAGCACGGCGAATTCTCGATTCGGTCAACTCGGAGGGCATCCCTGAGGTGAGCATCAGAATCGTCGTCAAACGTGCCATGCGATGGTGACGGGAGTTACCGGGTACGCGGTCAAGCTGGGAGATAGCCATTTCGTGTTGGCGCTCAGAGGCCAGCTGACGAGCTAGCCCGAAGGCGGAGGATACCGTCGTCGGGTTGGCCGCCCACACGACGGCGTAGAGACGCAGGGTGTTGAAACGAATCGTCTGAGGCGACAGGGACTCGCTGGCCCAGGCGGGGGAGAAGATCTCGGGCGTATCGGCAGCGACATTATCCAGCGCGCTGCTCAAGTTCGCGGCGGCGCGGGCGACAGCGGGCTCGAGGAGAGATGCGTTGGCGATGCCCAAGCGCTGTTGAATCAACTCGAGAGTCGCTGCCAGCGCCAACTTCGGGGCGGGCTCGCCGGGCAGCATCGTCAGCACGTGGTGGAACGAGGCGAGGGCATCGTTGAATTGGTCGAGAAGCAAATAAGTCACGCCCTCGTACCAGTGGTAACGCCAATCGCGCTGCAAACGTTCAGAGACATCGCGGAGGCTGTCGCGGGCCTCATCAATTAATCCGAGGTCCAGTTTCGCACGCACGATGCCCAGTGGAATTTCCACGGAAGAGCCATACTCGGGTTCGGACAGCGCATTGGTCAGTGTTTCGATAAGTTCGTTGGGCTCTGTAAACGACGAGGCACTCAAGATGCGCGCACCCGGATCTGTCGGGTTAATCAGTGGTACAGGCAGCGCGAAGGTCACTTCTTGCGGAGTGATTTCCACGCCGCGGGTGATGCCGTCGACAAGCTGATCGGTGCGGAACACCAGGTGCTTGGTGCCGTACGTGGAACGCTGCGGCGAGAAATTCGACACCGCCTGCGGGAATTGCACGCCGTCGCGCACCGCCAGAATCTCGCGCAATACGCCGATGAGCTGCACACTCATCTCTTCGGCAGAACCGAAGCGAGCCTCCGGGTTCTCGTGGCAAGCGCGTAGTAGGAAGCGGTAGAGCGAGTAAAAACGGCGGAATAGAGGCTCTTCGACAGGTGAGGGTAGCCCCGGGTCGTAGATGCCGTTGGTCGCCGGCAACTTCAGAATCAGCGAGGCCAGCGTGCGGCCGACTGTGTAGATATCGCTGGCAATCGTTGGTCCCGTCGTGGCAATCTCCGGCGCCTGGAAACCGGGCGTGCCGTAGATATGGCCGTAGGCGCCGATGCCGGTGACCGCGCCAACGTCGATAAGCGTGACGTGGTCTTCGCTGAGCAGCACGTTGTCCGGCTTCAAATCGTTGTAGACAACGCCGCGCGAGTGCAGGTAATCCAGCGCGGGGAGCAGCTCCAGGATGTAGCCAATCGCTAGGTCACAGGGCATGACGCCGTCTGGGTAGCTCCGTCGCTGCTTGCGTAACGACGGGCCGCCGACGTACTCCATCACAATGAAGCCGGTGGCGCTGTTGGCGTCCGTCTCATCGATGAAGTTGATAATCTTCACAATTCCCGGATGCGAGATTTCCGCGAGGAACTCGCGTTCCGCCTGGACTACGGCGAAATCCTTCTCGTTTTTCGCTGCCATCATGCCCTTGAGCACGACCCAACGATCCGAGACATTGTGGTCAATCGCCAGGTAAATCCAGCCGAGCCCGCCGTGGGCAATCGGGCCCACGATCTCGTACTGATCCGCCACGATATCGCCGGCTTTCAGGCTCGGCGCCGGCTTATTCGTCGCTCGAATCTTCTCATCACTCATTACTGCATCGCGCGGATCCTGCGTTGTGATGTACGGCAGGTGCACCATGCCGTCGGCGACAGTGCGTCCGCGGTGTGCATTCGATCGCCTCCGGCGGAAGTCCTCCAACGCTTTCCGGTGCGAGGCCATCGACGGATCTGGCGTCTGGGCGCCGGGTTGGGTCGTCGCGCTTGACGACGAGCCCCCGCGCCCCAACAATTCGGCGATATCGAACTCTTCGTCATCGTCATCATCGTCCGCAAAAGGGTCGAAGGCGACAGCGGCAGTGCCGGGCTCTTGTTCGTCGTCTTCATCGGCGAATGGGTCGAAGGCGACGGCCTGAGTGGCAGCTGCCTCTGCCTCTGCGTGAGCATCCTCCTGGGGCTCCGGCGTGTACTGGGGATGCTGGGCTTGCTGGGCATGCTCGGAGTACTGGTTTTCGTCGCTCATCGGTTATCCACCTCGCCTTCTGGAGCAGCTTCCGGTGTGGGGGAGATTCCAAGTATGTCTTCGTCGTCGCTGTACTGTGGCGATGGCTGTGTACCGCTTGGCAGGAAGGGGCCGAACCAAGTGTCGTAGAGGGACTGCCAGGTGCCGTCGCTCGCCATACGCTCCAGGGTCGCGTTGATTTGGCGAACTAGGCCTGGGTTCCCCTTGGATACACCGGCCGCGTAGCTTTCCTCGTTCAAGCCCCGCTGGACAATGGCGGTAGCCGGATCTTGGTCGTTGATACCAGCGAGGATGGTGTCATCGGCAACGACAATCTCTGCCTGGCTGTTTTGAAGTGAAATGAGGCAATCCGACCAGTTACCGACCAACAGCAGCGTATTGTTCGGCGAGAGCCGTCGAATCAAATCCTCGGTAGTGGATCCCCGGGAGACACAGATGCGACCGTCCTCGACGTCCTCGGGGGAAGCATCGCCACCCGGCGAAGAGACTAGAACTCCAGCTCGTGCTGTCAAATACGGTGTGGAGAACAGCACCCTTTCGCGCCGGGCATCGGTGACCGTCATAGTGCGCAAAACGACATCGACAGTGCCGTCTTCGAGTGCGGCAGTGCGTTCGTTGCTGTCGACGAACCGAAACTCGACAGCATCGGGATTGTCAAAGATGTCCCGGGCAATCTCTTGTGCCAGGGATACTTCAAACCCCGAGAGCTCTCCGCTGCTGAAGTCGCGGAAGCTGAGCAGGTTCAATGATTGGTCAACACCAACGATGATGCGGCCGCGCTGGTAAATCTCCGGGATTCGCTCTTCCGGTGTTTGGTCATCGGGGGCGAGTGTGGACAGATCTGGGGTGTTGGCTTCTGCCGCAGGCTTCCTCGAGGAGGCTTTGTCGTAGAACGCGCCCGGTGGCAGGGGGAAGTCACCGGTGGCCTCCAGGATTGTGCGCGAGTAGGGATCGTCGGCAAGCGAATCGGTCGCGCAGGCACTGACGGTGAGCCCGGCGATGGCGAGTGCACCAAGGACGGCCCTGCGCCGCCAACCGGCGAGACTGTGGAGCGACGGGGAGAACGAAACAATCATAGGTACTCCAGAAGCCGGTGTCGGAAGCCGAAAACAACCAGAACTGCCGCGATGACGGTCAGCGTAACCGTGGCGAGGGACAGTGCCGCGATAGCGCGACGGGATTGGTCGAGGTTCTCACGGGCGGTCAGGCGGGACTCGGCGATGGAATTCTGTAGCGACTCATCGACCTGGTTGAACGCAGTCGCCGACGAGCTGGCATTATCCACATCGGTCGCGATGCGAACCGCACCGGCGTAGTCGCCTGAACTCAAGTGCTCCATCATCAGGTTGTGGCCGGACTCCCAGCTGTAGATACCGTGGATGGCGGCTCTGACATCGTCGTCCGGCGCGTTGGCGTCCACTCTTTCCAGCTCGCCGACCAGGGTGCGCACCGACTGCGAGAAGGACTCCGCATCCGCGGGCTGACGGCGCACTAAGCCGAGGGTTTCGCTGGCGCGTAGCTGCTGGGCATCAATGCGTACTTGGGTTAGGGCATGAACGTCCGGGCGCTGCTCTCCGAAGAGGGAGTTAGACTGCCACGGCTGAGTGGTGGCGATTCCCACACCGACAAGTGCGATGGCCATCAGCATGGTTGCACCAAACAGGCCGACGTTGAATAGTCGACCGGTGCGGCGAGTCAGCCACCACTGTGTGATTAGCAGCATCAAAATTGCCGCTGCCAGGCCTGACATCGGGAAAAGAGGTGGCTTCGATAGTTGGCGCTGCTCATCATTAGTGGTGGTACTGGTGCGTTCGTAGAGCGATTTTGCAGCTGGCAGAATCTGGACCTGCATCAAGTTTGAGGCAGAGGCGAGGTACGCGACACTGACGGGATTGCCCTGGCGCGCATTCGCGCGAGCTGTCTCGACCATGCCGGTGTAGACCGGCAACAGCCGCTGTACAGTCGCGATATTCTTCATCTCTGGGGCATCGACGTTTTCAATGCCCGTAGCTGCGCGGGTAGCGGACATGGATGCTTGTGCGATGACATCGTCGAAGTTGCTGACCAAGTCCTGGCTGCTGTTGAGTGTGCCGCGGGAAAAGGCGGTGTTGGCCGACGCATCGGCAATCGTCAGCGAGGCATAGAGATTCTGCGAGGCATTGGCCATCGGCTCGCTCAGCTGCGAAATTCGGGTGAGCTGCTGCTGGCGTTGCGAGGTTGTTTGCCACATGGATAGGCCGGCGGCCAGAATAGCGACGATGAGGATGAGGGCGACTGTGGTCAATCGGCCCGGTGACGTCATCAAAAATGACGCTGACCGGCGCACATACGTGGCCGACGGGCCGAGCTTGTCGTAGAGACGCTCACCGAGAAAACGTGTCAATCTCCGGTTGCGCGGGCCAATTTCCAGGGCATCCACACGCAGGTCGGTATCACGCGGAGAGTCTGTTAGGACTGTTGGGGTTGTGGCCGTTGCTGGGGCATTAGCCGAGGACTCTGTAGTTTCCAGAGCAGTTGATGGTGCCGCACTCTCGGTAGCCGGGGTGGTGTCGGGAGTATCTTTCGATTCCTTTGCCGCCTGAGCCGCAGTGTGTGTGTCTAAGCTTTCGCCACCAGGAGTGGTGCGACCGCTGAAACGAGTTCGGCGTGGAGCACGATTCTTGCGGTGGAATGGGTTTCGGTTTTTGTCGTGGGCACGGGAATGAGGCGCACTTGAAGTGGTTTCACCCATGTGCACGTGTCCTTCCGACGTGACCGAAGTCGCCCGCGACGATCTCTCCGCTCAGAGCAACGTTAGTTCCTTGCAAATCTTAGTCGCTCGGGCTTGTGACGGAAAACACAAGGGTATCTGGCGTAGGGTGGAGACATGCTTCAGGATGGAAATGGTTGGGCAGCCGGCCCCAACGGTACGCGCTGCTGGGGACGCTTCGGAGCTGCAGGGCTGCTGATTGTGAGCCCTCAGCGCACTGTGCTTATGCAGTATCGAGCTGACTGGACATCGTTCCCCCTAACGTGGGGTGTTCCTGGTGGGGCTTGTGATTCTCATGAGGCTCCTGAGGCGACCGCGCTGCGTGAAACGGCTGAGGAAACTGGGCTGCTGGAGCATCAGCTTCGCATCCTCGACACGCAGGTCACCACCGGTCCCTTCCCAGCCGATCCGAATCGCCCCGAGCTCGCCGGCGGCTGGAAATACCACACGGTCTACGCACTAGCTGCCGAAGAGCTGGAGACGAATCCGAACGAGGAGTCCCTAGAGTTGCGCTGGGTTCCGCTTGACGACGTCGACAGCCTCGATCTGCTGCCGCCTTTTGTGGAATCGTGGCCCCGGGTGCGCGCGCACCTCGAGAAACTGCTGGAGGCCCTTGACTAGGTGTCGGCTTCGCACCTACCGGCGCTCTCTGCGTCGACTACTTGGAGTCGGCAACTGCTGCCGCGCCAGCGGCCAGCGCGGTGACGGTCAGGACAGACGGCCATGCGCCAATCTTCTTAGCCAGCGGGTGTGAGAGGCCGAAAGCGCCGAGGTAGGCGGCTACTAGGCCGGCGGCACCCAGGGCGCCGGTCTTTGCATTCCAGGTGCGTGCTGCGTATGCGCCGGCGGCACCCAAGATGACGCCACCGAGCGGACGAATGCCTGTTTCGCGAGCGGTGAGCCAGCCGCCGATGAGGCCAGTGGCCACGAGCGGAGCGGTCTTTACGTCTTTTGCCTTCTTCAAAGTAATAGCCATAAGCATCATCGTACCTAGTAAGAAGGGCTTGGCGGCGCGCTTTTAGAACGGCTCCTGGCGGCGCTGGTGCTCCTCAACATAGCTTTCCGAGTGCTCCGCCAGCTTTAGTAGCGAGGGCAGTGCCTTAATTAGCGCACGAACGTCCTTTTGCGACATTGTCCGCACAATTTCGTACACCAGCGCACCCCAGTGGTCGATAAGTTGCTCCAGCAGCGTTTCGCCATCGCTGGAGACATAGAGGTTCTGCGCACGGCGATCCTTTGCGTTGTTCTCGCGTTCAATCAGTCCGTTGTCGAGTAGACGGCGAACTGTTGCCGAAACGTTGGACGGGCGTAGGAAACGCAGGCGTGCAATGTCGGATACGCCGCAGCCCGGGTGGGTTGAAATAAAGTGCAGTACTTCCATTTCCGACTGGGAAATGTCCATCCTGGCATTCGGGCGCTCACCGAGGCGGCGAGTCGATGCAAGGAAGTCATACAGGCCGATGGAAATCTTCTGCACGCTTTCGCGCAGGGATTCATCGGACTCAGTCGAGTCATCCGCGGTGGGGAAGCCGCTCGCTGGCTCCGGGGTAGTGGTGCGCTGAGGGGAGCGTGCAGAAGTCATGATCTTCCTTCCCGACGTAATGAATTGATGTTCTGAATAAACACCTTATATCGTCGAAATAACTTTCTGTGGTGAAAATTTGTAGATTGAACAAAAAGTTAGACTCATAAGTGTTGTGCGGGTGCTTTATCACCCATTTCTGCCCCTGATTTTAGGGGCTGGCAGCAAAGACTCCGCTTTACGACGGCCCCAGCGACACCCCCTAGTAGGAACTAGGCCTACGCGCTTTTCCGCCCGTTTATCTACACTTCGTAATCCACAATCACCGGAGCATGGTCGGATGCGCCTTTGCCCTGACGCTCTTCGATGTCGATGAATCCGGCGGACGCCTTTGCCGCGAGGTCGGGGGAGGCGAGCTGGAAGTCGATGCGCATGCCCTCATCCTTGAAAAAGCGGCCAGCCTTGTAATCCCAGTAGGTCCACTGGTTTGGGGTGAATTGGCGAGTTACTTCCTTCATGCCCGCCTGCTCCAGCGCATAGAAAGCTGCGCGTTCAGGCGGTGTGACGTGTGTTTTCCCTGCGAAGGCTGCCATTGACCAGACATCGCCGTCGGTCGGGGCAATGTTGAAGTCGCCGCCCATCATGAAGGTGGCCTCCGGGTCGTCGTCAAGCGTGGCGATGATGTGCTGACGGAGCCGCTCCAGAAATTCGAGCTTGTACTCGAAGTGCGGGTCGGTGATGTCGCGGCCGTTCGGGATGTAGAGGCTATGGACGCGCACGCCACCGCAGGTAGCGGCGATATGGCGGGCCTCCAATGCGGGAGTTGCGTCGGGGTCCTTGTTGAAACCGGGCTGACCGGGGAACTCTGCCTGGATGTCCTCAAGGCCGACGCGGGAGATGATGGCAACGCCATTCCACTGATTCAGGCCGTGGTGGGCGACTTGGTATCCCAGCTCTTCAAAAGCAGCGGTGGGGAATTGGTCGTCCTTGCACTTGGTTTCCTGGACGGCCAGGACATCAATGTCATTCCGGCGCAGCATTTCCACCATTCGGTCGAGGCGAGTTCGAGCCGAATTGACGTTCCAGACACAGATTCGCATATCAACGATTGTAAAAGGGGAACGAAACGGCGGCCTCATGCGTTGAACAAAGCAGTGACAAAATAGGCGGACAAAAACGGATAAGGTGGGCGGAAGTCCGGTAGGAAAGGGAGTTTCGAGGTTGGCTAACTGGGACGATCGCCGTTACGGCGGCGAGTACAGTCCGACGGATTACCTGGGTAGTAGTGGCAGGAACGCTTATCGGGAACACGACGCATATGCGGCGTACGATGCGGCAATGCCGTATCAGGAAGTGCCATATCCGGTAGCAAACATTCCGGTCGGCTATGAAAGCGGGTACCCCGCTAGCTATGGGGTGTCTTCCTTCGGTGAGCTCAGTGCTAATCCCAAAGTCGCGCCGCTGACCGCTCAAATGGCAGTACACCTGGGCTTTGACCCCAATCTGGCCAATGGCTCAGTGGCACGTCGTGGTGGTGCGCTGTTGGTGGATTCTGTCATCTACACTGCATTGATTGCCTCCATTGCAGTTCTCACTAGCATCGTGGGGACATCGGACAGCGGCGTAATGGTGATGCTGATCAGCCTCTTCCTCGGTCCCGGTGGTTTTTACCTCTACCGCGTGGCGGGGGACTCCATCTTCGACGGGTCGCCGGGTAAACACGCCATGGGCATGAAAATCGAAGGTGCACACGGGATGCCAGTCTCAGCCCGCGATGGTTTTGTGCGCAATGCCTGGATTCTGCCGTCGATGATTCCGGTCGCCGGTTGGTTTGTCTCTGCGGGCCTGGCTGGCTGGATTGCGATGGGTGCGTCCCGCGATCCGCTGGGGAGAGGTCGTCATGAACTCTCGGTCCACACCCGTGTGGTGGAAAAGCCGGAGACGCGCGAGCTGCCGCGCGGGCAGCGCCGCATGGACAATCGCATGGGTAGCAAAGAGCAGCAGGGCAAGCAGCTGAAGCGGATTAAAAGGGTTAAGCGCGGGAAGTAGGGCGATCAGGGCGAGCAGCGCAGGGCCGAAACGTAACCCCCGGCCCCTAAGCCCCTGTCAGCTCCGCGTAGCGGTGCCGGTGGTGCTCGGTAAAACCGAGTGTCCGGTATAGCGCAATGCCAGGCTCATTTGAGCCCAATACCTGCAGATATGCAGAATCTGCCCCGTGTTGTGCGCCCCAGTGCATCATGTGAATTCCCAGTAGGGTGCCAAGTCCTCGGCGGCGCATATCGGCTGCGACTTCCACAGCGGAGAACCCGAGCCACACACGGCCGTCGTCCGATTCGGTCAGCGTGCCGCGCGTAATGGCTACCGTGCGTATGCCTTCAGGCGCATTGTTGGCAGGCACTTGCAGGCGTCCGAAGCACATGCGGCCATCAATTTCATTGCGCAGAAGCTGTAGTGCATGCTCGGACAGCGTGGTACCGCGGAAATGGTAGAGCCCCAGCCAGTCGTCGTCAGGTTGATCAGCGATATCCACCTGCACGTCTGCAAGCTCGACGCTGTGCTCATCGAGCACCTGTTCGGCGCTGTGCTCATCAAGCACCTGTACGGCGCTGTGCGATTCAGCTGCCAATTCAGCAGGCGGCAAATCCCCATCGAGTGAGCGCGTCATAACCACAATGTCCGGCCCGACCGTCCACTCCGGCCCCGCGACCAGCGCCTGTGCAGGTTTGGCGATTCTATCCGGAATCGCAATCCGCACCGGCAAATCGTGGGAATCGTAAAACGACTTAATCTTCTCCAACGGCACCGGCTGAGTGCTGGCTCCGGGTTCGAGCGGCAGCGCGGAGTTGGAACGCTCCGTAATGCCATCGCCGGCTCGCAGCAGCCAGCCCGACTCCACCACATGCGCGATACCCGGGAAGGCCTTCGCTGTCGCAGTTTCCACGGCGCGAATATCCGAATTGCGCACCGGATGATCCGGCAGGGCCTTCACAATCAAAATGTGCTTATCGCTAAAGTCCACCGCTGCCACGGATTCGTCGGCACGCACGCCAGCACGAACCTGCGGACGCACGACGAACGGATCCATGCTGAGCACATGCCCAATGACGTCCGTAGTCTTCTTGCCGCTGGCCAATGCTTCTTCATCGGTCAGCGCGCGCCGCACAATGACACGACGTCCCACCGCCACTTCACCGACGCCCCAGCGGGAAATCGGTAGCTTCTGTGCTGCATTTTCGCTTGCCGACGACTCCAATTGCCTATCCGCCACGATCTAATCCTCGTGGCCGAACGGATCCGGATCCACGCCCGGCATCCAGGTCAGGCCGCCCTCGGTCCAACCGGCGCGCTTGATTTCCTTCTTGGCCATGCGCTTCCAACGACCGGTGAGGCAATCGGTATAGAGGAACCCATCTAGATGGCCGACCTCGTGCTGCATGCAGCGAGCGAGGAAACCGGTGGCCTCGATGCGGACCTCTTCGCCGTTTTCATCCAGGCCGGTGACGACAGCCTTCTCCGCGCGGTTGGTGGGGAAGGACAGGCCGGGTACAGAGAGGCAGCCTTCGTCATCGGAACCGTCGTCATTAGGCATGGTCTTCGGGATTTCACTGGTGGTCAGCACCGGATTGATGACGCAGCCGCGGTGCCAGACGTCGTCATCATCGGGGCAGTTGTAGACGAACAGACGCTTGCCGACGCCCACCTGGTTGGCAGCCAGCCCCACACCGTGGGCGCGGTCCATGGTTTCGTACATGTCCTCGATGAGCTCACGCAGCTCGGAGATGTCCTCGGTTACCGGCTGGGTAGGAGTGTGGAGAACGGGGTCTCCGGCAATCACAATGGGACGGATAGTCATGTCGCTGATTCTACTCGGCGTCCATGTTTTCTATATCGCCTGGTGATGTCAGGGGTCTTGGAGACGTTGGGCGATGTCGGAAGTGGTATGTAGGGCTGGGCGGCTGGGCCTTACCATGTATCTTCGCTAAGTATCTGCATAGGCAGTGTTGTGCAGAATAGAAAATCAGGGCGAGTGGGAAGGAAAGCGGGGTGCGGAAAATGGTGAGCAAGAAACCCATAGGCGGCAGCCACGAACCTGAGACTGAGCTGCGGCCTGACTCATCCGAGCATCCCGGACTCGCGGGCGATACCGGCGGCATTGAGCCCATTTTGGCGCAGAAAATGCTGGATTTTGAGAAGGAATGGCTGAAAGTTGCCCGCCGTGGGCCGCGTATGGCCGGTGCGCGGCAGGAGGCAATTCGGCGTCGCTTTGCCGAGGACTTCGGCAACAACACAATCCGTTACCACCAGGTACTTTCGCGACTTCTCGATTCTCCGGCAGCCGAAGCGGCCGAACCCGTGTTGGTTCATCGGCTGCGCGCCGTGCGGGACAACCAAGACGCATAAGGTTCAAGTTTCACTTCACGGTTCGGCGGCAGAACATATAGGATGTGGGATGTGTCTGACCAACTAAACCCTCAGAATTCGCCGCGTCCGGGCCGTCATCGACTCGATGACGACTTCGACGACTTCGATGAGTACAGCGATTACGCGGAGGCTCCCGCCGCTGGCGGCGCCCATGCGTACTCCGAGCCGTCGGATGCTCAACACACAGCGCCAAAATCTGCGGCTCCCGCCGCTGGTGCAGCTGCTGCTGGTGCCACCGCCGCCTCGACCGGTGCCAGCGCTGGGGCTGCTAGCAATTCCGCAGCTGCTGATGGTGTTGATGACGGCGACATCGGCGACGGTGCCGGTGATGGCCGCTACATGCGCGTTCTCGCTATCGTGCTGCTCGCTATCGGCGTGTGCCTGGTCGCCTACGGTGCCTATGCACTCAGCACACGTGGCGACGATGCCGAGAACACCGGCCAGAATGACACCTCGGCATCCGCTCCGGTTGACTCTGGTGCGCCTGCTGACTCGGCCAACGGCAGTGATCCGGCAAAGGATGGTGCTGTTGGAGATGGTGACGGCGAGGTTCCGCCGCCGCCACCGGCAAATGAGCCAGGCAAACCGGTTCCTCCCGCTGAGAATCCGCCGGCACAGGATGAGGCCAACGAAGCGCCCCAGATTGACCGCAAGACTGTCAAGGTCAGTGTCCTGAATAACTCTGAGGTCGTGGGCCTCGCCGATGACCTGTCCAAGCAGATGGGCGAGCAGGGCTGGGGCGCCGGCGAGACCGGCAATGCTCCTGAAGAGAAGATGGGTGTGTGGGAGAAGACCACCGTCTACTTCGACCCGAGGAACGAAGAGGAAAAGGCCGCCGCTGAGCAGATCGCGCATGACAACGGTTGGGAAGCCGCACCTCGCGATGACCGCCTCCGGGACGCTCCGGCGGGAATCGTCGTGGTCGCCACTGACCCGGCTCACTAGACTCCCGGCCCACCAGGCTTTGGTCTCTCACTAAGGTTTGCGGCCTAAGTCTCAAAACCTGCCGCCGTGGTGCGAAGCCCCATAGCTTTCCAAGTCCCGCGTAAGCCACACATTTCATGGCCTACGCGGGGCTTTTGCATATTTTGCAGTCTCAAACAGATCACGGCTGAAAAAGGGGTACTAGTATTCTGCTAGTAGCCAGTGAGGTCTGTGAGGTTTTTATGTTCGCCGTAAAGCGTCGTCGTGTTGCTGTCGCCACCGCGTTGGGTTGTGCTGCAACACTGTTGGTGTCCTGCTCGGGGGTTGAATCCAGCAGCGACAAGGACGGGAACGCAGGCGCGTCGACAAGCACTGCGCCAGTGAGCGTAGATCCGGCTGCACCGAAGCTGACCGAGCGAGTCAGCGCCTATAACTTCATCCGAACAAACGACGACGGATCAATGAAAATGCTGGCAACTGTACAGGTCATGAGCGCCAAGGGATGGATGGGACTGTCCGACGAAAAAGGTCAGTTCACTACCTTGGATAAGGGCAAGTACACAGTGCAGGCGCGCGGTGCATCTGGCTGCAGTGGCATCGGCAGCCCCGCAACCGAAGGGTTGGGTGTCATCGGCGAAGTGCACGTCGATGACAAACGGAATGCAGATGTCTGGAACGTTCCGTCCAAGGTGGATGAAGACAGTTTCACCACAGTTGCGCTTGTCGATTCCAACGGTGACCTTGCCTCCTGCGCAAAAACCGTCACCTGGACGGAGCCAACTGAGGAAAACGACTCCTAGTGTGAAAAAATAGCGGTATGACTGAGCAATTTTCCGGATCGGCGCAGCCATCACTGGGAGTGGAATGGGAAGTGGCGTTCGTTGACCGACGAACGCGCGACACCGCCCCCGCTGCCGCCGAGGTGCTCGACATCATCGATGCGGAGCATCCCGGACATGGGCTCCAGCGAGAGTTCCTCGCCAACACCGTAGAGCTCGTCACCGGTGTGCACACGAACGTGCCCGGTGCCGTAGCGGAGCTCCAAAGCCAGCTGGACATGGTTCTCGAGGCCGCTGATCGCGTTGGGGTGGATGTGTGGTCATCGGGCTCGCATCCGTTCGCCCGCGGTACTGCTCAGCAGGTCAGCGCTAAGGGGCACTACTCCGAAATCATCAACCGCACTCAGTGGTGGGGTAACCAGATGATCATCTGGGGAGTCCACGTCCATGTTGGCATTAAGGACTCCGAACGCGTTTGGCCGATCATTCAGGCCCTGGCAACGAAGCTGCCGCACATGTTGGCGCTGTCTGCCTCCTCACCGGCCTGGAACGGTGAGGACATGGGTTACGCTTCCAACCGAAGCCTGCTCTACCAGCAGCTTCCCACCGCTGGTCAGCCGCCGGCGATTTACACGTGGCCCGAGTGGGAGTCCTACATGCACGACCAGTCCCGCTCCGGCGTCATCAATCACACCGGCTCGATGCACTTGGACATTCGCCCGGCATCAAAGTACGGCACCATTGAGATTCGTGTCGCTGACGCTACCTCTAACCTGCAGGAACTCGCCGCTATCGTGGCATTGACGCACTGTCTGACGGTTTACTACGACCGCATGTGGGAGGCTGGCGAGGAGCTACCGTCGCTGCAGTCCTGGCACATCGCCGAAAACAAGTGGCGCGCCGCCCGCTACGGCATGGACGCGCTGGTCATCGTGAATCGCGATACCGACGAGCGGTGGGTTCGCGACGAACTCCGTGAACTTGTGGTTCAACTCGCCCCGCTTGCCGACGAACTGGGTTGCCGAGCCGAACTGGAATTCGTCAACAACATCGTGGAAATGGGCGCGGCATACGAGCGGCAGCGCACTGTGGCGGATGCGGCCGGGGCGCTGCCTTCCATGGCTACCGAGGACGACGTACGGGCGAACGAAGAGCGCATTGGCCACACCCCGTGGCGTGCCGCCGTGGATCTTGCGGTGCAGGAACTGCGCGCCGGGCATCCGATAGCGCCTGCAGATTTCCACGAGCAAGTAGACGACTAGCCGTCGTTAAGCGGTGTGTGCCCAGACAAAAATTAGTGACTAGGCCTATAGCACTTTTGGGGTGCATAAACCTAGCCACTAACTGAAGAAAGGCGCCCCCCCCTGGGCGGCCCCGGTCGAACCCGGTTCCGCTCCAGGTCGGGGTCCAATCTTGACGGGGAGTGTCCTCTCGTTATTCCCGGCTGTCATCGCGGGCGAGGCTGTCCTCGTCGACGAGCCTCTCTTTGAACGCCTCGTGGCCAACGCGGTTACTAACAATTGGCGATGTACCCAGAGCAAACAGGATAATCAGGGTCAACAGAGCCAAGTCACTACTAGTAGTTGTGTGAGCTGACGCGTGCGTGGCGACGTGCACAAGCGAGCCCGACAGCGTCAAAATTAGCCCCAGTGTTTGTGGCTTGGAGGATGCGTGCATCCGACTGATGGTGTCGCGGAAGCGTATCAATCCCACGGACGCTGCAACGCACAGTAGCATTCCGGTGAGAATGAGTGTGATGGCGATAATGTCTGCCACGAGAATCATTTGGACTCTCCCTTCGCTGTTTTCGGAGCTGCTGTCGGTGTTGCCTTAGGCGCTGCTTTCTGTGCGGTTTTCTTTGTGGCGACCTTTCCGGCTGCTTTCGCCACACCCTTTCGGGAGCCCTTCGCGGGCTGCTTTCCGTCATCCGGAACACGGAACTTGGCGACTGCCAGCGAAGACAGGAAACCGAGCAGCGCAATGATGAGCATTGGGTAGACCACCGAAGTGTCCAAACTCCATGCCATGAACGCAGCGAGCATGCCCTGCAACATTGCAGTCATGGACTCCAGCGCCACCAGGCGGTCCAGCGAGTTTGGTCCTGCGATCATGTGCCCGAGGGTAATCATCACCGCAATGAAATAGCCTGCGGCAGCCACTCCGAGCAGAATGTTAAAAACTTCCGGGTTCATCGGCTACTCCTTTCTCCCCTTTTTCGCTGCTCGTTTCGCCTTGCTCGCCGCTTTTCGCACTGCTCGGCTGCTCTTCGCCAGAGCCTGGCTTAGTCGGTTGCTCATGTACATCGCGGTTCTCAAACGCGCGAATCACCCGTCGCTCGATTCGGGTCAACTGGTTGATTTGTTCAGCTACCTTGCCTGTCGACGAAGCGTCGAGAAGATGCATGGTCAGCGTCTTTTTTCGCTTATCGATGTCCACGATGATGCCGCCCGGCTGCAGATTAATTAGTGCCATTGCAGTCGTGAGCGAAATATCGTCATTGGTCCGCATGGGGACCTTGATAATGGCAGTCGGTGGCGGATCATCTCGTCGGATGGCCAGCCAGGCGACACTGATAGAGGCCTTCACAAAGTCGATTGTCCAAGAACCGAACAGTCGCACCATGCCACCGAAGTTGATATCCAGCGCGCTGTTTGGCGGGATAGGCATGGCGAGGTTCAGCAACGTGGCTACCAGGATTCCCGAGAGCACATTGGCAAATGTCACCTCGCCCCACAGCATGACCCAAATAATCACTGTGAATAAAAAGAGCAGGATTGAAATACGTGGTGGTCGCTTTGCAGCCACCTTGGCGCGCGTTTTACTCATCAGCTTTCACCTGCTCCTTCCAGCGTGCTGGTGGCACGTTCGGTCGCCGAATCCGACTTCCATGGGCTCTTGGTGCGGCCTGGGTTTTCCAGCTGCTCCAGGCCCTTGTCATCGGCCGAGTCGATACCGAGGACCGCTGCGCGGTACTCATCAACATTCGCGACGTTGCTTGCCGCTTCGGTAGCCACATTGGACAGTGGCCCGGCCAGAACGGTAACCCCCACAGAAGCAATCACCAGCAGAGCCGTCGGCATCACCATGCCGAGTGGCATCTTGCCGACGTCGTCACGCTCTGCGATAGCAACCATCTGAGTCCTTTCCCGGAGCGCGGCTGGCTGCGCAAGCACAGTGTCGCCCTCGGGGGCGTCGGAACGGTCGCGCCAGAAGGCCTTCGACCAGACGAGAATCATGGTGTAGAGGGTCAGCAGGCTGGTGATGATAGATCCCGCAACCAGAATCCATGCGGTGGCGGATCCGTTCTGTGCGCCGGCCTCGATGAGCATGACCTTGCCCAGGAAGCCTGAGAACGGTGGGATACCACCGAGGTTGAGCGCGGGCACGAGGTATAGCAACGCCAGCAGCGGCGACGTCTTGGCCAGGCTACCGAGGCTGCGCAGGGAGGACGAGCCCGCCTGGCGCTCGATAAGCCCGACCACCAGGAACAATGCCGTCTGCACCAGAATGTGGTGGACGATGTAGAAAATCGCGCCGCCGAGTCCCAGCGTATTGCCGACGGCAATACCGAAGATCATGTATCCGATGTGGGATACCAGCGTAAAAGACAAGAGACGTTTAATGTCATTTTGGGCCATGGCACCGAGAATGCCCATGAGCATTGTCGCTAGGCCAGCCCACATCAGGACGTCGTCAAGCCTGCCGTCTGGGAAAACGACACTGCGCGTGCGGATGATCGCGTAGACACCCACCTTCGTCAGCAGCCCCGCGAAGACCGCGGTAACCATCGACGGTGCGGTGGGGTAGGAGTCTGGCAACCACGCCGACAGCGGGAACACCGCCGCCTTCACTGCGAAGGCGACGAGCAGCACTGCGAAGATCGCGGTGCGGGTGCCATCGGGGATGTCCTCCATGCGCAGGGAAATGTGTGCGAAGTTCACCGTGCCGACCGCTTGATAAACCAGGCCAATCGCCAGCAGGAACACCATCGAGGACAACATGTTGACCATCACATACGACACGCCTGCGCGAATGCGTGACGACGATGCCCCCAGCGTGAGCAACACGTAGGAGGCTACGAGCAGAACCTCGAAGCCGACGTACATGTTGAACAGATCGCCGGCCAGGAAGGCCATGGAGACGCCCATGTTGAGCAGCATGTACGTCGGAACGAAGACGGAGATCGGCTCATCTTCGTCACCATCGCTAATACCCTGGCCGATGCCGAACCACATCACGGCAAAGAGGACCAGCTGAGAGACGGTGATCATCAACACTGCGAGGTTGTCGGCTACGAGCGTGATGCCGATTGGTGCGTCCCAGCCGCCCACCTGGACCGTGTGGACGCCGTGCGCGTAGATGAGATACACCAAGGCGCTGGCGACTCCCAGCAGGCTGCCGAGCGAGATTAGCGCGATCGCCTGCTGTGCTTTGGGAAAACGTGCCAGCAGCAGAGCAATTGCGGCGGTGGCGGCGGGGACGATGATAGGCAGCGGAATTAGTGCCAGAATTATTTGCTCAGTCGTCATCGTCGTCACCTCCTGGGGAGTTTGATGGCGGGGTCACGGGCTTTTCGAAACTGGCCGGACCGAAGCTATCGCCGGCCTCTGTGGGACGACCGGTGGTGGGATCGTCGGACTTGTCGTGGTCCGGAGCAGCTGATGGGTCGCTGGCCCGACGCATTGCCAGGCTGCGGTCCTCGTGGTCATCTTGCACGTGATCGCCGATGCGGTAGCGGTGCTGGCGATAGAGCAGAGCCAACAGGAATGCGGTCATGCCCATGGAAATAACAATTGCGGTGAGGATAAAGGCCTGGGGCAGTGAGTCTGCCTGAGCATCGCTGACCAGCGATTCCCTATCCCAAATTGGTGGCCGTCCCGGCGAACCAGAGCCAAGCAGGATGAGCAGGTTGATACCGTTGCCCATCAGCAACAGTCCCATGAGCATCCTGGTCAACGAACGATCGAGGAACAGGTACACCCCTGTAGCAATCAGCGTGCCGACAGTTGCTAGCAGAACAAAATTGAGAATCACGGGTGTGTGTCCTTTCCTTCGGTCCTAGCTGGGGCTGTCGGTTCTGAAGCCTCTGAGGTGGCTGTGTTGGCAGAGTCTGCGGGTTTAGTGCCGGCAGGTTTAACGCTTGCGGGATTAGCGCCTGCGGACTTAACACCTGCGGGCTTAGCCGCCGCCAACTTGCTGCGCAGCTGGCGGGACTGGCCGAGTGCGGCTCGATTCACACGACGTGAACGATCACGCTCAGCGCGAAGGTTTATCTGAGCGTCGATGCCACCGCCCAAACTGCGCAGGATGTAGACAATCGTGCTAACCACGATCATGTATACGCCCAGGTCAAAGAGCATCGGGGAGACAACAGTGACATCTCCGAGCAGCGGAATTTCCCGCGAGCCATACGTAGAAGTTAGCGGTGCCCACCCCACAAACAGTGGCCACAACGCGCTGAGTGCCGACACCAGCAAACCGCCGCCGAGAAGCATCTCGTTAGGAATCGGCAGAGTTGCCGCCAACTCACGACGACCACCGATGAGATAACGCATGGTCAGTGCCAGCGCAGCCACGAGACCACCGGCGAAGCCACCGCCGACATCGTTATGGCCGGCAAAAAAGAGATAGAAGGAAACCACCATCATGGCGGGGAAGAGCACGCGCGATGCCACCAGCACCATGATCGGGTAGCGCAACCGCTCGGCTTCACCGGACTCATCGAGAGTGTTCAACCAACGGTTGGTGCGGCGAGCTCGATTCCGCTGCGGCTTAATCTTTGAACGCATATGCATGGTATGCGTGCGGAAGACCAGTGAGGTAATCCCCAGAGCCACCATCACCAGCACGGTGATTTCACCGAAGGTGTCCCAGGCGCGGATGTCGACAAGCAGTACGTTGACTGCATTCTGGCCGTGTCCAATATCGTGCGCCAGCGGCGGAATGTCGCCCGAGATTGGCTCAGTACGACGGGAGCCCATGGCGTAGGCGGCCAACACGGGAACCGTGACACCGACTGCAATGGCCAACCAAGCACGGTGTCGTGTCCACCTCGGGTTCGATGCCGGTGCCCGCGGGGAGAGCGTACGCAACACCAACACGAAAATAATCATTGAGACCGTCTCGACCAGCAGCTGCGTCAGGGCCAAGTCAGGAGCGCCGTACATGGCGAAAATAATGGCCAAGCCGTAGCCTGTCACGCCTACCAGGATGACCCCGGAAAGCCTGTTCTTCTGCCGGGTAGCGGCCAGCGCCGCGATAATCATGATGAGCGCAACTGCACCCTGCGGAGCAGAGTCCCACAGTTCCATTCGCAGCTCATCGCGCTCGCCGAGCAACAACGCACCGATGGACAGCACGATGAGGGTCAGCAAAATGACCGCTTCATTCAACGGGAGGGAACCACGCTGGGTCGCAGCAGTGACACGGAGAGAAAGACGGCGGGCCAAGTCCAGGATTCCGTCGTAAAGCGCATCGGCACTACCGAGAGCCGGCTGATCAAACTGCAGCTGACGCACCAGATTACGCTGCCAATGCATGATGGCACCCACGAGTAGAATTGTGGCCGTCAGTGCCAGCGGAAGGGTGAATCCGTGCCAGAGCGCCAGGTGCGTTTCTGCTTCCGTATTCGGGAATGCGCTGGTGAGGTAGGGCGAGATAATCGAGTCGAGGACGCGGGGAACCAGGCCGAAAACCAAACCTGCCAGCGCCAACAGCCAAGCCGGGCCAATCTGATCCCACGTCGGGGAATCCATCTCTGCCACGGCAGGGGAAGTGCCACCGCCGCTGGCGTGGGTGCTGGACTTGGTCGCAAACGCGGCGCGCAGCAGGTACAGCGAGTACGCTACGGTCAGAATCGAACCCACGACGAGGCCAATGGTGGTAAACACCGACGGCATCCCATGCAGCGGATCAGCATTGAGCGTGGCCTCCAGCGCAGCTTCCTTGGCGACGAAGCCGAAGAACGGCGGCACACCCATCATCGATGCAGCGGCGAGAATCGAAATCACCAGCAACTGCGGCGACTTTCTACCGAGCCCAGAGAGCTCACGGATATCGCGCGTACCAGTCAGCCTGTCAATTGTGCCCGCGACCATAAACAGCGCGGCCTTGAACATGGCATGGCCGAGCGTCAGTGCCAGGGCTGCCAGCATCGTCGCACGCGTGCCTATCGACGCGACTGTGATGATGAATCCCAACTGGCTGACAGTGCCATACGCCATAATCAGCTTGAGATCCTTCTGGCGCAGGGCCATCCAGCCGGCCATGATCATGGTCAAGAGGCCGAGCGGGATGATGATTGGCTGCCACGCGTTGGTGTCATTGAAGGTCGGCGCGAGCCGGGCAACCAGGAACACACCGGCTTTGACCATCGCTGCCGAATGCAGGAAGGAAGAAACCGGGGTAGGGGCGGCCATTGCACCGGGTAGCCAGAAGTGGAAGGGCGCGATAGCGGACTTCGACAGCGCACCAACGACCAGCAGGATTGCGGCCGTGGATACTGCCGTGGAGTCCAGCTGTGCCGCTGTCAGAGCGCCAGGCGCGGTGAGTTCGGAGAAGTTCCAGAAACCGGTGGTCACTCCCATCAGAACGATACCGACCAGCATGATGAGGCCACCCAGCGTCGTGACCAGGAGCGCCTGGCCTGCTGCGCGACGGGAGGAGGCGCGCTCGGCGTAGTAGCCCACCAGGAGGAAGGACAGAACCGAGGTAATTTCCCAGAAGACGAACATCAGCATGATGCTGTCGCTGATGACCAGGCCGTACATCGCCGCAGCGAAGGCGATCATTTGGGCTGCGAAGGAACCTACGCGGCGACGTTTGCCGAGTGGCGGGTTGATGAAGTAACCGGAGCAGTACACCAGTACGAGAAAGCCGATGGTCAAAACCAGCGTGCCGAAGAGCGATTCAATAGGACCTAATCGCAGGTTTACATCCAAGTGGATAATGGGCATCCACGAAAAATGCGTGACGGCGGGTTGCGTGAGTGCGGAAGTTTCCCCGTTGCCATTGTCTAGAGCTAAGCGAACGAGATGGGTGCCGGTGTAGATGGCACCGCCTGCCAGCGGGAGGCTGAGTACGAGGAACCCGCGGGTTCCGAGCCACTTAATCGTCCATGGTGCAAGCGCTGCCGTAACGAACAGGATGCACAGGAGAGAAGTCACTATTCCATAATGATTGGAACACGCCAGTTCATGCAACCCCGTTTTAGGGACTTAAGCATTTGAAGCGGTGTTAACCGAGTGTGTGAAAACGGTCAATTGTTTCTGGGAAAGTGAAAATTTGGGGGTGAGTTGTGGGGGGGCGGAAGTTGGGCATTTTTTGGGGCTTGAGCGGCTGACTGCTCAAGCCCCAAATCAGTGCCATTACTGCCCCCCCCAACACCACCCCACCCCAAAGGTCAATACATTGAACTTGGTGATTCATTGAACTGACCACTATTCTTGGCTGCCATGAGTATTAGCGTCCAGAACTTGAGCGTGAGCTACGGCGCGAACACCGCGATTCGGAACATCAGCTTCACCCTCGACTCCCCCGGCATGCACGGCATCATCGGCCCCAACGGCTCAGGCAAATCCACCCTCATGAAGGCGATGCTCCAGATCCTGGACAAACACAACGTCCACGGCACAGGCCCCACCGGCGCCCCTGCCGGCTACCCCGTCACCCTCGACGGCAAGGCCCCCGCCGAGCAGCGCCGCGCAATCGCTTATATCGAGCAGCGCTCTGACCTCGACCGCAACTTCCCCACCAGCGTCTTCGACACCGTCCTGATGGGCACTTACCCGCGCCTGGGTCTTTTCCACCGCCCCGGCAAGGCCGAACGCGAAGCAGCCACCCAGGCTCTCAAGGACGTCGACATGTGGGACTTTCGCCACCGCCACATCAGCGAACTCTCGGGCGGACAGTTCCAGCGCGTCCTCTTTGCCCGCGCCATCGTCCAGGACGCGGAGTACATCTTCCTGGACGAGCCCTTCGTCGGCATCGACGTCCCCAGCGAGAAGACGATCGTGACCCTGCTGCGGCAGATGGCGGACGCGGGCAAGCACGTCGTCGTCGTGCACCACGACATGAACACGGTGCGCGGCTACTACAACGACCTCATCGTCCTCAACGGCGAGCTCGTCGCGGCGGGTCCCACCGAGGAGGTCTTCGTCCCCGACGTGCTGCAGAAGGCCTTCGGCGCGCTCGTCATCCGCGAGCCGTCAGCACCAGCCCACCCCACGCCACGGCAGGCAGCCCTCCAGGAGGAGACAGCATGATCGCGGAGTTCCTCGACTCACTACTCAGCCACGGCTACCTGCAAAAAGCGCTGATCACCTCGGTGATCGTGGGCGTGGCCTGCGGCATCGTCGGCAGCTTCATCGTGCTGCGCGGCATGGCCCTGATCGGCGACGCCATCTCGCACGCCGTACTACCGGGGGTCGCGGCCTCCTACCTGCTCGGCACGAACCTCTTCCTCGGGGCGGTGGTCGCGGGTCTACTCGCCACACTGGCGATCGGGCTGATCAGCGAACGCTCCACTGTGAAGAACGATTCGGCGATCGGCATCGTCTTTTCCACCTTCTTCGCGATCGGCGTGCTGCTCATGGCGAAAGCGCAGACGGCGACGGATCTGACGGAGATCCTCTTCGGCAACGTCCTGACCGTTCAGGACGCCGACCGCAACCTCTCGATCGGTATTGCCGCTGCCGTGCTGATTCTCACGCTGGTCTTTTACAAGGAGCTCAAGCTCAGCACCTTCGACCCCGTCATGGCGCAGTCGGCTGGCGTGCCCGTGCGGGCAATCCACTACGGGCTGATGGTGGTGCTCACGCTGGTGACGGTCATTTCCCTGCAGACGGTGGGCGTGATCCTGGTGGTCTCCCTGCTGATCACTCCGGCGTCGGCGGCGTACCTGCTGACGAACCGGCTGGGAGTGATGATCGGGCTTTCAGTGGCGATCTCGGCGCTCAGCTCCGTAGTGGGGCTGTTCCTGAGCTATAGCTACAACGTGTCCTCCGGCGTGACGATCGTGCTGACCGCCAGCGCGCTGTTCCTGCTGGCTTTCCTCTTCGCGCCAGGCAAGGGACTGATTGCTCGCTCGCTGGGCAATAAGCCACTGGCCGCGCTGTTGGCCCTCCTGGTGGGCGGTGCCCTCGTGTTCGGGGCCGTGACCTTCTCGACGGAGGAGAAGGCAGACGGTGAGCAGCTGAACGTCGTCACCACCTTCACGCTGCTGGCGGACCTGGTGGAGGAGATCGGCGGCGAGGCGGTGGACGTCCATAACCTCGTGCCGACCGGCACGGACCCGCACGACTACGACCCCCTGCCCGCGGACCTGGATGCGACGAGCGACGCCGACCTGCTGTTCTACAACGGGCTGAACCTCGAGGGCGGTGAGCACGGCTGGCTCGCGAAACTGAAAAACACCGCGGGCCTGGACGATTCCCAGATGGTCGAGGCCACCAAGGGCGTGGAACCGAAGTACCTCAAGGACGAAAAGGGCAATCAGGAGATCAACCCGCACGCCTTCCTGGACCCGACCGTCGGCATCGCGATGGCCGAGAACGTGACCGCGGCGCTGGCCGAGGCCCTGCCCGAGCGTGCCGAGCACATCGAGGAGAAGGGGGCGGAGTACAAGGCCATGCTGGAGAGCATCGACGCCGACTACCGCGAGCAGATCGGTGCGCTGCCGAAGGAGGATCGTGTGCTCGTGGCCAGTGAACATGCCTTCCAATACATGGTCGACACCTACGGCATGGAGCAGCTGTATATCTGGCAGATCGACACGGATGAAAACGGCTCCCCCGCGCAGATCGGACACCTCGTGCGCCAGCTGAAGGACAAGCGCCCGAAGCACCTGTTCGTGGAGTCGAACGTGGATACGCGCCCCATGAAGACCGTCTCGAAGGAGGCCGGGATTCCGATCTTCGACGAGCCACTGCACTCCGATGAGCTCGGCAAGCCGGGCACGGTCGCGGGAACCTACGAGGATTTCCTGCGCAGCAACTTGAAGACCATGATCGCGGGGCTGAAGCGCTAAAACGCGAATGCTCGAGGCCCACATGCGTTGGGCTTCCCCGGTCGCATTCCCGTTACCTTGTGAGTGTCCCCGATAATGGGGA
>NZ_KV810577.1:0-142651 GCF_001812845.1 Corynebacterium sp. HMSC065H09
CCGGAAAAGACACACTTTTCTTTACTTAACCCCAAACCCCACTGAACCTAAACCCCGGGAGTGTCACCCCAACAAAGAAAAGCGCGTCCCGTGCATCGCTGCGGCGGGACGCGCTTTTTTAATTAGCTGGGAGGCTAGAAGGTGTGCTCGTTCTTGGCGCCCCGGCAAACGGTCGGCGCAAAATAATTTGGGCGAGCCCCGAAACGAGCCTCCTGTACTCCGCCTTCCCGGCGGTGTGCCCTCAGAATACGTCCGCGTCAAAGCGACCGTCAATAGTTCTTTTTAAAGAAAACCCCAACGGGGGCAATGCGCGCATTTTCCCTGCTAGAACCCTATGGCAAGTGCCACGGCACAGACAGCGCACGTTATCTCAATGACTGCACCAAACACGTCGCCGTTGACTCCGCCAAACCTCTTCACGCAATGCCGCGTCAGCAGCAGTGTAACGCCAAAGCTCAGTGCACAAGCGACTACGCCCACGAGCCCAACCACCCAGCCCGACACAGCGAGCAGCAGTATCCACCAGCAGGTCACCGTGACTGTGGACTGAGTACCGGCAGTCAGAGAGCCGAAGCCGCTGTTCGAAAAAGGCGGAAAGCCGCGCCAGCAGGCAGTCGTTGCTGCCGCGCGAGAGGCTACAAAAGGCAAGCACAGCGCAACCACGCCAGGCCACATCTGACCGGCAGACCACTGCGACAGCACACTAGCCACAATCACGGCAAAAGCAGTCGTCGTCGTCAACATCGTCAGCACGATGGAGCCCACGCCCATTGGGCCGGTGCTCGGATCGCGCAGCACCTCCCGCGCCCCCTCCGGCGGCTTATACGAGCCGAGGGCATCCGCCACATCCGCCAGCCCATCCAGGTGCATCGCGCGGGTCAACATCTGTGCCGCCACCATAATCAGGGCGCCGCCGAGGATCGGGGTGACGTCGTAAAGCGTGGGCGTGCGTGACGACGACGTTGCGAACAGCGCCGCCGTGATGAGAACTGCACCCGCGGCAGGAACGAGCCCAGCTACTGGCAGTGCGGCGATGGCGCGACGGCCGGTGATGCGGTCGAACACGCTCGCGCCTTTGAAAGGCAGGATGGTGAGCCAGGACAGGGCAGTGGTGATGGCCTCAGCGACGGCATTGCCGTGAGCAGAGGGATCGCCGTCGAGGTTGTCCTGGCGAGACGGGCCGGCTTTGTCGGACAAGTCGATTAGTCCTTGGTGCTTACGCCTGCGTCGGCGAAAGTAGCCATGTTGCGCAGGACCGATACGCCGGACTTGACCAGCGGTAGGGCAGCGACGGCGCCGGAGCCTTCGCCAAGACGCATCCCGTATTCGAGAAGTGGTTCCTTATCCAGGTGTCGAAGGGCAAGCGCGTGCGCGGGCTCTGCCGACTTGTGGCCGGCGACCCACCAATCGCGGGCGCCCGGAGCGAGCTGGTCAGCCAGCAGAGCAGCGGATGTGACAACCACTCCGTCCAAAATCACAGGAGTGCGACGAACCGCTGCTTGCGCCAAGAACGCGGCCATCACGGTCATATCCGGCGAGGAAATACGACGGAGCACCTCAACCGGGTCATTGCGCAGGCGACGCACGCGGAACATGGCATCGCGTACGGCAGCGACCTTGAGCTTCCACCCCTCGTCATCAATGCCAGTGCCTCGGCCGACGACGACCACCGGTTCGGAGTTGGTCACGGCACCAATCAGCGCCGCGGCTGGAGTGGTGTTTCCGATGCCCAGGTCGCCGGCAATGAGCAGGTCAGCGCCTTCATCAACGGCGGCGTCGGCAATCGCGATGCCCGTGCGGATGGCCTTATCGACCTCCTCCTCGCTCATCGCATCCTCGCGGTCGATAGAACCACAGCTGCGACGGATACGGTATGGCCCTTCGGCATCGTGGTCGAGGGAAATGTCCACGCCGGTAACAGTGGCTCCCGCGATGTCAGCGATAGCGTTCACGCCGGCACCCTTTGCCTCGATATTGGCAAGCATCTGGATAGACACCTCGGACGGGTACGCGGACACCCCGCCCTGGGCAACACCGTGGTCACCAGCGAAGACATAAACACGACAATCGTCCAGGTCACGCGGAGGGCATTCTCCCTGACACGCCGAAATCCAAATGCCGAGTTCTTCCAACCGGCCAAGTGAGCCTGCGGGCTTAGTCAACTGCTCATGGCGCGCGCGGGCGGCCTGTTCAGTCTCTTCGTCAGGGCGTGCTACCGGTCCAAAATAATCCGCGTTCATACTCTCAAACGCTACCCGAAAACGATTTGTCTACCGACCATTGGTGCACAGCTATTCGCATTGCTAGGCAGACCGTCATAGGGGAAGCGGCGTGGAGTGAATCTAGCTCGCCGCCTTGACTTCCATGGGGCAGCCAGCCACAACTAGGACAACACGATCACAGATAGCTGCAAGCTGCTGGTTGAGAAGGCCAATCTCATCACGGAAAAGCCGCCCTGAGCGGTGTTCGGGAATGACACCGAAGCCCACTTCGGGCGACACAATGAACAGGTCGGAATCTGCGGGGAAGTTGCGCACGGCGTCGACAAGCGAGTGCGTCCACGGCGCGACGCTACCCCTCGGCGCCTCCCACAGCCCCTGCGCATCGATGATGTGCGTCAGCCAGGTGCCGACATCGTCCAGCAGCATGCGCCGCTCCGGCGACGCGAGAGCTTCCACCGCATCGACGTCATCAACCGTGTGCCAGGCCACTCCGTGCTCTTTTGCCTGTGCTTGACGACGAATGCGGTGCTCCTCGACCCTGGAGTGAAAATCGCTATCACCGGGCCAGGGCCGTGCTGTTGCGATGTAGTGCAACACCGTTGAGGCTGCAGCATCTGAGGCATCGCCGGTTGAGGCTGCGGCGGTGGCCAGCAGCTCGTGCTCAGCCCATGAGGACTTGCCTGAGCGGGCGCCACCGAGAACCAGAGTGCGCATGGCAGATGAGGCTACTTGATCTCGTCGCCGATGTTGACCTGCGGACGCGGAGTACGCAGACGACGCGGCTGAGAAGCGCGGGAGTAAGCGTAGAAGCCCAGTCCCCAGGCTCCTTCGGTGGTCTTCGGGAAGCGCTCGCGCGTCAGCTTGATGGCACGGCGGCCGATGTAGATGCCCTCGATGATCAGGGCAATGATGAGAACCATAGCGATGAGAGATGCGATGTTGGCCAGCTTCGGCAGGGAAGTGCCAATCATCATAATCAGCAGCAGAATCAGCGCGAACGGGAGGAACACGTTAGCGAGGAAGCGACGGGAATCAACCCAGTCGCGGACAAACTTGCGCTCAGCGCCCTGGTCGCGTGGCAGCATGTAGCGCGGATCGCCGGCGGCCATGCGCTCGTCGGCAATGCGACGCTGCTCACGTCGCTCTGCTCGCTCGCGTGCCTTGGCGGCCTTGAGCTCTTCCTTGGACATGGAGGCCTTGAGCTCCTTGCGGCGCTGGCGAGCTTCCTTAGCGGTCAGCGGCGCCTCGACCGGGCCACGGCGGATGCCGCGTTCGCGCTCAACCTCGTTGCGCTTCGGAGTGGGGCGTCCCTTCTTGGGAGTAAAAGCACCGCTGTGCTTCTTCTCGGGCTGCTGAGACTCCGAAGCGGTGCCCTTGGCCCCGCTGGATGCGGTCGCGTCGGTGGCTACTTCTCCGGCGTTGGTTGCGTCAGCGTTAGCTGCCTCAGCTGCCTTGGACTTTTTGTCATTCTTTTTCCACGGTAGATTCACGACCCCAGATTATAAGGTCTTCAAGGTGCTTCCCTAATTAGGTTGCAGGTTGAGGGTCAGGGGCGGGGCAAGGGCGAGGTTTTGGGGATGACCGCCGCAGGGGCAGGCGGGAAGAGTGCGCTTGTGGCGTGGGAAGCCGTGGTGTGGTTGCGATGTGGCGGCAAGAAGAGACTTCAGAAAAAGAGTACCCAGAATTGGGAATTAAAGACTGGTCGGTATGGTTGTGATAAATAATGACGTAGCCGACCTTGGGGTCGACTCGCATTCTTAAACACTTCAACAAGGAGGACACGCGCTATGACTACTGCTCAGAGCACTGGCGTTACCCTGACCGAAGCTGCGGCTGCCAAGGCAAAGGCACTTCTGGACCAAGAAGGTGCCACCGACCTGGCACTGCGTATTTCCGTGGCTCCGGGCGGCTGTGCCGGCCTGCGCTACCAGCTCTACTTCGATGACCGCAGCCTCGACGGCGATGTCGCCGAGGTTTTCGGTGGCGTCAAGCTGGTCGTTGATCGCCAGTCGGTTCCGTACCTGTCCGGCGCCACTATCGACTTCGCGGACACTATTGAGCAGCAGGGCTTCACAATCGATAACCCGAATGCCACTGGCTCCTGCGCTTGCGGTGACTCCTTCAACTAAGTCATTAGCTGAGCAGAGCTGTCAGCAGACGCTGTGAAAAGCGTCGGATAGTAAAAAGGCTCGGACCTCACTCTTGTTAACTGAGTGAGGTCCGAGCCTTTTCTTTTGGTTGCCCCAGCGATGGTGACAGCCTGCCGGGGCAGGATGGGGCTGAATCGCGGGGACCGTCGTAAAGCGAGCTAGAGCTCGACGGGGTAGTCGCGCTGCTCGATGTCCGGAGTGATGCGGTCTTCGATGAAGATGCCGTGCCAGACCATGAAGGCCAGGATGGTCCAGAGGCGGCGGGAGTGGTCGCGCTCGGTTGGGTGGTGCTCGGCGAGCATCTTGAGCACGGCGTCCTTATTAATGAACTCATCGGTCTGGGACTCGCGGATGATGTCCTCGGCCCAGCCGTGCAGTTCGTCGCCTGCCAGCCAGTGGCGAATCGGCACCGGGAAGCCCAGTTTGCGGCGGTTGAGGACGTGCTCCGGAACAATCTGCTCCATGGCGCGACGCAGTGCGTACTTGGTGGTGCCGTGAGAAACACGCATGTCCACCGGCAGCGTCTGTGCAACGTCGAAGACCACACGGTCGAGGAACGGCACGCGCAGCTCCAGGGAGTTGGCCATGGTAATCTTGTCGGCCTTGACCAGAATGTCGCCACGCAACCAGGTGAACAGATCCAAGTGCTGCATCCGAGTCACCGGGTCCCAGCCTTCAGACTGCGCGTAAATCGGCGCAGTGACATCGCTGTGGTCCCATTCCTTCTTGGCCCACGGCAGCACTTCCTGCAGCTGCTCAAAGTTAAAGGAACGAGCATTGCCGTAGTAGCGCTGTTCCAGCGGAGTAGTGCCTCGCTGCAGGAGCGACTTGCCGCGCATGCCTTCTGGCAGAGCTTCGCCGACCTTAGCCAGACCGCGCAGCAGGGGAGATGGAACCTTGTCGAACGGTTTCAGCGACAGCGGCTCCTTATAAATGGTGTAACCACCAAAGAGCTCGTCTGCGCCCTCACCGGACAGTACGACCTTAACGTGCTTACGAGCCTCTGCGGCCACGAAGTACAGCGGCACCAGTGCAGGGTCAGCTACCGGGTCATCGAGGTACCACATAATCTTCGGAATCGCCCCGGCGAACTCCTCCGGCGAGACGACCTTCACAATGTGCTCGACGCCAATGGCGGCGGCGGACTCGGCAGCCACATCGACCTCTGAGAAGCCCTCGCGCTCGAAGCCAGTGGTAAACGTCAGCAGGTTCGGGTTGTGGCGTTTGGCCAAAGTTGCAATCGCAGTGGAGTCGATACCGCCCGACAGGAACGAGCCCACCGTGACGTCGGCACGCATATGCTTCTCGACGCTGTCCTCCAGCGCACGGGCAATGCGGTCAAAAACGTCCTGCTCAGCGCCCTTAGTGACTGGCTGAATCGGGAAACTAGGCTTGAAGTAGCGGGTCTGCTTAACTTCGCCACCAGGCGTAACGATGGCAGTGCAGCCCGACTCCAGGCGGACGATGTCAGTGTGCAGAGACTCCGGTTCCGGCACGTACTGCAGGTCGACGTAGTGCTCCAGTGCACGCTTATTCAGCTTTTTCGCATCGATGCCCATCTCCGGCGCGGCCTCCAGCAGGGACTTCTTCTCAGAACCGAAAATCGTGCCGCGCTCGGTGGTGGCGTAGTAGAGAGGCTTAATGCCGAACGGATCGCGCGCCAGGAAAAGCTTGCGCTCGACGCTGTCCCAAATAGCAATGCCGAACATGCCGCGCAAGTGCTTTACGACGTCGGCTCCCCAGTGGTGGAACCCAACGACGATAGGTTCGCCATCGCCGGAGGTATTAAAGGCGTAACCTTCCTTCTCCAGCTGCTCGCGAAGTTCGACGAAATTGTAGATTTCGCCGTTGAAGGTCATGGAGTACCGATTCGGCTGATTTTCTGGTCCCCACTGCAGCGGCTGGTGGCTGTGAGCAATATCAATAATGGATAGGCGGTTGAAGCCGAAAACTGCGTCCTCATCGTGCCACGTGCCTGCATCGTCAGGACCGCGGTGCCGCATGCAGGGCAGAGCCCTTTCGACAACGGGAACGAGCTCCGCTGCGTCAGAATTTGCAGTCAGGATTCCGAGAAGACCACACATGCTTCGTGCGCGCACCTTTCAGTTAGTGTCACTTAGTGGATTTTGACGGCTTCGTAGCTAGAGGCTCAGCGCGACTGACTGTCGTCTGAACCGGTGGCCATGAAGAACCGCCGCGTGGCTGAGTAGTTGGGTTGAACCCCAGATTGGCGCCACATAGAAATGCTGCACCTACTTTAATGCCTTTTGGGGAAAAGGGAGAATGTCTTAGCTCGCCGTGTCTGGCCTCGGCGCGGGGTTATGCGGAACGGTGTGGGCGTCAGCTCGTGGCGCAAACACTAAAAAATTCATAGACTTGGGAGCGGCAACAGGGTGTAACTGGTGAGAATGCCACCCCCGATAGGCGGGTCTTTCTCAGTATTTTATTAGGGCAGATATACTCAAAGGCACCCCACAGCCATATTTATTGTGGAGAAAGCTTAAGAATCGACTACTCTGCTTGGGTAGGACGAAACCTTAATCGGTTATCGAAAATTGTGTGGATCAGGAAGGCAGACACACGTGAATCAGCGTAGAAAGTTCGGAGTCGCCCGTAAGCTCGGCGTCCTCGGCGTTGCCGCCGGTAGCGCAGCCTTGCTTGCCGGCTGTGATGTTAATCCTCCGGAGAACGGCTTCTTCAAGCTGCTCCGCTTTGGTTGGCCGGAAGGTGTTACCCCGGAAGCGCAGTCCATGGGTAACTTCTGGGTTTGGACCTGGGTTGCAGCTTGGATTATCGGCATCATTGTTTGGGGTTTCACCTTTTACTCGATGGCAAACTTCACAGCCAAGAAGGCTGAGAAGAAGGGCAAGGGCGAGTTCCCGCGCCAGACTGCATACAACGTTCCGGTTGAGTTGTCTCTGACTATTCTGCCGATTCTGATCGTGATGGCTCTGTTCTTCTTCACCGTTCAGACGCAGGACAAGGTGACTGCCCTGGATAAGGATCCGGAGGTCACTGTCGACGTCACCGGTTTCCAGTGGAACTGGAAGTTCGGTTACGCCAACATTTCCGCTGACCTGATGGGCGGCGAGGAATACAACGGTCGTATTGAGAAGCCGGCTGATGAGCAGTTCTTCACCGAGGGCGGCCACGAGGTTCCGTCCGCTGAGGATCGCGCAAAGCAGAAGGAGTACCCGGTTCACGGTCGCTCCAAGGAGAGCCTCGACTACCTCCACTATGACGAGATTGAGACCCTCGGTACCACCGAAGAGGTTCCGGTCCTCGTTGTTCCGGAAGACACTGCAATCCAGTTCGACCTCGCGTCCGCTGACGTGATTCACTCCTTCTGGGTTCCGGAGTTCCTCTTCAAGCGTGACGTGTTCCCGCACCCGGAGGCCAACAAGTCCAACCGTATCTTCCAGATTGAGAAGATCGACTCGGAGAAGATGGCTAACCGCCCGGAGGACAACCCGAGCGACAAGGTCAAGAACGCATTCGTCGGCCGTTGTGCTGAGATGTGTGGTACTTACCACGCAATGATGAACTTCGAGATTCGTGCTGTCTCCCGCGAGGCATTCACCGAGTACATCAAGTTCCGCCAGGAGAACCCAGAAGCTACTAACGCTGATGCTCTGAAGCACATCGGTGAGCCGGCATTCGCAGTCTCCACTTCGCCGTTCAACTCCGGTCGTGTCGACACCCGCGACATGGGTGACCGTGGTGCTAACACCATTGACCTGAACGCGACCGCCAAGTAAACCCAGCAAGATTCTTACCTAAAGGAAGTTCTCAAATGAAGTCTGCAGCAAAGCTCTTCTACGGACTTACCGTGTTCCTGGGGGTCATGGCTGTCGTCTACATCTTCGGCACTCAGTACCTTCAGGACACCGGTAACGTCATCAACGAAAGCCATGGTCGCCTCGAGTGGGCTGGCGCAACCGGCCTGGTCCTCGCAGCTCTGATGACTCTGATGCTCGGTGGATACTTCCACTTCACTGAGCGCCGCTCCGACATCACCCCGGCTGACTTCGAAGAGGCAGAGATTGCCGACGGTGCAGGTACCCTCGGTTTCTTCTCCGCTAGCTCGATCTGGCCGTTCGTGATGACCATGGGCATCCTGCTCCTGGGCTACGGCATCGCATTCATGGCCTACTGGCTGATTGTCCTTGGCGCGGTAATCCTGATCGTCTCCAGCACCAAGCTCAACACTCAGTACATCACTCCGCCGGAGAAGCACTAGTCCGAGTGCAATCAGACTGAACCACAGTCGTAGATAACCGAAAAGTCTCTCCCACTAACAACGGTGTTAGTGGGAGAGACTTTTTTGTTTGGACGAGTTGGGGATCCTAACTGGTGTTACCTCGCCGGTTAGGATCTGTAGTCAATATATGATTCCGCATCAGGCGAATTCGATGGGTTTCTGCCCCTTAGGTAGTTCGATGACCTCACCGTCAGTCACCTGCAGATGACGCGCTTCGAGCGAGTTGATCATGCGGTGATCGTGGGTAATCACAATAATTGTGCCCTCTGCAGATGCGATCGCGTCTTGGACCTGCTCGATCAGATCCACACTCAGGTGGTTCGTAGGCTCGTCGAGCAGCAAGATCTCCGGCGGGTTGGCTACGACCAACGCTAACGCCACCCGGCGCTGCTGGCCGATGGAGAGGCTTCCTACCGGTCGATTGGCATCCTCAGGGCTAAGCAATCCAAAGTCGTCGAGAGGCACGCGGGCATAGGGCGCAAGGTCGTACAACTCACGGGCGGACTTCTTTGGGTTTTCCCAGTCTTGTTCCTGAGCCAGCATGGCTACTCGACAGTTCTCGCCGATACGCACCTCGCCAGCCTGCGTCTCAACTTGCCCCATGATCGTCTTAAACAAAGTAGATTTGCCGGCCCCATTAGGGCCGGTGATCACGACCTTGTCTCCGGGACGAATAGTCAGTGAACCAACCCGAATTCGATCTGGGACGATCACACCGCGCATCTTGATGTGAAAATCTTCATCGCTGCCCGAAGCAGCGCGCTTGGTCGGTAAGGGTGCGGTCAACGGGGCATCAAAGCCCAGTAGTGCCGGTGGACGCTCCACACCTTCCTCAATGAGTTCCTCCAGCCGTTGCTTAGCCGAACGCACGCGGCGGGCGATTTGCCGCTCTACACGACCGCCACGGCGGTCATAAGCCATCTTGTTATTGTCCGTCATTTCCCGACCCGGTGAGACCTCACGAGCGCCATTCTCGATGGTGTCTTCCAACCGATTGCGTTCATGCTCCTCCGAGCGCCACTGGTGCTCCCATAGCTCACGCTGGTGGCGACGGTGCTTCGCGTAGTCGGAGTAATTACCACGGAACAGCCCAATACCAGGGCGCCCCGGCACCAAGTCTCCAATTACAGTACAAACGGCATCCAGGAAGTCGCGGTCATGTGTTGCCACCACAACCACTCCAGGGTGGTTCTGGATGGTGTCAATCACGAGCTGGCGACCGCGTTCATCGAGATGGTTGGTGGGCTCGTCGAGAAGCAAAATCTCTGGCTTTCGAATGAGCGTAATCGCGAGCCCCAGCCGCGCCCGCTGCCCGCCGGAAATCTCCGTGGTTAGTTGCTCTGTCAGGGGAGCGCCGTCCGGAGCAGTACCGGTCAGGCCGAGATGATCGAGCACAATCTCCGCACTATGTTCGGCGTTCCAGTCATCGTGAGCCATGACGTCCGAGAAGGCCTTCGAATACGCCTTCTCTGCCGCCTCAGACTCATCTGGGGTCTTTGCTAAGGCCATCGCCTCAGCTGCCTCTTCTAACTCCGCTAAACGACGTTTCGAGGGGCCGAGGGCTTCATCGATAAGCATTTGCACCGTGGAGTCGAAAGGAGCTTCCAGTTCCTGAGAGCCGAGTACACGCGTGCCAATATGAGTCACCGTACCGCTCGTGGGCCGACGACGACCCGACAGCAGCCAAAGAAGAGTGGACTTGCCGGCTCCGTTGTCTCCAACCAGACCGAGGACATCGCCGTCGGAAAGCGTGAGCGAGACATCGCGCAAAACAGGCGTGGCCTCGTAGTCGAAGTTGACACCGTTGGCGACAAGCTGTGTGGCGTTGCTCGAAAGATCGGTGGTGGGGGAGGGACTGGTAGACATATGTCCATTTTAGTACTGGTAAACAGCAGATTTGGTATCCGACATATGTGGGGTCAAGGCGAAATCGGAAGAATCTGGGTAACAAAAACCACCCCGGTCGACATCCGAAGTGGATGCGGACCGGGGTGGTCTTATTTGAGCGCAGTAGAAAACCTACCGCGGAATTTTACTGCTCGAGCTGGCGACGCTCTTCAGCGTTCTGAGCTTCGAGGTCACGGAACATCTGAGCCTGCTGCTCGTGGTTCTCGTGCTCGATACGAGCTGCCTCTTCGGCGATCTCCGGGGAGTCCGGGCTGAAGAAGCTACCGCGACCCGGGCTACCAGCGGCACCCAGTTCGTTCATGGTCTTCGGGACGTAAGCACCCTGGTACTCGAGCGGAACGGCGTGGCCGTGCTCGTCGACCGGACCCAGTGGCTGATGGACCTCGATGAAGGAACCATCAGGCAGCTGGTTGATGATGCCCGTCTCGATGCCGTGCTCCAGGACAGCGCGGTCAGAGCGCTGCAGGCCGATGCAGATTCGGTAAGTGACGAAGTAAGCGATCGGAGGCAGGATAATCAGACCGATACGGCCAACCCAGGTCATCACGTTCAGCGAGATCTGGAAGTGGTATGCGATCAGGTCGTTACCACCGGACAGAGTCAGCAGGGTGTAGAAGACCAAAGCCATGGCACCCAGGCCGGAGCGAACCGGCACGTCGCGCGGACGCTGCAGCAGGTTGTGGTGGGCGTTGTCGCCGGTGATCTTCGCCTCGATGAACGGGTAAGCGAAGAGCAGGACAACCAGAACACCACAGAGCAGGGCGACCCAGAAGACTGCCGGGATCGTGTAAGAGCCCAAGTAGAGCTCCCACGGCGGCATGACACGGGCAGCACCGTCAGTCCACAGCATGTAGATATCCGGCTGGGAACCAGCGGAAACCTGCGCCGGGTTGTACGGGCCAAGGTTCCAAATTGCGTTGATCTGGAAGATACCAGCGAATAGCGCCAGGAAGCCGAACGTAATCAGGCCGAAGGAAACGGACTTGACTGCGAAGATCGGGAGAATACGAACGCCGACGACGTTGTTCTCGGTACGACCTGCGCCAGGGAACTGGGTGTGCTTCTGGTACCAGACCAGAGCCAGGTGAGCGGCAATCAGACCCAGCAGCAGGGCCGGGAGAATCAGCACGTGTGCAATGTACAGGCGCGGGATAATCATGTCACCCGGGAAGTCGCCGTTGAACATCATCCAGTGCAGCCAGGTGCCGATAATCGGCAGACCGATGATGATTGCGGACATAATACGCAGACCAACACCGGATAGCAGGTCGTCCGGCAGGGAGTAACCCATGAAGCCCTCTGCCACGGACAGCAGCAGGAGGATGGAACCGATGACCCAGTTAGCCTCACGCGGCTTGCGGAATGCGCCGGTGAAGAAGATGCGGAACATGTGCGCCATGATGGACACGGCGAACAGCAGAGCACCCCAGTGGTGAATCTGGCGAATGAACAGGCCACCGCGAACCTCGAAGGAGATCTGCAGGGCGGTCTCGTAGGCGCGAGACATCTCGACACCGTTGAGCGGCGCGTAGGCACCGTCGTAAATGACCTTCGACATCGACGGGTCGAAGAACAGAGTCAGGTAAACACCCGAGAAAAGCAGGACTACGAAGGAGTAGAGTGCAATCTCGCCCAGCAGGAAGGACCAGTGGGTAGGGAATACCTTATTGAGCTGCTTACGCATGCCGCCAGACAGGGTGTAGCGGTCATCCATATTCTTAGCAGCGGTTGCTAGTTTCGTTGGATTACTCATGACTGACGCTCCCAGAATGCCGGACCGACGGGCTCAATGAAGTTGCCCTCTGCGTACATGTAGCCTTCTTCGTCAACGCTGATCGGCAGCTCTGGAAGAGCGCGAGCAGCTGGACCGAAGACTGGCTTGCCGTAGTGCAGTGCATCGAACTGCGACTGGTGGCATGGGCAGAGAATACGGTTCGTCTGCTGTTCGTACAGAGAAGTCGGGCAACCGATGTGTGTACAAATCTTCGAGTAGGCGAAGTAGTCGCCGTAGTGGAAGTCTTCCTGACCCTTGCGCAGGATTGCCTTTTCAGCGTCCTGGGAACGCAGACGGATCAGCATGACCGAGTTGCGGGAGCCGTGAATCGAGTGCATGTGTGCCTCGTAGACATCAGCATCCTTGGAGTACTTGTCGCCGTCGTTGACGTCCTCCTCCGGAAGAGGGAAGACGGTCTCCATGGAACCTGCGGACAGGTCCTCTGGGCGGAGGCGAACCAGGCGGGAAACGCCCTTAGTGGTGTAGCCGTGTACGCCCTCTTCAGCGATAGCGCCGGTGTCGCGACCCAGGTAAACCTTGTGGCCCTTCTCGACGAGAGTCCAGCCGGTGGTCCACAGGGTGCCGTCACCAGTGACGTCAACGTCGTGGCGTGGCTTCCACGGGTTCTTAATCATGCCGCCAAGCGGAAGGATCATGCCGATACCAGCCAGGACGGCGCCGGTACCAAGGAGGCCCTTGATAGCGGAGCGACGACCCAGGGTGGAGGTCTGCCAAGAATCGTTCAGCAGGGCAACGATGGTCTTCTGGTCGACCTCTTCGGACGGACCATCGTGGCGGCGCTGAACCGAAATTTCTTCCGGAATGAAGCGCTTGGTGAACTTAACTGCACCAATACCCAGGGTGACGATGCAGCCACCGATGGTGATACCCAGCAGCGGGGTGTACATGGTGTACAACCACAGACCCTCTTCGCCGTGACCCTTGTAGTGCCACGGGTAGAACAGGTAGATGGCGATGAATGCCAGGCCAAGAATGACCGACAGTGCCAGCCAGATGGTGACACCACGAGCCGCGCGCTTTTCAGCCGGGTCGTTGGCAATCGGGAAGCGTTCCTTGCGGTAAGCAATGGTCACGTCATCGAGTTCAGCACCCAGACGAGCGAGATCCGCATTGCTCATCTTCGACAGCTCTTCGGAGCTGTACTTCTTGTTTTCGTTATTACTCATCGGCGGGATCCAATCCAAAGAGCGGCCGCTACGAGAGCGACAATGCCTACAATCCACATGACAAGGCCCTCAGCAACTGGGCCGATGCCACCAATGCCCCAACCACCCGGGGTCGGAGTTTCCTTGGCGTTCTTGATGTAGGCGATGATGTCCTTCTTCTCGTCAGCAGACAGCTGGCGGTCAGAGAACTTCGGCATATTCTGCGGGCCGGTCAGCATTGCCTGGTAGATTTCCTGCTCATTTGCAGGATCCAGGACCGGTGCGTACTTACCGCTGGACAGTGCGCCGCCACGACCGGTGAAGTTGTGGCAGGATGCACAGTTCAGGCGGAACAGCTCGGAACCGCGAGCAACGTCAGCCTTGTCAAGCTCACCGTTCGGGCCGGCGTTCTTACCGCGCAGCGACTCCATAGCGATGGAGCCGTCCTCGTCGCGGACGATGCCGGCGCCGCCACCATTAGCCTGGACGTAGGCTGCGATAGCCAGCGTCTGCTCTTCGGAGTAACGCGGGGTCTTACGTGCTGCCTGAGCCTCGTTGCGGAGCATCGGCATACGACCGGAGTGAACCTGGAAGTAAACCGAGCCTTCGCCGACGCCAATCAGCGACTTGCCGCGGTCCTTAACGCCCTGAAGGTTGGCGCCGTGACAAGTAATACAAGCAACGTCGTAAAGCTCCTTGCCCTGCTGAATCATTGCGGCTTCATCCTGCTGAGCAGTAGCCGTCTGTGCATCAGGGGTCAGAGCATTAGCGAGGAAGCCCGCGCCGGTGAGGGCGAGAGCCATAGCCATAATGCCGGAGGCAGTACGGCGCATCTTGCGGCGGCCCTTTGACTTCGGGGCCGCAGCCAAGGACGTGGTGTCCTTGGTTTCGGAGGTAGTGTTTTCCATCTTTTTCCCTTTAAGACTGTTCGTGGAAAGTGGATGGGCTGTAGGCCGTACTAAACAAAGGACGGCCAATACGGCCTACTGGATGAAGTAGATGGTGATGAACAGGCCAATCCACACGACGTCGACGAAGTGCCAGTAGTACGAGACCACGATGGCAGCAGTGGCCTGTGCCGGGGTGAACTTCGCCTTGGAGGTACGGATAAGCACCACAACGAAAGCCAGCACACCCGCGAGGACGTGGGCTGCGTGGAATCCGGTGGTGATGAAGAAGACCGAACCGTAAATGGAGTTCTGAATGGTCAGACCGTGGCTAACCAGGGTGAAGTACTCGTAAGCCTGGCCGACGAGGAAGATTGCACCCAGGGCGGTAGACAGTGCGTACCACTTACGGAGTGCGAAAACGTCGCCACGCTCGGCCGCGAACACGCCCCACTGGGCAGTGAACGAAGACGACACTAGGATCACGGTGATCAATAGTGCGTACGGGACATTGAGGTGGCCGGTACCCCAATCCCACGAATCGCCCTGGCCGTTCGCGCGTGACACGAAGTACATCGCGAACAGACCGGCGAAGAACATTAATTCCTGAGACAGGAACACAATCGTGCCGACACTGACCATATTCGGTCGGTTCAGTGTCGCAGCACGACGTGGTGCTGTCATACCTTGATTTTCAACTGCGCTCGTCACAACTAACAGTATGTACTGTTCTTAAGGAGTAGTCACGTTGCAACCCCCGTTTTTGTATAAAAATTCCTAAAATCCCAGGTCGCGAGAAAAGGTTTCTGAGAATTTCACTAATTTTTCCCCTGTTGGGAACTTTCCAGTGTCCTTATCCGACGCGGGTGAATTCGAGGGCTTTGTTGTGCCGAGGTGCGCGGTGTCCATCCCCCCCTGGACTGCCAGGTTCACTTCCGGTGAACCTGGGTTTGCGATACTGCGGCATCAGCTGTCGGTTAGTTTATCGCAGGTTCGGCTCTATTTAATATCGTATTTTTCCAGTTGCCCCAATGGGGGTGAGATTTTCGGCGAACGCAAAAGGTGGACCTGGTGATGCGCTGGATATATGGGGGAGGTATCTTGTCTTATTACGTACATCACGGTGGGATTTTTCAAAAGCCCTGTGATGTGGTGCACCTGGTGGACCGGATAACCAGTAGTACCTAGGTGCAGTTGTATTAATACTGTACGGGTACAGACTTGACTATCTAGTGGAAGGGAGTGGCGATGAGCGAGATCGGCGATAAGAGGGCGGTCGAGAACTGGCGCCATGTTCTCTCCACGATTGGCGCTGGCCGCGAAGTTTCCGGTGAGGGCATTCGATTCGCCATGGATCAAATCATGTCCGGTGCTTCCGGAGACGTGCAGACCGCAACGTTTGCTTTCGGTCTCCTCGCCAAGGGGATTACGGCTGCCGAGCTCGATGCTGCGGCTGAGGGCATGCTTTCATTTGCCCGCCCAGTTCATGATCCACAGCTCGCCGGTGTTATTGAGCGCGGTGCAGTCGATATCGTCGGCACCGGTGGTGATGGCGCAAATACCGTCAACATCTCCACGATGTCCATGATTGTTATCGCGGCCAGCGGTGTGCCGGTGCTCAAGCACGGTAACCGCGCGGCTTCCTCGAAGTCGGGCGGAGCTGACATGCTGGAGGCCTTTGGCATCGACATTGAGAACGGTCTCGTTACTTCTCCGGAACATCCGGATTTCTACGTGCGCTTCCTCTTTGCCGCTCGCTTTCATCCGGCCATGCGCTTCGCTGGACCGGTGCGTAAGGAGCTAGCGGTTCCGACAGTCTTCAACCTGTTGGGGCCGCTGACGAATCCAGCACGCCCGCAGGCGAGCTTGATTGGCTGTGCCTTCGAAGATCAGATGGAGACGATGGCGGACACCTTCGCCCGCCGTGGTCAGCGCGCGCTGGTGGTTCGCGGAAGCGATGGCCTCGACGAGATTACCGTTACTGGCCCCACCAAGGTCTTTATTGTGGAAAACGGTGGAGTTGCCGAAGATGCCATCGATCCACATGACTATGGCATGGAGTACTCCGAAATTGACGCGCTGCGTGGCGGTGACCCTGCTTACAACGCTGATGTTGCACGTCGCATTTGGGCTGGCGAGCTCGAAGGCCCGATTCGCGATGCAGTCATCCTTAACTCCGCCGCCGCAATCGCCATTTCGCGTGGTCTGAGTGGCCGTCCGCTAAAGGAAGCTATGGCCGACTCCATTGAAGAGGTCAAGGAAACGCTCCAGTCGGGGCTGTGCCTGGACATCCTTACCGCGGCGATGAAGGGTTAAGGTTCGCGTCGCGCTTCACGACGTGCTTGCTGCGCGTCAATTGCCCACTGAAGGTATTTTCCTGCGCCTAACCTAGGGTAGGAATACTCGCCTCCGGTGGGCTTTATTCGTACCTCCGGGCGCTGCAGCCATTTCCAGATAATACTGAGTTCATCAATCGATGCTCCTTTATATAAGGAATCATCTGGAGTGACTGTTTGGGCTGAACTCTCCATGAGCTCGATGATGTAGTTCATTTCCGCGCCACGTGGTGCGGTGCTGGCGCCGGCCAACCTGCCGTAGCGAATTTCCGCTAGATGCCAGCCGCCATTGCCATCGGGGAAAGCGGCTTGCAGAGATGGGATGGCTGCAAGCATGCTCAGGCGCTGCTGCTTGTCCAAGCTGATAATGAACTCCGCGGCGCGGTCACGTTGCACTGCCGCGCGTTGGAAGCGGTGTGCTTCGGCAAGTGCTGATATCTCTGCAATCATGTCTGCGATCTCGTCTGCGCCGGTGGTGGAGATCTGAGCGGTTGTTATCGCAAAGTCGTCGTTAAGCGCGGAGAACCTGTCGCGGATGGCAGTAGCGGTGTCGCGCGTGCGGAAAGGACCTAGGCTGCGGGCGTCGGTGACTGCCCGGCTAATCTTGGCAGGCCGACCGGGGCTAGTGGGGACGATGTACCAGCCGCGGGTTGGTTCGGTGCGTTGTCGGTTGTAGGGCGGACGGAGTGCAGAGATCAGACGAGCCTCGCGAATTTCTGCAGCGAAGCCGTGCGGGCACTCGATGATCTCGACGCGTTCGGCTAGAGAGACCATTTCCGTAATCTTGCGACGAGAATCAGTACCGTTGAAATACTGCAGAAGTCTACGTCGCAAATCGAGAGCTGTACCTATATATAAGGGGTCGTCATTTCTTGACCGAAAAACATAGACACCAGGGGTGTGCGGAGCTCCATCGGCAAGGTGCCGTTTAGCACGAACCTCTGGAGCGACGGTGGGCGAGTAGTGCACTAGCTCGGACGCTGTTTGTACTTCATCGCCAGCTAGTCTCTCCACGAGGTAGTGAAGGACGTCGACGGTTGCGATTGCGTCGTCAAGCGCCCGGTGGGTGGGGCGATTCGGAGAACCGACGTACCGTGCGAGCTGTGAGAGCTTGAAACTGCCAACTTGTGAGCGGTCGAGGACGCGACGCGCCAACGTGAGGGTGTCTACGACACTGGGGCTCGGCCAATCTAGGCCCAAATCTGTGCAAGCCTGGCGGAGGAATCCAATATCGAACTTGGCATTATGCGCAACCCAGACGCTTCCCCGGGCAAATTCGAGGAACTGAGTAATAACTGTGCCGAGCTGTGGGGCGGTTTCAACATCGGCGGTAGTGATGCCGGTCAGAGATGTGATGTGGTCGGGGATCTCCATACCGGGGTCGATGAAGCTGGAAAAGGTGCCAATTGTCTTACCGCCACGGGTTTTGATGGCCCCAATTTCAATGATGTGGTCGTTTTTGGCCTTCAATCCGGTCGTTTCCAGGTCTACGACGACAAAGGTGGTGTTGAAAAGAGAATCATCGACGGTGCCTTCGAGAGGGAAGTGCTGTTGTCCTGAATCCACGTCAATAATCCTATGCTGAGCGCTCCTAGTGGTGTTAAAACTGTGAAACTTGAGCAAATTGAGCTGTTGCAAGCTGGAGTGTGACATAAAACACGTTTTGAGCCCGCGATAAAAATGTGTCGACTTTAAGGCATTAAGTGTAAAGTTCTCGGCGGACTTCAAAATGCCAGGTAGTGACACGTTTATCAAACTGTTATTATTCCGCTATAGGGGGAGTGTCTAGTTGTAACAGCTTGGTAACGGTTTAGTTCTATCGATGGTAACAACCGGGCCTCGAGCGGTTTTCTGGGCAAACGGCTAGACAAAACTTGATGCCATTTCGTAACCTTATCGAGACATTGAAACGGGGCCACTGAGTTGGTGCCGGTCATTGATAAGAAAACACAGAGCCTTATCGAAGGTCCTGAGGGTCTAAGTAGTGAGAGCCTCAGGGGATTCGAGCCGGGGACCCACCTCGAACCATGGGGTGAATCCCAAAGGGAAATCCCGGAGGGTAGGAAGTCTTCCATTCTTCCGAACCCGTCAGCTAACCCGGTCGGCTAAACAGGAAGATTTTGGAGTTTCAAAACAATGGGCAAGCACCACCGCCGTTCTAACTTTGCACGCAACGCAGTCGCATTTGGCGCAACTGTCGCCGGCGTTACCGCTCTCGCAGTTCCGACCGCTAACGCTAACCCGCTGAACGACATCCAGGGCGCACTGAACGGCTTCGATACCCCGCAGGTTGCAGGTATGCAGGATGTTGTTGGCAAGTTCAACGACATCGCAGGTGAGGTTACCTCCGGCAGCGTTGCAAACGTTGCAGCACCGTCCACTGGTTCGGCTATCGTCTCCGCTGCACGTTCCAAGATCGGTTCCCCGTATGTGTGGGGCGCTACCGGTCCGAACTCTTTCGACTGCTCCGGTCTGACCTCCTGGGCATACCAGCAGGTCGGTAAGTCGATCCCGCGTACCTCCCAGGCGCAGGCTTCCCAGGGTACCGCGGTCTCCAGCCCGGCACTGGGTGACATCGTTTCCTTCTACTCTGGCGCTACCCACGTCGGCATCTTCTCCGGCAACGGCAACGTGATTCACGCTCCGCAGTCCGGCGATGTCGTCAAGGAAGCTCCGATGAACTACATGCCGGTTCACAACTTCGTCCGCTTCTAATCTGTTTGAACGGATGACAACCTGCGGGGCCTTGATACCCCGCAGAGCCTTGGCTCTCTTTTTACCGAGGGGGCACTGAGGCGAGCGCCCGGGTGCTGACGCTATGCGCGTCGTAAAGCACTATAGGGGCGCTCGCCTCATTTTTTGTTTTTCTACTGCGGTTACGCAATGCGTGGAGTCGAAGGGCTATCCTGGTTACTCCCTTTGGATACCCCTTTGCGCTGGCGGTTTGTCGGTGTGTTGTTCCGCGGCAAGGCTGCTACAATTTGCTCGAATGCGTCAAGTGGTTTGATGTTTTGTTTTTCGGGGAAGAAATTTGAATACACAACTTGAAAAGGGTTTGGATTTGTCGCGTCACCGTGTCTCTCGTCGTCGCCACAACTCTCGTCGCGGTGTAGTCGGGCTTACGGTCGTGACTGGGCTAACCTTTGGCGCCGTAGGTTTGGCGCCGATTGCCTCTGCACAGGATGAACAGCCAGCCCCGGATCTGGCTACTGCAGACGGCATTATTGCAGAGCTGGAGAAGATTTCTCGGGATACCGAAGCGGTTTCTGAGGAAGTTACCGAGCTGGATTCCCAGGTTCAGGCCAAGGAAGAGGAACTCCGGCACGCCGAGGGGGAGCTGAAGCACTCTGAGGATCAGGTTCTCCGAGCACAGGATGACCTCAAGGCGCTCTCTGGTGAGATTTCTTACTTCGCGAAGAAGCGGATGCGTGGTGAAATCGTCGACCCATTGTCGGCCGCCCTGGGATCTGCCAGTGCTCAGGACGCTATCGACCGTGCCGGTTACATCAACAAGATGTTCCGCGACAACGATGAAGTTGTCAGCCGTGCGGTGCAAGCCCGCAAGGATGCCGAGGATGGTAAGGCCAATGCGCTGCGTCTGCAGGATGATATCCGCAAGCAGCTCGATGACCTGGCCAAGCGCCGCGATGATTTGGACAAGCGCAGCGCCGAATTTGATGAGCGCGCCGAGCATGTCAAGTCCATGGTTGAATCGCTGAGCCCCGAACAGCGGGAAATTTGGATTTCCAAGAACAACCCAATTACCGAAGGGTTGGACAAACTGCTCGGATCTTCCGCCGCAGTTGATGCCGCTCTGTCGAAGCTGGGCTCCCCGTACTCGTGGGGAGCTGCTGGTCCCTCTGAGTTCGATTGCTCGGGTCTGATGTACTGGGCGTACCAGCAGATTGGTAAGTCCATCCCGCGGACCTCGCAGGCGCAGCTCGCCGGTGGTACTCCGGTGAGCCGCGACCAGCTGCAGCCGGGCGACATCATCGGTTACTACCCGGGAATCACGCACGTGGGCATGTACATCGGCAATGGTCAGATTGTCCATGCTTCCGACTACGGTATTCCAGTCCAGGTCGTTTCCATCGACCAGGGGGGCCCGTACCAAGGCGCTGTCCGCTTCTAACTAGCGGCAGGTGACCTCGCGTCCTTTTAGTCAAGGTAGATAAACTCGGCTCCATGTCTGCGCGCGTACTGCTCATTACGAATGACTTCCCGCCTCGCGATGGTGGAATCGAGTCCTACCTGCGTGATTTCTGTGCTCGTTTGGATCCGGAGAACCTCGTAGTCCTCGCGTCCTCGCGAGCTCCGAAGGAAAAGCTCCGCGCCTACGACGAGTCGCTACCGTACCGTGTTTACCGCATGCGTGATTCCGTGCTGCTGCCACTGCCGCACGTAGCTCGTCGCGCCGCTCAGATTATTCGCACCGAACGCATTGACACCGTATGGTTTGGTGCCGCCGCGCCACTTGGTTTGCTTGCCGACGCATGCCGTCGCGCAGGTGCCACCCGCATCGTTGCTACCACTCACGGACATGAAGTGGGCTGGTCGATGCTGCCATTGGCCCGCCAGATGCTGAGGCGCATTGGTAAGAGCTCCGATGTTGTGACCTATATTTCCCGCTACACCCGTGGTCGATTTGCGGCAGCCTTTGGTCCGCAAACAGCATTTGAACGCCTGCCTTCCGGTGTCGATATCGAGCGATTCTCCCCGGACCCCGAGGCGGGACAGAAGATCCGGCAGCACCACGGAATTGGTGAATCCCAGCCGCTTATCGTCTGTATTTCTCGGCTAGTGCGCCGAAAAGGGCAGGATATGCTGATTCGCAGCATGCCTAAGGTTCTTGAGCAGCACCCGGATGCCAGATTGCTGATCGTGGGTGTTGGTCCGTTGAACCGAGAATTGAAAAAGCTGGCAGTAAAGCTCGGGGTCTCCGAGCAGGTTATTTTTGCCGGAAAGGTCTCTTATGATGACCTCCCCGCTTATTACAATGCGGCCAGCGTCTTCGCCATGCCCGCCCGAACCCGCGGACGTGGCCTCGATGTAGAAGGCCTCGGCATTGTCTACTTGGAAGCACAGGCCTGCGGTGTCCCTGTCATAGCTGGCAAGTCTGGTGGCGCCCCGGAGACAGTTATCGATGGCGAAACTGGCATCGTTGTCGACGGGGCCTCGAAGCGCAGCGTCGCCACCGGGCTGGTTGAGATTTTGGATAATCCGGAGCGCGCGGCGGCGATGGGAGCCTGTGGTCGGGAGCATGTTGTGCAGTCGTGGACCTGGGAGGTCATGGCTGCTCGGGCTCGCCGAATTCTCCGAACCTGCGCAATCCCTTTATAATCAACTGTTATGTCCACCGATATTCCGATTCATCCGAGCTCAGACGAGTCCGACGCCGCTGATCGCCCGGCTATCGGTTTTGATATTGGTGGAACAAACCTGCGCGCTGCAGTGGTCAGCGCTGATGGGCAGGTGCTGTATCGAGTTCAGACTAGTTCTGACGGCAGTGTGGATGCCATTGAACGTGGCATTGTCCAGACATCCGAGCGCTTGGTTGAACGCTTTCCAGATGTCAGCGCCATCGGTTTAGCTGTAGCTGGTTTTTTGGATTCTGACCGCCAGACGGTTCGTTTTGCCCCGCATCTGCCGTGGCGCGATGCGAACGTCGTCAAGCGTTTATCCTTGCTTCTCCCATGTCCGCTGCAGCTTGAGCACGATGCTAACTCGGCCGCCTGGGGTGAGTATCGCTTTGGTGCGGCTCGCGGTGCGGATAATTGGGTGCTGTTTGCGCTGGGTACGGGAATCGGCGGCGCGATGATGCAGGGGGGTGAGATTTACCGTGGCGCGTACGGCACGGCGCCGGAATTCGGCCACCTCACCGTTGTGCCGGATGGTCGTCCCTGCTCCTGCGGAAAGCGTGGTTGCTTGGAGCGTTACTGCTCGGGTACGGCGTTGGTTACCACCGCTCAGGAACTCTCTGAATCCGGTCGCTACTTCTCGCGGCTTACCGACGGGCTCGTGGCCGGCTCGGTAACTGGTACCGATGTCGTCTCGGCTGCTCGCCAGGGGGATGAATTGGCTCTAGCTGCGATTGATGACTTTGCTACCTGGCTGGGGCGTGGCCTGTCGATGGTGGGCGATGTCTTTGATCCGGAATTGATTGTCATCGGTGGCGGTGTTGCCTCGGCGTCTGATCTATACCTGGACAAGGCCAAGGCCGAGTTTGCCCGCAATCTCACCGGCGCTGGCTATCGTCCGGTAGCGGATGTGCGGGTCGCTGAACTAGGTGCGGATGCTGGGTTGATCGGTGCGGCGGATATTGCGCGCAGCGTTGTGGCTGCCGAGGGCGCGGCATCGTCGTAAAGCGTCAATTGGGGGGATTGCAGGGGAATTCGCCCGCGAAAAGGTGGGGGAATGGCTGCGGAGATGGATCGTCGGACCACCTGAACCTGTATAGTTTTAAACTGTGAATAATCGCTGGTACAAGTTCTTTAAGTACATCCTCATTGGCCCTTGGCTGCGGATCTATAATCGCCCGTACTACATCGGTGGTGAGAAGATTCCTCAGGAAGGTCCAGCGCTGATGGCGTCGAACCACCTTGCTGTGATGGATCACTTTTTCTTCCCACTGGTCTGCCGTCGTCAGCTGACGTTCCTGGCGAAGGCGGAGTACTTCACCACGCCGGGCTTTGTCGGCGGTATCCAGAAGTTCTTCTTCTCCTCGGTGGGGCAGGTGCCGATTGACCGTACCTCTGGTGATGCAGCTCGCGATGCGCTGAACGCCGGCTTGAAGGTGCTGTCACGCGGTGACCTGCTGGGCATTTCCTTGGAAGGCACCCGTAGTCCCGATGGTCGACTGTACCGCGGTAAAACCGGTGCGGCACGTGTCGCGCTGGAGGCCGGTGTGCCGGTGTTCCCAATGGCGATGATTGATACGGAGAAAGCCAACCCGATTGGTTCGTGGATTCCTCGTCCGGTGAAGGTCGGCACGATTATCGGCGATCCGATTGATCCGTCGGAGTACAAAGCCAAGTACAGCGATGAGTATGAAGCGGCCAGGGCACTGACGGATGACCTGATTAAGGAAATTCAGAAGCTTTCTGGTCAGGAATATGTCGATGCTTACGCGACTGATGTGAAGAAGTCCTTGGAGGCCGGCACCGGCTATCCAGCGGGAACCGAACCGGGTGGAGAGCTCACTACTCCGGCTCCGGGGCCGAAGCCGACCCCTCGTCGCTGGTTCCGACGCGCTCGCTAGAATAATTAGGCGCAGATAGTTTTCGCGACAGTGGGGCTGCACACTTCCTATGGCGATTCGGTGCATGGGTAAGATTTGCTCGGTAGGGCTCCACGGTCTTTTGGTCGCGAGGTAGCCGACGCGAGGCCGAGGCTGGAGAGGATTCCACACCGTGCGTTATTTTTATGACACCGAGTTTATTGAAGACGGCAAGACTATTGATCTTGTCTCCATCGGTGTCGTAGCTGAGGACGGCCGCGAATACTACGCGGTGTCTACCGAGTTCAATGAGAGCAAGGCCGGCCCGTGGGTGCGGGCCAACGTGCTCAATCAGCTGCCCAACCCCTCATCTCCGCTGTGGAAGAACCGGGACACGATCCGCGAGGAACTGCTGGCATTTTTCACCGAACCCGGTACGGGCAGCCCAGAGCTGTGGGCTTGGGTAGGCGCCTACGATCACATTGCGTTGGTGCAGCTTTGGGGTGATATGACCAAGCTGCCGCAGTTCATGCCACGTTATACCCGTGAACTCAAGCAGTACTGGGAGATGGCGGGCAAGCCACGGTTGCCGAAACAGACTGCAGGTAAGCACGACGCGCTGGCAGATGCCCAGCACAATCTGCTGAAGTTTCAAAAGATTGCACAGAAGTTGCCGCTTGATTAAGCAACGGAATTCGAATATTTGGTGACCTGACTAACACCCTTCTGGCAGGGGCACTACAATGAACTTCTGTGAGTTGGACTATTGATCTCCCTGTAGATGACCTGCCCGATCTGCCACCGCTTCCCGGAGACATGGCTGAGCGCTTTGCTGATGTCGTATCCCGCCAAGCCCTACAGCAGCCAAGCTGGGATGCCCGCGCCGCTGCAAACGTGCGTCGCATTCTCGAATCGGTGCCGCCAATTGTGGTCGCGCCTGAGGTTCGCAAGCTTCGTCAGGAGCTTGCCGACGTCGCTAATGGTAAGGCCTTCCTGTTGCAGGGCGGTGATTGTGCGGAGACCTTTGAGTCCAATACTGAGCCGCACATCCGCGCCAATGTGAAGACCTTGCTGCAGATGGCCGTTGTGCTGACCTACGGCGCATCCACTCCGGTCGTGAAGATGGCTCGTATCGCTGGTCAGTACGCCAAGCCGCGCTCGAAGGATATCGACGGCGACGGTTTGCTTAGCTACCGCGGTGACATGGTCAACGGCGTTGAGCCGACCGAAGAAGCTCGAGTTCACGACCCAGCTCGAATGGTGCGTGCTTACGCCAATGCCTCTGCGGCGATGAACCTGGTACGTGCACTGACAGGTTCGGGCACCGCTGACCTGCACCGTCTGCACGAGTGGAACCGTGAGTTCGTCAGCAACTCGCCGGCTGGCGCCCGCTACGAGGACCTGGCACGCGAGATTGATCACGCACTGCAGTTCATGGCTGCCTGTGGTGTTGCGGACTCGAACCTGCAGACCGCGCAGATTTACTGCTCGCATGAGGCGCTGGTTGTTGACTACGAGCGCGCTATGCTGCGCCTTTCTGAAAACGATGGCAACCAGGAGCTGTTCAATCTCTCCGCGCATCAGCTGTGGATTGGTGAGCGCACCCGTGGCATTGAGGACTTCCACATCAACCTGGCTGCCATGATTGGCAACCCCGTCGGTGTGAAGATTGGCCCGACCACCACGCCGGAGGAGGCTGTCGCTTACGCCGACAAGCTCGACCCGTTCTTCCAGCCTGGTCGCCTGACCCTGACTTCGCGTCTGGGCAATGACAAGGTTCGCTCCGTGCTGCCTCCCATCGTTGAGGCTGTGGAAGCTTCTGGTCACAAGGTCATTTGGCAGTGCGACCCGATGCACGGCAACACTTACTCGGCCTCCAATGGTTACAAGACCCGCCATTTCGACCGCATTGTCGACGAGGTTCAGGGCTTCTTCGAGGTGCACCGCTCGATCGGTTCGCACCCGGGCGGTATCCACGTGGAGCTGACCGGCGAAGATGTCACTGAGTGCCTCGGTGGCGCGCAGGACATTTCCGATGTCGACCTGCCAGGCCGTTACGCATCCGCTTGTGACCCGCGTTTGAACACTCAGCAGTCGCTGGAGCTGGCCTTCCTGGTTGCCGAGATGCTGCGCAACTAGTTGCAACCAGCTCAGCTAGGTACAACTAGCCCAGCTAGTGCAGCGCCGCACTCATTAGCGCGCCGCACTTTTTACAGAGTGCTGACCGAAATGCTGTCACCCGCCGTGGCCTTAGCGCCCGGTCGGGGTGACTGCAATACGATGCGATCGTTCTCGTTCGCAGAGCCGTCGATGTCGAGCTGAAGATGCTGTTTCTCCGCTTCACGACGTGCCTGCGCAACAGTTTTACCCAGCAGCTGCGGAACCTTCACTGCTCTGGATACGGTCAGCGTGACAGTCGCATCATTGGGGTTAACCAGACGACCTGCACTCGGTGAGACTGCGTCGACACGGCCGTAGTCGCGCGAGGAGGAGGACGCGTCCTTTACTTCGCTTACCTCAATGCCCTCGCGCTGCAGTATTTGGCGAGCAGTATCTTCCGACTTGCCCACTACATTGGGCACTTCGATGCCGTTGTTAATGGTCAACGTCACAGAACTACCGCGTTCGAGGCCAGTGCCTTCCTCAGGAGACACGGAAAGAACCTCTTCCGGCTCAGCAGAGGAGGAGAACTCCGCCGATACCTCCCGGACTTCCAGTCCGGCCTTACTCAACAGCTCACGAGCTTCATCCTCTTGAAGGCCCACGATTTTTGGCACCTTCACCGGTGCTGGCCCCTTGGAGTAATGCACAGTCACAACCGAGCCAACTTCGACGGTCTGTCCTGGAGCAGGAACCGCAAAGACCAAGCCGCCGGTGGAGACATCATCGGAAAAGACGGGGTCTCCGACCTCTTCTTTCAACGTCCGCTTAGCTAGGGCAGCGCTGAATACTTCCTTTGAGTGGTTCGCGGGATATGCGGGCACTGTCGGGCGGCCGAGGCTGACCAGCACGCGAACATCATCACCGCGGACAACCCGCGCTCCAGCCAGGGGGTCCGAGCCAATAATCTGGGACACTGCGACATCGTTGTCGTAGCGCTCATCAACCACCGGTTCAAAGCCCGCCTCACTGATTGCGGTCATCGCCTGTGGTTGCGACAGCCCAGTGATAGAGGGCACTTCGCCGTAACGGCCAGAGCCCAGCCACCATGCGCCAAGCCCCATGCCCAACGTGGCAACCAGGGCGATAATCAGCCACAATGCACATCCACGGCGCGTCCGCTGTCGGGTAGCTCGACGGCTCTTAGGCGTCTGAGTCTGAGCAGATCGCGGCTGCGGATGCTGTGGGTGCTGTGGGCCCTGAGTGTCCGGCGGCAGCGGATATTCCGGAGCGCCTGGAACGTCGGCTGGTACGAGAGCTCCACCAGACGGCTCCGGGGATTCCCAGCCAGGGGGGTTGTACTCGTCATAGCGATCGAAAGTGCGTGTCCGCCCCGCATCCGGGTCGTCGAAATCATCGAAAACGTTTGGTGGTCCCGGTGGTCGGGAAGAAACGGGGCTACCGGGTGCGTCCGTCGAGAAGCCATAGCCGTCGTGACCGAAGCGCTCGGGTGCCGTCTCTGCGGTGCCGTGTCTGTCATCGAAATGGTCGTTGCCCGGTCGGTGGAAGTCCTCTGTGAGCCCCTCCATGGCGGCAGCGTTGGCGGCTGCTGAATTGACGGGCGACGGCACGCGGAATGGTGGCAGCGCGAGTTTGTCCGCAATGTCTTCGAGTGCGTCACCGAATTCCTCGGCCGTCTCAAACCGATCCTCCGGCCTGCGGGAACAAGCGCGGGCGACCAACTCGTCGAACTCCTCGGGAACGCCGTCGATGAACTCCGAGGGTGGCGGGACATCTTCGTTCAATCGCTTCATGGCAACGCCGAGCGAAGAATCGGCGATGAATGGCGTGGTGCCGGTAAGCAGCTCAAAGAGCAAAATACCCGCCGCATACACATCGGATGCAGGGGAGATGGATTCACCCGTGACCTGCTCCGGAGCCAGATAAGCGACGGTGCCGACGATGACCGAGTTAGAGGTCACCTTGGCATCAGCGGCCGCGCGCACTAGACCGAAGTCCGCCAGCTTCACTCGCCCGTCCGAGGCAATCAGCACATTTTCCGGCTTGATATCTCGGTGCACCATGCCGCGGGAATGCGCCACCGATAGGGCGCGCAGAACTGAGCGCATCACGACGGCAGCTGCATGCGGAGGCATCGGACCGCGCTGACGGAGCAGTTCGCGGAGGGTCCCACCGTCGACGAATTCCATAATGAGGAAAACATGCCCCGCCGGGTCCGTGCCCTGGTCGTAGACGTTGACAAGCGACTCGTCATTGAGGTGCGCGACCGCGCGGGCCTCACGTTCGAAGCGGATGCGGAAAGACTCGTCGTCGACAAAACGCGGATCCATGACCTTTGCGGCCACCCTGCGATCGAGCCGCAAATCGGTGGCGCAGTACACGGTGCTCATGCCACCGTGTGCGATGGTGGCTCCGATGCGGTAGCGACCATCGAGAATCTGCCCCTCGACAAGCTGCGACATAAACCAGCCTTCCCTGTTCCAATCAGTTGCTTCTAATAAGTATATGGGGACGTACCTACTGCAAGGCCAACGCGCTAAAGTGACCAGTGTGAGAAAGATTCCAACTTGCCACGATGTCCTGAGCGCCGACGAACCCACTCTTGCGCTGCCCGATGCCGCTGACCTCATTGGCGTCACCGTCACCCGAATTCACGCGTTGCTGCAGGAGGGTCGCCTTATTGCAGTCCACCGCGACGGCATTGCACAAATTCCCGCCCGCTTCTTTGAAGATGATGAGGTCGCGCGTTTTGTACCTGGCGCACTCGCATTGCTTGCCGACGGCGGCTACACGCGAGAAGAAACGCTGGAGTGGCTATTCACCGAAGATGAATCTCTGCCTGGACGTCCGGTGGACGCCCTGCACGGTCACCTTGCACGCGAAGTAATGCGCCGCGCACAGGCTATGGCGTTGTAAAGACCCGGACGGCGTCCTACGCCCGCCGTCCTACGCCCGCGATAGCTCCTGTCGTAATCGCCCGGCCACTGCTGTGAAAAGCAGCGGGAGGGCGATTTTTGCTTTTCGAGCGCGTCCCACTTGAGCGCGTTGCGCAAAGACGTTGTAGTTCATGCGCTCAATTTCGCCGAGAATGTCTGAGTAGAGAATCTCCGCGGCACGGATAGCCTGACGCCCTGGCACCTCTAACATGTCCACGCCGCTGCTGGCTTCGGCATAGAGGGCGCGGTTGCGAGCGATGAAGAAGGCCAATGCCTGACGTACCGCCGGGGTCGTCTGTCCCGTGGCGGCACAGTAGCCGATCTCCTCGGTACCCACTCCGAAGGCCTCCCACTCATTCAGTGGTAGGTAAATACGGCCACGGCGAAAATCCTCGGCGATGTCGCGGAGGAAATTTGTCACCTGAAAGGCTTTTCCCAGGAGCTCTGCGTAGGGAGTGGCTTCCTCACGGGAGACCCCTGTGCGGGTGCCTAGGATGGGCATCATCTCAAGGCCGATGACTGCTGCGGAGCCCCACATATACGAGTCGAGTTGCTCCCATGTTTCAAAATGCGCAATGTGGCACGATGTGTCGGGCACGTCCATCAACATGGAGTGAACAAAGTCCGCAGAGAGCTGTGGATCGATGTCGTAGTCGCGAAAAGTCTGTGCGGCCGCCGAGATGACGGCACGGTCGCGGTCGCGGTGGACGTCGTCAAGCGAACCGATGACGACAGCTGAGTGGAAAAGCTCGCTTAAACGTGTGACCGTGGCTTCGATGTGTGTGGGGGAGCGGTCGGCGTCGGCGGGGCAGTCGACGTAGTCATCGACGATGCGTGCCCAGGCGTAGAGAGACCACACCGCACGCTGTTGGCGGGGTGCCAATAGTCGCGTGGCCAGGGAATACGTGCGACCATGGGAGGCCATAATATCGCGGCAGAGCTCGTAGGACTGTGGCAGCGCGATGGTCGAGAGAGACTGTGGGGTGGGCATGGACAACTATGCGACCTCGGTCGACCGCGACAGGGGCGCCACCGTGGAATCCGTGTCTGCGGCGGTTTTATCGTCGCGCCACGGGTACTTCCAGCTGAATTTTCCAGTGGTCAGCCAGCCGACGGCCAGCCAGCCGAGAACGGTAATGATAACCATCCAGGGCACGTCGTAGAAGCGGTGATTGCCGCCGCCGGCGAAGGACAGCGACAGGATGAATGTGAACAACACGGTGCCTTGAATCACCCATCGTGGCGGGCGAATCGTTCCCATGGGAGTCAATAAGCTGGCGTAGTACCAGGGAAGTGCCACGGCATTAAATACGCAGGCCACCACGTAGGCGGCAATCATGCCAGCGACATTGTTACGAGGGGTGGCTCGGAAGTAGAACCAGGAGATCACGAGTCCCACCAGCATGATGATGGAGGAGACCACGCGTGTGTGGCTGACGATGACATTGAAACCGATGTCGTCGTTGAACCACGCCGTGACGCCCGAGATCACACCAGCGACCGCTGACGGTGCTGCCAGGGGGTTAATCACCTTGGTATTGCCACTGATCTCGGAAATCCAGCCCCAGCTCGAGCCGGTCAGCCACGTCACCACTGCAAGCGTGCCGACGCAAACTGCGACCAACACGATGCCCACACCGGCAATCGCCGGAATCTTGCGCAGCATCTCTTGAACCGTGGCGATGGGCTCGCGCCTGGTCAACACAATCCACACGACGAAGGGCAGCGCCAGGACAGCGGTGGCTTTCAGCGCGACGCCAATTCCGATGAGGACAGCAGCGACCAGGCCACCCCGCATGCGCTCCATGTGCAGTGCGGCGACTAGTGCCAGGCTGACCAATCCGACCATCAGTGCCTCGTTGTGCATACCCGCAATCAGATGCAGTAGCACCAGTGGATTGAGCACACCGAGCCACTGTGCGAAAGCCGGATTTGCTCCAAGCTCCCGGGCGATTCGCGGGATCGACCAGACAATGGCGGCGAAGCCCAGCAGACACACAATGCGGTAGAGAATCACGCCGACGGTGATGTTGTCGCCGACAATCCGCGTGATGACCTCGCCAATTCCCAGATGCAGCGGGCCATACGGGGTGGTGGTATTCCGCCAATCTGCGGATACCTCCAGCAGCATCGGCCCTGGATTGGCTGCAGCTCCCTCAGTGTAGGGATCAAACCCATCGCGGACCATCGCGCCCTGCATGAGATACGAATAGACATCGCGAGAGAACAGCGGTGCGGCCAGCGCGAGGGGAATTGCCCAGGCCATCAGGATTGAATTGAACCGACGCAACGTGGACTCATCGCCGCCAGCGTTCGCTGGAACCGCAGCGTCTGCTGCGTCGCCATCATGGGCAGAACCGGCCACAATGTCCCGGATGGTCCCCTTCGAGAACAGCAGTTCCCGCCCGATGCGCAGCCACGAGATAAGCAGCAGGGCGATACCTACCCAAATCACAATCTCACAGAAAATCTGACCGTGACCGTAGGTGATCCAGTCGAGTCCCAGAGCGTGGACAAGGCCGCCACGGTAGCGATTCGCACCGGAACCGTAGGAGCCCAGAGCAATGAGGATGCCACCGTAGACACCCAGCTGAGCACTCCGCGATAAATTCATGTCAACCTAAACAATCGATACATTGCTGATGCATTAATCCTAATTGGTCAGTGACCACCGGCAGACATCCGGGAGACATTCATGAGCTAAGGCGTTTCAAACCGCTGTGCCGCAAGTCGTCCCGAAATCATGACCGTCGGCACGCCAACCCCCGGCACCGTCGTCGATCCCGCCAGCGTCAGATTCTTTGGCATCTTCGGAGAGAAGTTGCGGGGACGGAACGGCCCCGTCTGTCGGAACAGATGCGCCAGCCCAAACGGCGAGCCAACGCCCATGTCGCGTTCTTGCCACTGCTGAGGGGTATCGATCCGACCGACTCGCCACTTCGTAGAAATCCCGGTCAGTCCGCGCCGCTCCAGCTCAGCGGTTATTTTCGCAACGTAGTCCCCACCGATTCGTGACCAGATCAGATTGGCCGACTGCAAGTTGGGGCACGGCGCGAGCACACTGACGGGCTCCCACTGCACGCCGTTCGCATCTGTGACAATACGCTCCGGCGCGCTCACCGCAGGCCGGGTGACCAGCAATGATGGGTCCGACATTAGCTTTCCATGACGCGGTGACGAGATCTCCTCAAAGGTTTCGTTCCACTTTTCGCCAAACGAAATCAGGTGATGCCGCTTCGGCCACGTCGCAGTCTCCGAAACCGGAATCAGCCCGTGCGCCACCACCGCCGATGGAGAAAATCGAACTGGGAACAACCGTCGCGCTCCCGTCCGCTTTACGACGCTCCGAAGGCCTCGCCGCTTCGATGAGCTACCGGCGGCAGAGGTAGCCGCGTCGTGAAGCCAGCTCTGCACCACAGGTAAATCGGTCGTAGCGATGACGGCATCGGTGAGACGCTCGCCAGTTGCCGTGGTGATGGCGGAGACAAAGCCTGCTTCGTCAACTTTCAGCCCAGTGACATCAACGCCGAAGTCGATGGTTCCGCCAGCTCGACGGACGGCCTCGGCGAGCAACTCGCTGACGGCGCCTATACCCGAACCAAATGCGGGGGAGTGCGGATAGTAAACCCCCATCGAGGTATCCATGTGGGAAATGCAGCCGTAGACCGCACGGGCCTTAGCGGGAGGCACACCTGCGTAAAGCGCCTGGAAGCTGAAAACGCGAGCGAGATCATTATCTCCGAGGAAGGCACGAATCTTAGGTTCGAGGGCGCCGAAGGCACCGAGTCGGAGGAGCGTAGTGAGGTCGCGAAGCGCGCCGGGCCCGGTGAATAGGTCCGTAACGCGGTCAAAGCTGCGGGACATGAAGTTGTCGAAGCAGGCATTGAAGAGAGTTTGCAGCCACGTGCGAAGTTTGCGGTAACCGGCGACGGTGGAGTCAGAGGCACCGAAGCGCGCGAGTTCATCGGCCATCATGTCTTCGTTGGAAAACACGTCGAGTCCGCCGCGGGTGGCAAATTCCGCACGGTAGGTGGGCGTGATTGGGGAGGCCGAAAAACCCGGGTCGATATCGCGCGCGTAGAGGCCGACGGCGGCGAGGGCATCGTCGACAAGCGAGGGCATGGTCCATACAGTTGCGCCAGTGTCGAAGACTGCGGTGAGCGATTGCTCGTCGATATCGACTGTGATGGGTTCACTGGCGCAGCGTCCGCCGACGAAACTTCCCCGCTCGACAACGGTGACATCGTAGCCATCGGCGATGGCGTAGAGCGCGGCGGTAAGTCCGGACAGGCCTGCGCCGATGATGGTCAGTCGTGGTTTGGAGCCCTTATGAGGACGAGTGACCGCACGTCGCAGACGCGGGGAATTAATGGGGGCACGAGTGGGGGAAGCAGCGGGCATGACTACGCAACACCTGGTCTAATGCTGACGAGCGGTGGCGCGAACGCCCATAGCAATGAGGTTCTCGCGCGACGTTGCAGGCAGGTCGGCATTCTCGATAGTGGAGAAAGCGCGGCTGGTCAGGCGGTCAATTTCACGTTCGACGGCATCGGCAGCGCCGGAATCAGCGATGAGATTTCGTAGCTCATCAATATCTGCAGCAGACGAGACCGCTCCCAGGCGTTCATCGATAAAGCGGGCCTTTTCAGGTGCGGAATCGAGGTAGAGGCTTAAAGCCTGGCCGACCAGTACGGTTCGCTTGCCCTCGCGGAGGTCATCGCCGGCAGGCTTGCCCGTGACTTCGGGATCGCCGAAAACACCCAGCTGATCGTCGCGGAGCTGGAATGCCACACCGATATCGCGGCCGAAGCTGCGGTAGGCCTCAACCAATTCCGCTGGGGCGCCGGCAATCGCAGCACCAATGTGGAGCGGCCGCTCGATGGTGTAGGCGGCGGTCTTGAACAGATTGATTTTCTCAGCGGTCTCGACGCGACTGTCCCGGCTGGCTTCGGCCGTGATATCGAGCAGTTGGCCGCCAAGTACTTCAGTGCGCATCGCCCGCCAGGGGACAAGTGCGCGGGTTAGCGCCTCCGAGCTGAGGCCTGAAGAGTGCATCATGTCATCAGCCCAGGTCAGGGCGACATCGCCAATGAGAATCGCGGCGGAAATACCGAAGCGGTCGGCGGCTCCATTCCAGCTATTGGCCTCGTGCTTGGCCTCGAATACCTTGTGGATAGTCGGTGCGCCACGGCGCGTATCAGCGTCATCGATGATGTCGTCATGAATGAGTGCGCAGGCTTGAATGAGTTCCAAGGCACTCACCGCGTTCATCACAGCCAGGGAATCCTCGGCTGGGGAGAAACGGCCTTCGAGGCCGCCTGCCCCCAACCACCCCTGCCAGGCGAAGGCTGGACGCACGCGCTTGCCCCCATTGAGGACGAAGGAGTGGAGCGAATCTATGGCCTCGGTGTACACCGCATCGACCGACGCGACATCGTCGCCACGGCTTTTGAGGTAATTCTCCAGCGTTTTGGTAACAGTAGCTGGTACTTCGCGGGGCTGTAGCGCGGCCAAATCCAGTTCTTCGCTCATGTGAGCCTCTCGTCGATGACGGGTAATGCTGACTCAAGAATAGGACACCGCTTAGTATGAGTGACTATGTCCTCAACAATGCCACTGTCGCCAGGCCGCCAAGTGACAATCCGCCAGGCGCTTTCAATGCCGAGCGCGGGCAGTATTCCCTTCTCGGTCGAGTTCATGCCCCCGCGTGACGACGCGGCCGAGGAACGTCTTCTCCGAGCAGCTGAGGCTTTCCATGATCTTGGTGCCTCCTTTGCATCCGTGACCTACGGCGCCGGTGGTTCTAGCCGCGACCGCACCCTGCGAATCGCCCAGCGCGTTTCGAGGCAGCCGCTTACAACGCTTGTGCACCTGACATTGGTAGAGCACACTGTCGACGAGCTGCGGGAAATCCTGCGCTCTTATCTCAGCGCGGGGCTGACGAATCTGCTCGTTCTGCGTGGTGACCCGCCGGGAGACCCGCTTGGCCCTTGGGTGGAGACCGAGGGCGGTCTGCACTACGCCAGCGAACTGATTGAGCTAATTAAGGCCGAGCCGGAGTTCGAGAAATTTGAAATCGGCATTGCGTCGTTCCCGGAGGGACATTACCGCTCGCCGGATTTGGACCATGACACGCAGTACACGCTGGCCAAGCTGCGCGCGGGAGCCGAATACTCGATTACGCAGATGTTCTTCGATATTGAGCACTACTTGCGCCTTCGAGACCGCCTGGTGGAAGCCGACCCAGTGCACGGTGCCAAGCCCATCATTCCGGGGCTGATGCCGATTACATCGCTGCGCTCAGTGCGCAGGCAGGTTGAGCTCTCCGGGGCACAGTTGCCATCCGATTTGGAGGAACGCCTGATTAAGGCAGCAGATGGTGACGAGCAGGCCAATAAAGATGAGATTCGCAAGATTGGTATCGAGTTTTCGACCAACATGGCAGAGCGGCTCATCGCCGAAGGCGTGCCGGGGCTGCACTTTATGACTATGAACTTCGCTCGCGCCTCCCAGGAAGTTTTGCACAACCTCGGCATGGCGCCCGAATGGGGCACCGGCCAGGATATGCTGCGCGGCGGTTTTTAATTGCTAAAAGTCCTGCATGTCGCGAACTCTTCGCGCCCACAGGACACCTAGCACTGAGGCTAGGACACCGGCGGCTGTGGTCACACCGGCAAATAATAGGAATTGATTCCGCTTGGTGGATCCAGCCGGCGACGAAGCCCATACATTATGGTTCTCGCCACTGGCGAGCTGCCATTCCACCTTGTTCGGTTCGGTCTGGCGGCCATTGGAGTCAGTAACCTGCTCCGGGAACGCGACGACGAAATCAACCTTCGCGCCGGGCAGGTGAGTCAAATCCATGTGGCCGTTCATCGAAATCTTGCCGCCACCGGTACGGTCTAGGTCGATGTCTACGCGATCGTCGGAAAGCTGTCGGAGCGTATCGGTGAGTTCAATGAAGTGCAGCTCGTTGAACGAGACTTCCATCTTTCCTGTGGAGGAGTCGATTACTCCCTGCGAGACGCGGTCGGAGAGATCTTCCGGTACTTGCCACTGCTCAAATTGGGAACGGACTTCCTCCGTGGGTGTTACGTGAATTGTGCCCGAGACTCTGTCGTCGCCGGAAATGGTAATGCCAGCCTGTGCGTCAAAGCAGCCGCTGAGCGGCAAGATGGCGGCAATTCCGGCCATTGCTGTGGCAATGCGCAGAGGCGAAAGTCGTTGACGTGGTGTGGAAGGTTCACTCGGTGATGATGTCACGGGGAAGATCTACTCCTAGAACTGCGAAGGGACGAGAGTCCCCTGTGAAATAAAAGTTCCTTAAAACATCTTTGAAACCAAATTGGCGGTAGAGCTGCCATGCCCTATTGGCCTCATTCGGGTATTCCGGGGTTGACAACAGAACTCGCGTCTCCGGGCGGGAATCGACCAACTCGTGGAGCAACCGTTTACCGAGTCCCCGCCCCTGAAAGCTGGGGTGAATGTGAATCTCAGACAGTTCGGCGTAGTTGCCCAAGAGCTTGACGACGTCCGGTAGCGAGCGCCCGTCCATGAGCAGTCCATCTCTTACCTGGCGATACCACCAGTGCGTGTCCAATCCTGTACGGCAGTAGCCGATGCCGACCAACCTGCAGCGCGGGTCGCGGAGAGCGTGGGCAGGGGAGAGCTCTTCGGGGTGAGCTATGGCTGCAGCAGCCATGAAGCCGGGTTGAGTGGTTTGCTTCTGCCATTCGTGGAGACGACCGGGCAAGATCGCGGGGTTGTACTGCATCGCGGTGATGTAGAGAGCCACTGCTTCTTGCAGGCGGAGATTGAAGTCTCCTGCTGTCATCGGAACCACGCTGTATTTCACAGTGACCAGATTAGCGACTTAGACGAACTTAGTTGTGAGATTACTGCAATAACATCGAGTCGAACAGTTGTGCGAAAGTATGCCTGGCGTAGTCCGGGGTTGGGGATAGATTGCAGTCAATCCCGCTAAGGGGAAGCGGAAAATCCGTGCTCATGTGAATGCTGTGTGAAAGGAGAAGCAGGGTGGTGGCAAGGTCGAACGTGGTGGAGTTTAGGGCGATTTCGCAGTCGGGTTTGGTCGCCCCGGTCGGTGTCTCAAGGCAATCGCTGGAGCTGCTGGGGCGGGCAGAGGCTCTGCTAGCGAATGCTTGGAATGCCAGCTCTGATGAGATGTTGGAGCTTTCCTACTGTGCGGCGCTGCGTTGCGCAGGCGCGCTGTTGAATCGCGACGATGTGTCGGTGGCTGGGGGTTCTGGCTCGGGCGCTCGTTCGGGCTCGGTAGTTAAGCGTCGTCGTTCGGCAACACAGAGTGCCTGGTTGCGTTTAAAGAAAGAGCAGCCCGAATTTGATAGCTGGGTCACCAAGTTTGAGCAGTTCACCGCGCTGCGTGAGGAAGTCCGGTTGGGTATTTCGCGTCGCATTGACTCTCGGCGGGCGCAGGAGTTGTGGGATTTAAGTTGTGCATTCTTGGGGGCTGTCCGGGCTGAGCTGGGTGTTCTGTCCGCGGCTGCGTAAGCCGGTGGGGGCGTGTTAGAGCGTTGCTTTCCTAAATAAATGGGGGATTGTTCGGATTCATGGAACAATAGAGGTGAGTCGCCCGTTGAAGGGGTAAGAATGAAGCTAACGGACGCCGCGTTAGCAGCACGTGGCCTGTAATTAACTTTGTTGTATCGGCATTGTTAGTTGAGGGGTCAAGGCTCGCCAGTATCGCGGTGGGCAATGCTCAAGTAGGCGATGGAGGAATTGTGGGACTATCTGAGCACGAACAGCGGATGCTCGACGAAATCGAGTCTGCACTCTACGCTGAGGATCCTAAATTTAGTTCGACGATGGCCGGAAATGCGTTCAGCTTTCCGGAGGAAAACAGCGCACCTCGTGGGTTTTCCATCCAGGTTTTTGCGCTCATGCTCCTCGGTCTGCTGATGTTGATTGGCGGCGTCGCTCTTTTCTCTGTGAGCAATTGGTTCATTGTGTTATCGGTTGCCGGCTTTGGCCTTATGTTCGGTTCCGGCGTTTGGGCTCTGACCGGCGCCGGTAAGCAGGAGAAGGCTAGTTCTGCTTCGGGGCTGAGCTTTGGAAAGTCTAAGTCCGGGGCGGCAAAGAGTCGTCGAGGGACCTCGGGTAGCCGTGGCTCCTCTGGTGATTCCACGTTGGAATCGCGTTTCCGTGGCCGCTTCGAGGGGCGTTAGGGGATAAGCCTCAAGAATTAACAAGTGAGGGCAAGCCAGCGATGGCTTGCCCTCACTTTTTTGTTTTTCTAGACGTGAATCGTCTCCACAAGATCTCACCCACTTTGCCCCACCCCGAGTCCCCACTTTCCCCCACTTAGCTATTGGGATGGAGGAATTCTTATCTGCGGTCGTTGTTGGTATCTCCGAAAGTTTGGCTCTGGCGACACAAAATTGCAGGTCAACGCACTAAGTCTGGCGACCAGGTTGAATCTGGATGGTTTTTAGCAGGTAAGTGGTGGGTAGTGGGGCGTAAACTGCTTTCTGTTAACAATGTGGTTGGTGTGGCGTCGTTATCGGCGTGGTCGCGGGTGGGTGCCCCACTTTTTATTCGCGCTTTAATTGTCGAGGTGATTCTTTAAAAGTCCAGGTCAATTGGGTTAAAGCAGATGTCCTAGCGGTGGGGTTGCGCTGATGCTGTGGCTATTTTTCTCCTTCTTGTGTTGATAGTGGCAGATAGTGGGGTAAAGTGGGGCATGATGTTGATTGAGGTTGGTCAACATTGCAGAAGTGAATATCCGATTTGCGCTTAAAGTTTGGCGAGATTTTGGCACAGCGGGAAAGCACAGCCCTCCGGCTCTGCTTGAAGGCAACGCCTAAATCCCTGAATTCGGTAAGCGTTTGTGCGTTGACATTGAGGTTGACACGGGGATAGGAGGCCAGTGACGCATGTTTCTGGGCACCTATACGCCGAAGCTTGATGACAAAGGGCGCCTGACGTTGCCGGCGAAGTTCCGCGAGGATCTCGCAGGTGGCCTGATGGTCACTAAGGGACAGGATCATTCTCTGGCGGTGTATCCGAAAGAGGAGTTCGTCAAATTAGCTCAGCGGGCTACTAAGGCCTCTCGTACGAATGCCAAGGCGCGAGCTTTCATCCGAAATCTTGCGGCGAGCACCGATGAGCAGCGGCCCGATGGTTCGGGGCGAATCACGTTATCGATGGATCACCGTCGGTACGCGAATCTCTCCAAGGAGTGCGTGGTTATCGGCTCTATTGACTTTCTGGAGATCTGGGACAAAGAGTCCTGGGAGGCCTACCAGGCGGAGCATGAAGCTGATTTCTCCGAAGGTGAGGATGACTCGCTGTTCGGCGTTTTATAAACCGCATGGAATAACCGAAAAGAGGGAATGTCCGCATGGACTCTGCCTGATAGCCCCTGGTGTACTTCCCCGATACCAGGTTCTGTCAGGCGGGGCCCTGTGAACATCCCCGCTTTTTGTTTTAAGCACCGATAGCAGCATTCCCAGTAGTGCTCATGAGGTGCGGTCTGGTTGCTGGCGCGGCACTCGTCGTTAAGCAAACCGGGAATACACTCGATAGATTCTCTGACCAGTGCAAACATACCCGGTGAGGAGGGGGAAATGAACGGATCGGCACCTGCGGATGATCGCAAGTCCGGCGAGTTTGGTCATGTCCCCGTTTTGCTTCATCGAGTAACTGATTTGTTGCGCCCGGGCATCGAGGCACTGGGTGACGACGCAGTAGTTGTCGACGGCACTCTTGGTGCCGGTGGGCACACGGAATATCTGCTGGAGCAGTTCCCGAATCTCTGCGTCATTGGACTCGATCGCGATGACAATGCACTGCGAGGGGCAGAAGAGCGTCTCGCGCGCTTCGGTGATCGCTTTGTAGCCTTCCGTGTGCGTTTCGATTCGCTCGCCGAGGTGCTCAGTGGTGAGATTCCTGCAGCCGCTGGTGGAAGTGGCGCGGAGGATATTCTCGCCCGCGCCGCTGAGAAGGGCATTGCAGGTGCGCTTTTCGATCTCGGTGTTTCCTCGATGCAGCTTGACCAGGTCAATCGTGGATTCGCCTACCGAGTCGACGCCCCGCTGGACATGCGCATGGATGCAAGCCAGGGGATTACCGCAGCGGATGTGCTCAATACCTATTCGCACGGTGATATCGCGCGCATCCTATCGACCTACGGCGACGAGCGCTTCGCCGGCAAGATCGCCTCGGCAATCCTGCGTGAGCGGGAGAAGGAACCGTTTACGACCTCCGGCCGTCTGGTTGAGCTGCTCTACGAAACCATTCCGGCGGCATCTCGCCGCAAGGGCGGACACCCGGCCAAGCGTACGTTTCAGGCTCTTCGTATCGAGGTAAATCGTGAGCTTGAAGCTCTGGAAAATGTACTGCCACAGGTCTGCGATGCACTCGCAGTCGATGGGCGTGCAGTGTTCATGAGCTACCAGAGCCTGGAAGACCGCATCGTCAAGAAGGACTTTGCGGAGCGCGTGAAGTCGACAACCCCACCGGGGCTCCCGATGGAGCTTCCGGGGCATGAACCGCACTTTGCTCTCATCACGAGAGGTGCGGAAAAGGCGTCGGCAAGCGAGATCGAAGACAACCCCCGAGCCGCACCGGTGAGAGTTCGCTGTATCGAGCGAATTCGAGCCGATTGACCCAAACCTTTCAACCGCACCAAACGCACCCTTCACAATCTAAGTACTGGGAGAACTTTCGAGCATGGCAACGACAATCACGGAGCACGCCCCCACCCGGCGCACCTCCCGCGGCGCATCTGCAACCGTCGCCGGTGCCAAGACGAAGACTCGTCAGCGCGGCCGCAGCGCCCGCACGAAACAGGATCTTTATCAGCGCAGGCGGTTTGGGCGCACAGGTTCTCAGCAGGTCATCTCGGTGCGTGGGCGTCGCGTTACGACGTCCTCGAGGGATAACCACAAGTTTGCCGGTGCGGCCGTGATGATTATTCTCGTCGTTGCCGGAATCGTGGCGGCGATGTGGCTGTCGGGTATTTCGACCTCGACATCCTTGCAGCTGGATGCTGCGCAGACCAAGGAAAAGGAGCTGCGTAACCAGCTGGAGGTGCTCGAGCGGGATGTTGCTTACATGAAGTCAACCGGTGCTATCGCGCAGCGTGCTGTGGAAGAGGGCATGGTCAATCCGGAGCAGCCTGCCGTTTTGACGACTGATCCGGAAGGCAAGGTCGTGGAAGTGCGACCGGGCGATGAGAAGCAGCAGAAGATTATCGACCTCAACAGTGAGTCGCCGAATGTTCCGCATGCGCCGTCGTCGAACCCGAAGGACACCGAGAATGTTCCGGGGATGCAGGCACCGGCCATTGAGGAAGCGCACCCACGTCCGAACGGGTTGCCGGCAACCGCTCCGTATGCGCCGCAGAACCATGAGCCCGCACCAGCACCTGCGCCGGCTCCGGCACCCGCGCCTGAGGCTGAAGCGCCAGCGCCAGCCCCAGAAGCGCCAGTCGCGGCGCCGGAAGCACCGGAAGCTCCGGCACCCGAGCCAGCTCCAGCACCGTAGGAACTTAGAAAACAAACTGGGCCAAACTGGCCAACTGTCCGATATTCTGGCGGTTCCACTGTTTCTGGTCAGTCGACTGTAGACTAATTAATTCAGTACTCGCGATGGCAGGGAATACCGCCTAACGTTATCGCGCGCGGGAGAATCGACTTAGTAGAAAGCACTAGCGCATGATTCGATCTGAAGACGACTACCCCAACCGTGGAGGGGGGTATGACTTCGGCGAACGTGCTTACCGAATTACATCCCGTGAGCGCAGAGGCCAAAGTCGCGTTCGGGATGGTCAGCGCAGCCGGGGGCTCGATGCTAAAACCAACCGAAGCGTGCCCCCGCGCGAAAAAATGCGCATTAGTAATAAGGACTTCATCCGACGTCGCAACTGGCTGCAGTTTATAGGCGCTATCGCAGTTGTAGTGCTGGTCTCCCGTTTGGCTTGGGTGCAGCTCGTCGCAGGTCCTGACCTGTCGGCGGCGGCGCAGAATCAGCGCACGGTGGAAGTTGTTGATGCAGCTCGGCGCGGTGCGATTCTCGATCGTAACGGAGCTCAGCTTGCCTTCACTATGGAGGCACGCAGTATTACCGTTCACCCGAACACTTTGCGCAAGTGGATTGGGGACGCCCATAAGCAGCGCCCGGATGATGTCGCTACCTACGATGAACGCCTCGAGCAGATCGCCAAGGATTTGCCGAAGCTACTCGACGTGGCCGACATCGACGCGGAGAAGTCGGGAAGCAGTCGCCGTCGTCAAGCGGAACCCGAAACCGAGGAGAACTCGGTGATGAGCGCGCCGTCCCGGGTGAGCTCGAAGGACATTCTGGAGAAGCTGCGCAATGAGGACAGCACCTATGAGGTGCTCGTGCGTAATGTCGACCCGGACAAGGCCGCTGCCATCGTGGAAAAGTATCCGGAACTGGTGGCGGAGCGTCAGGATATTCGCCAGTACCCGAATGGGGCGACGGCGGCTAACGTCATCGGCAAGATTGGCATGGATGGCGTCGGCCAGTTCGGCTTTGAAGCCTCTCGTGATGCCACTTTGCAGGGTATTAACGGTGGCAAGACCATTGATATCGCCTCTAACGGTGTGGCAATCCCGGGATCCACGCGCGATGTCCACGCAGCTGTGGACGGTACGACTTACGAGCTGACCCTGGACCTCGACATGCAGTACTTTGTCCAGCAGCAGGTCAACCAGGCGAAGGCCAACTCGGGAGCGAAGGATGCGTCGGCAGTCGTGCTCGACGCGAAGACCGGCGAAGTGCTTGCAATGGCGCAGGCGGACACGGCTAACCCGAATAAGGATATGGGGGCCGAGCTCGAAGAGGGGCGCACTATCGGAAACTCCGCTGTATCGAACCCATTTGAGCCGGGCTCTGTAGCAAAGATTATTACCGCAGCGGCCGCTATCGAAGACGGCAAGACCACACCGGATGAGGTTCTGCAGGTTCCGGGCACGATTGATATGGCGGGTGTCACCGTGCGCGATGCATGGGAGCACGGCACGGAAGCTTTCACGACGACCGGTGTATTCGGCAAGTCCTCCAATGTCGGCACCCTAATGCTGGCAGAGCGTTTGGGTCAGGACCGCTTCGCTGAGATGCTGCATCTCTTCGGGCTGGGGCAGTCCACGGGTATCGAGTTGCCCAGTGAATCGTCCGGCTTTGTGCCACAGCGTCCGCAGTGGTCCGGCGGTACATTTGCGAACCTGCCCATTGGTCAGGGTATGGCCATGACACTGCTGCAGATGACAGGAGTTTTCCAGGCAATCGCCAACGATGGCGAGCGCATCCCGCCGCGTATGATTCGTTCGACAATTTCCCCGGACGGCACGAAGACGGCAACAGAGCGCCCGGAAACAGTGCGTGTGGTTAGCCCGGAGACCGCCCAAACTGTGCGCGCTATGTTTGAAGGCGTTATGCAGTCTGATCCCACGGGGCAGCAGTCGGGTACCGCGGCCGGCAATAGTATTGAGGGATACTCGCTCACAGGCAAGACAGGTACGGCGCAGAAGTTTGACCCCGACACCGGCGCGTACTCGAATTCCAAGTACCACATCACGTTTGCAGGCATCGCGCCTGCCGACGATCCCCGTTTTGTCATTGGCATTATGCTTGACGAACCCCAGCGTGGTGTCCATGGTGACGGCGGTCAGTCAGCAGCCCCACTGTTTAAGGACATCGCCGCTTGGGCGCTTAACCGCTACAACGTACCGCCGTCGCCACCCCGCGAGGGCAAGTTGTTGCTGCAGCCGTAACGAGGTCACCACCACAATGAAGTTACCGCGACAGCACTAATACACAGACTTTTATTACTTTGGTTTCTGCAAAGTGAATCTCTTGAATTTTTCCAACCTGTTGTACACCAACGACTGACTTGAAAGAGGGAACAGCCAATGACCGCCACCCTTGCGAAATTGTGTAACCTCGCGCATGGCCGACTTGACGGCATTACCGAATCCGCGGCGGCAGGAGCGGATATCGCCGCAATCGAACTCAACGCTGCCGAAGTGCCTGAAGGCGGAATGTTTGCTGCCGTCCCAGGTACTCGCACGCATGGTGCGCGCTACGCGCAGCAGTCGGCTGCTACAGCGATCCTGACTGATGAGGAAGGTCTGAAAATCCTGCGGGAAGCAGGGGAGACTCGACCAGTCCTGGTTGTCGACGATGTCCGGGCCGTCATGGGGCACGTTGCTGCAGAAATCTACGATCATCCCTCGGATTCACTGACCATCATTGGGGTTACCGGCACCTCTGGCAAGACCACCACGACCTACATGCTGGAGGGCGCGCTGCTGGCAGCTGGATGCTCGACAGGCATCATTGGTACTACCGGCACGCGCATCAATGGCCGTGCCGTTCCGTCGAGCCTGACTACCCCAGAGGCTCCAGCCCTCCAGCGCCTGTTCCACCAGATGCTCTCCGAGGGTGTGACGCACGTTGTCATGGAGGTTTCTTCCCACGCACTGTCGTTGGGACGTGTAGACGGAGTCAGTTTCGACGTCGGCTGTTTCCTCAACCTCTCGCAGGATCACCTGGACTTCCACAAGACCTTGGAAGAGTATTTCCAAGCCAAGGCCAAGCTCTTTGATCCTGAAGGTCCGACACATGCACCGAAGGCTGTCGTGTGCATCGACGACGACTGGGGTGTCCGCATGGCAGATATCGCTGCCGGCGACCCGGATGTCCAAGTCACCACTGTCCATACTCAGCATCGCGTAACCGACAAGACGCCAGCTGCCGAGGTCTTTGCAGAATGGCACGCCGCTGCAGCCACTGTCGCCACTAACGGTGTCCAGCATGTGGAGCTAACGCGAAACAACACTGACACAGTTGAGGTGGAAGTTCCTCTGCCGGGTGCTTTCAACGTTGCCAATGCCGCAGTCGCATGGGCTGTGCTCGATGCGATTGGGCATGCCAATGACGCGGCCAAGAGCGGCCTGGCGCAGGTGCGTGTGCCAGGCCGCATGGAGCGCATCGACCGCGGACAGGACTTCCTGGCTGTGGTGGACTATGCCCACAAGCCAGCCGCAGTAGCTGAGGTGTTGGCCACATTGCGCGCACAGACCGAAGGTCGCGTGCTGGTTGTCGTCGGCGCCGGTGGCGACCGCGATAGTGCCAAGCGTCCAATTATGGGAGCTGAGGCTGCATGCGGTGCCGATGTCGTCATCATCACCGATGACAACCCACGCTCCGAGGTGCCCTCTGAAATCCGTGCGGACGTGGTCGCCGGTGCGAAGGAAGCCGTTGCCAGCGGCAAGGCCAGTTCTGACACGGTTGTTGAGGAAATCGGCGATCGCGGCCAGGCAATTCGCCGTGTCGTCGAGCTCGCCCACAGCGGTGACAGCATCGTGGTGGCTGGCAAGGGACACGAAACCGGCCAGGATATCGGTGGCGTGATTCACCCGTTCGATGACCGTGAACAGCTGGCCGAAGCACTCACACAGCGACTGGAGGGATCCGCTGATTGAGATTGCTGAAATCGCTGAGGAAGCGCACCACCTGACATGCCTACCGCGAACCATTCGCGGTAAGCGAATAAAATCAAGAAATCATCCTTTACTAAGCGCCTGGAACTCTAACCAACAAGGACTATAGACATCATGATTGCCCTGACCGCCGCGGAAATCGCTCACATCGTGGGAGGTGAACTCGCCCACGTCAATGATGACGCCACAGTGACTCAGCCCGCAGAATTCGACTCCCGAAAGATTCGCGAAGGCTCGCTCTTCCTCGCCCTGCCGGGCGCGCGTGTCGACGGCCACGACTTCATCGATCAGGCTGTAGCAGCTGGAGCGCCGATGGCACTGGCGGCACGAGATGTTGGGCAACCTGCGGTCGTCGTCAAGCCCCTTGGTAAGCAGGACTCCAATGCCGACGCATTTGCACACGATCCGGATGGTTCCGGGGCGGCGGTGCTGGAAGCGCTTGGTAAGTTGGCGCGTTACGTCGTCGACGAGCTGAAGAAGGATCAGCTGCATGTCGTCGGTGTGACGGGTTCGGCGGGAAAGACGTCGACGAAGGACATGATGGCGACGCTGCTGCGTACCGACGGTCCGACGGTGGCGCCGAAGGGGTCGTTTAATAACGAAATTGGGCATCCGTACACGGTGCTGCAGTGCACTCCGGAGACGAAGTACCTGGTTGCGGAGATGAGCGCACGCGGAATTGGGCATGTGGCCCACCTGGCGCGCATCGCGCCACCGACGATCGGTGCGGTGCTCAATGTTGGCACGGCGCACCTTGGTGAGTTTGGCTCGCGCGAGGCAATCGCGCAGGCTAAGGGCGAGCTCGTGGAAGCGCTGCCGGCTGCGGAGCAGGGCGGTGTGGCCGTACTCAATGCCGACGATGACTACGTCACTGGCATGGCTCCGCGTACCCAGGCGAAGGTGGTGTTCTTCTCTGCCGATGAGAACTCCGAACGCCACGCAACCGCGGATTACCGCGCCACGAATGTGCATCTCGATGATTTTGCTCGTGCATCTTTTGACCTGCATGTACCGGATGGGCGTACATTCCCGATCCAACTGCAGGTCTATGGTGCGCACCAAGTGGCCAATGCCCTGGCGGCGATTGCGGTGGCAGTGGAGTCCGGTATTGATGCTGAGCAGGTCGCAAAGGCGATGGCTGCGCATGTGGCAGCGTCAGAGCGGCGCATGGATGTCCAGCAGCTCACTGGCAATATCGTCGTAATTAACGACTCCTATAATGCCAACCCTGATTCGATGCGTGCGGGGATTGACGCTCTGGCACGTACAGCAGCTGGCCCAACGCACCAGGACGCCTCATCGTGGGCCGTGCTGGGACAGATGGGTGAGCTTGGTGATTCCGCTGAAGATGAGCACTCGTCGCTTGGCGAGTACCTTGTGGGCCGCGGCATCGATCGACTAATTGCAGTCGGAGAGAGTTCTAATGTGCATGCCCTGGCCGACAAAGCGGAAGAGTTGGGGTTAAATACTTCTAGGGTGCCGGATACATCCACTGCCGCGGATTTGGTGGCGGCCGAGGTGCGTCCGGACGATGTGGTGTTAGTCAAGGCCTCCTATGCGGACGGTATGTGGCGGGTCGCGGACTCGCTGGCTGCCAAGGTTGGGACTACGCCCGAAGGTGAAAGCGGAGAGGAAAAGTAAGTGATTCAACTTATTCTCAGTGGTGCGATTGCATTCCTGGTGAGTGTCTTTTTAACACCAGTGCTTATTCGCAAATTCTCTGCTGAAGGTCTTGGCCAGGAGATTCGTGAAGAAGGGCCGAAGAGCCACCTGCGCAAGCGGGGAACTCCGACTATGGGCGGCATCGCCATCATCGCCGCAATCGTCGCTGGCTATTTCCTCTCACACCTCGTTACGTATATCCAGACTGGCGTGGGGCCGTCCGCCTCCGGTCTGTTGGTGATGTTCCTTGTTCTGGCGATGGGCGCATTGGGTTTTGCCGATGACTTCATCAAACTCTACAAAGGACGCAACCTGGGGCTGAACAAGACAGCGAAGCTGGTTGGGCAGCTGGCGGCAGCACTGATTTTCGGCGTGCTGCTGCTGCAGTTCCCGGATGCGTCTGGCTTGACTCCCGGTTCGACGAGCTTGTCGCTGATTCGAGATATTCCGTTCCTGAATCTGGCACCGGGGCCTGTGTGGTTCGGCATGATTGTCTTCCTGGTATTTGTCTTCATCGTCATTGCCGCATGGACGAATGCCGTCAATCTCACTGATGGCCTTGACGGCCTGGCCGCTGGCGCCACCGCGCTGCTACTGGCCACCTACACGCTGATTTCCTTCTGGCAGTTCCGTAACTCTTGCGAGGCTTCGCTGGGCAGCGGTTGCTACAACGTCCGCGATCCGCTGGATATCGCCGTTATTTCCGTCGCGGGTCTGGGCGCCTGTTTGGGCTTCCTGTGGTGGAATGCAGCGCCGGCAAAGATCTTCATGGGAGATACCGGTTCGCTGGCTCTTGGCGGTTTGGTAGCGGGTCTGTCATTTGTCACCAAGACTGAGCTGCTGATGGTTATCATTGGCTTCATCTTCGTGATGGAAGTTGCTTCCGTGGCAATCCAGATCGCGGTTTTCCAGACGACTGGCAAGCGCGTATTCCGCATGGCTCCTCTCCATCACCACTTCGAAAACGGAGGTTGGGCGGAGACAACTGTTGTCGTTCGCTTCTGGCTACTCGCAGGCATTTTCAACATGATTGGCGCAGCCATCTTCTACAGTGACTGGCTCTCTCAGGTAGGCGTATTTCAATGATTAACTCACCAGACCCGACCAACCTCACCGATATCCGAAATCTCGACTTAGTCGCTACGGTGCGCTCTGGTCGAGTTCTGGTGGCAGGAGCCGGAGTTTCCGGTCGCGGTGCCATTGCGATGCTCAAGGACATCGGCTGTCCGGAAGTTGTCGTCGTGGACGACTCCGCGCTCGGCGCACTGGTTGCCGCCGACTTTTCGGTTCGGCACGTCACAACCGCAGACGCTCGCGACGAGCTTGCCGACGCGGTTGCGATCGTGACCTCCCCGGGGTGGCGTCCGACCAGTCCGCTGTTCGACGCCGCCGCTGAGGCCGGTGTCCCGGTATTCGGTGATGTGGCGCTGGCTTTCGCCGGCGACTGTGCCCAGCTGTGGGGTCCGAAACGGACCTGGCTGGTAGTCACCGGCACTAACGGCAAGACCACAACCACCTCCATGCTGGCCGCCATGCTCGGGGAGCAGGGCGCAGCTGTGGGCAACATTGGTGTGGCCCTGTACGACGCACTGACTGCTGAGCCTCGTATCGAGGTGTTGGCCGCAGAGCTGTCCAGCTTCCAGCTGCACTGGGCTCCAAACATTCGCCCAGATGCGGGAGTACTGCTGAACCTGGCGGAAGACCACATCGACTGGCACGGTTCTTACGAAAACTACGGTCTGGACAAGACCCGTGCGCTGCGCGGTACTGTCGCAATCTACGGTGCGGATGACGCAGATGTCGTCGAGCACGTGGAAAAGATGCTGAAAAACGACGAGCTCGGCAACTCCGTCGTGGGCTTTACCGATGGTCCCCCGGAGGCACACCAGGTCGGAGTTCGCGACGGCATGATTGTCGACCGTGCTTTTGGCGGCGGCGATGCCGCAGCTGACGACTCTGGTCCGGGCATTGTCATCGCACCGGTAGCGGGAATTTCTCCTCCCGGCCGGGCAGGTGTTCTCGACGCGGTGGCCGCCACTGCGATGGCGCGCAGTATCGGTACCTCACCGGAGCAAATTGCAGCGGAATTGGAGACTTTCGAAGTTCGCGCACACCGCGGTCAGATTGTCCATAAGGCAAATGATGTCGTGTGGATTGATGACTCCAAGGCCACCAACCCCCACGCTGCCGACGCTGCACTGTCCGGTCATGAGCGTGTCGTTTGGATCGTCGGTGGTCAGCTCAAGGGCGCGGAAATCTCGCCGCTAGTGGCGAAGCATGCTCATCGCCTGCAGGCCGCCGTGGTTCTGGGCGTCGATAGGCAACTAGTCAGCGATGCGCTCTCCCGCATCGCACCTGCTGTGCCGGTCGTTGTCATTGATGACACTGACAAGGTCGATGCCATGGCAAAGGTCTGTATGGCAGCTAGTGAATATGCCAACCCTGGGGATGTGGTGCTGTTGGCACCAGCTGCCGCCAGCTTGGACATGTACTCCGGAATGGCTGAACGTGGCGACTTGTTCGCGCAATGGGCGCAGAAGGTGACGTCAACTGATGGATAACTCCCGCAAGGCTCGTAATTTAAGCGCTAGTGCCGCGACGGCACAAAAGGGGACGAAGGCTACCAGTTCACAGCGGCCCTCGTCGTCTAGCTCTAGTGCTCGAGAGCGGCCGGCGTGGGTGGAGCGTTTTAACGACTGGAAGTCGCGTCCGCTGTTCGACTACCACCTGCTGATGATTATCGTCGCGCTGCTGACGTCAATCGGACTGGTGATGGTGCTGTCGGCATCCATGGCCAGCGCGGGTAACGACTCGGGCAGCGTGTGGTCGGTGTTCATCCGTCAGCTGGTCATGGTGGTGGCGGGTCTTATCTCCATGTGGATTGTGCTGCGAATGCGGGTGGAATTGATTCGCTCGCTATCGACAGCAGCGCTGATTTTGTCCTTTGTGCTGCTGGTTTTGGTGATTATCCCTGGTATCGGCATCGGCCTGGAGGAAACCGGTGCGCGTTCGTGGCTGAGTATTGGTGGTATCACCATGCAGCCATCAGAAATCGCGAAGATCGCGCTGGCACTGTGGGGTTCGAAGCTGCTGGCTGAAAAGGTCCGCACTGCTGTGTCCTATACCGATTTGTTCGGGCTGTTCGGTGCGGTCAGCTTCGTGGTATTGGCACTGGTGATGCTGCAGCGTGACCTCGGCATGGTTGCTTCCATGGCGTTCGTCGTGGTGGCGTTGGCGTGGTTTGCTGGCCTGCCGCGAGTATTCATCACCGGGCTGCTTGCCGCTGCGGCTTTCGCCCTGGTGATTTTTACCGTCACCGCGGGTTTCCGTTCGGCGCGAATCAGGGTCTACTTGGACTCGCTGCTCGGTAGCTTCAACGATGTGCAGGGAGATGCCTATCAGTCCTACCAAGGCTTTCTTTCGCTTGCCGACGGATCTCTCACCGGTGTCGGTCTTGGTCAGTCGAGCGCGAAGTGGGGATACCTACCGGAGGCGAAGAATGACTTCATTTTCGCCATTATCGGTGAGGAGACTGGTTTCCTCGGCGCGCTGATGGTTATTTTGCTCTACGCAGCGCTCGGCTGGGTGGGACTTCGTATCGCCGGTCGCCAGAACGATCCGTTTCTCCGTTTGCTCGCGGGCACGATTACTGCTGCAACCGTGGTGCAGGCTTTTATCAACATCGGCTACGTCGTCGGTGCGTTGCCAGTGACTGGTCTGCAGCTGCCGCTGATTTCCGCCGGTGGTACATCGGCGATGGTGACGTTGTTCTCGATGGGGCTGCTGGCCACATGTGCCCGCCACGAATCGGAAGCAGTCTCTGCAATGCAGACTTCGGGACGTCCGGGGCTGGACAGGTTCCTGGGTATACCGGAGCCAATCCCGTATGACGAATCGCGTCGCCACGCGCCGAAGGTGCGTGCCCATCGCGATCCGCAACGCTTCGGTCCTCCCGTGGTGACCAGTGGAGCGCGTACTCCACGCGGCGAGGGGGCGCAGGTGCGGGAAACCTACAGTGGCCGAGCTGACCGACCCAATCGGCCCGGCCGTAGTGGAGGCAGCCGCAGTGGTCGAGGTGCCGCCCCGCAGCGTGGCTCCCGAACCTCCGGCAGCTCCGGAAACTCGGGCAGCGTTCGTGGCCGCGAAGTGGATTATTCCCCTCGCAGTGACAACGGACGGACGCGGGGATTTACAGCGAGGTCGCCGCGGGCTGGACGGTCACAGGGCTCCTGGTCGTCGTCAAGCTCAGGCCGGGGCAGTAGGATTCGGGGCGAAGGCCGTGGCGGACAGTCGCGTTCGCGCCAGCGCCCGGGCCGAAACAATAGGAACGGCGGTTCAGCACCGCGGAGGAGGAATCGATAACACCATGGCAGACAAGAATCTGGGCGCAGCCGCTGGGGCGAAAGGCGCTTCGGAGTCTGAGCAGTTTCTCAAGGAAGATGGCTCTGCTCCGACCATTGTGGTGGCCGGCGGTGGTACGGCTGGCCATATCGAACCTGCACTGGCAGTAGCGGATGCGATTTTGAAACTGCAGCCGGATGCCCGCGTCATTGCACTCGGTACGAATCGGGGGTTGGAGTCGACCCTCGTACCGGCGCGAGGCTATGACCTGGAGCTGATTCCGCCAGTGCCGGTGCCGCGCAAGCCGACTGCGGATTTGTTCAAGCTGCCTCTCAACGTCGCTCGTGCGGTGCGTGAGACCCGCAAGGTTTTCAAGCGCATTGACGCTGATGCGGTCATCGGCTTTGGTGGCTACGTATCGGCACCGGCCTACATGGCGTGCCGTGCGGGGAAGAAGATTCCGTTCCTGGTTCACGAGGCCAACGCCCGTGCGGGCCTGGCCAATAAGCTCGGTGTCGCACTCGGGGGCGTCGGCTTGGCCGCCGTGACTGGCTCTGGTCTGAAGGCCGAGGTCGTTGGCAATCCCGTGCGTGCCAGTCTCGCGGCGTTGGACCGCGACGCCAAGCGTGCCGAAGCCCGCGAGTTCTTCGGTTTACCGCAGGAGGGACCGGTGCTCTTTGTCACCGGTGGTTCGCAGGGGGCACGTTCCATCAACGAAGCTGTTACCGGTGCAGCCGCAGAGCTCGCCAACGCCGGTGTATCTGTACTGCATGCCTACGGCAAGAAGAATCACGTCGAGGTCGAGTCCATCCGCGAGGACGCCCCCTATGTCGCTGTGCCGTACATCGACCGGATGGATTTGGCGTACTCCGCCGCTGACCTGATTTTGTGCCGTTCCGGTGCGATGACGGTGGCTGAAGTCTCAGCTGTCGGCTTGCCTGCGGTGTATGTACCGCTGCCACACGGAAATGGGGAACAGGCGCTCAACGCCACCGATGTCATCGATGCTGGTGGCGGTATTCTCATCGCCGACGAGTCGCTGACTGCGGCATCAGTTTCGGATATCGTGATTCCGCTGGTCACGTCCCCAGAAAAGCTTGCCGACGGGCGCCGCGCCCTGGCCAACATTGGACATGGTAACGCTGCGGAGAACATTGCCCGTCGGGTGCTTTCTGCGGCTGTGAACCCTAAGAAGTAAAGCGAGCATAAACATGAACGTTAATTTCGATGACTTTCAGCCGGTAACGGGAGAGCTGCCCGCAAGTGTCCACATGATTGGCATTGGCGGTGCCGGTATGTCCGGTATCGCTCGCATCCTGTTGGCTCGTGGCATTCGTGTTACCGGTTCCGATGTCAAGGAGTCCCGCGCGGTGGTGGGACTGCGTGCGATGGGAGCCACCATCGCCATTGGCCATGACCGTACGAATCTTGAGCTTGCTGGCGAGGGAGAGCTGCCGGACGCAGTGGTCATTTCCTTCGCTGCTATCCCGAAGACGAATCCGGAGCTGGCCGGTGCACATGAGCTGGACATTCCGGTGCTCAAGCGCTCCGATGTGTTAGCGCTGTTGATGCAGGATTCCAAGGCTCTCCTGATCGCCGGTACTCACGGCAAAACCTCGACTACATCGATGACCGTCGCCGCTTTGCAGGCAGCTGGTTTGGATCCGTCTTTTGCCGTTGGCGGTCTGATGAGCAAGGCCGGCGTCAATGCTCACCAGGGCAGTGGTGACGTTTTTGTTGCTGAGGCCGATGAGTCGGATGCCTCGCTGTTGACCTACCAGCCGGAAGTGGCCGTAATTACCAACATCGAGCCCGATCACCTTGACTTTTTCGGTGACGACGAGACCTACTACGCCGTCTTTGACGCTTTTGCAGAGCGCATTAAGGATGGCGGTCATCTGGTCATCTGTGCTGAGGATCCGCATGCGGCCGCATTGGGCGAGCGCGCGGTGGAGCGCGGCATTAACGTGCTGGCTTATGGTGGGGAAGAAGCCTTGGCTAAACACCCGACGCTGCCGGTCGGTGCCGTTTTGCACGGCTGGACTCCCGTCGGTGGTGGCGCCCGCGTGGAGGCCACTGTTGGCTCGACATCGGTGAGGTTTGAACTGCATCAGCCCGGCCGTCACATGGCGCTCAACGCGCTGGCTGCAATGGTCGGTGGCGACTGCGTCGGGGCAGATTTGGGGCGTATGGCGCGCGGTCTCGGTGAATTCACCGGTGTCCGTCGCCGCTTTGACTACCACGGCAGTATCGGCGAGGGGCCATTTGTTGGCGCTCGTATCTACGACGACTACGCGCATCACCCGACCGAGGTCTCCGCAGTTCTGGGCGCAGCTCGGGAGTTGGTCACCGAGGCCGGTCGTGGCAAGGTCATCGCTGTGTTCCAGCCTCACTTGTACTCGCGTACTCGCAACTTTGCCGACGAGTTCGCTGCCGCCCTGTCTCTGGCGGACAAGGCCGTATTGCTCGATGTCTTCGGCGCCCGCGAGGAGCCACTGCCGGGCGTCGACGGCGCGCTCATTGCCAACAAAATGACCATCCCTGTGACGTATGAGCCGCATTTCACCAGCGTCCCGGCTCGCGTTCGCGAAATCGCCGAACCGCACGATGTCATTCTGACCATCGGCGCTGGCTCTGTGACGATGCTTGCCGACGAAATCGTGCGCGAGCTCAGCGGAGACAACGACGAACAGGTGGAGTCGTAGCACTGTGAAAACCAGCCGAAAGCAATCTCAGCAGACCGACGGTGCAGACCGGGGCACAACAGCGTCGCGGCGTCGGCGTTCAGCGCGCGCCCCGCGACGCGGCTGGCTCATCGGCGGTGGCCTGGTCGCGATTATCGCCATCGTTGCAGCGGTGGTGTGGTTTTCGCCGTGGCTGGTTGTGAAAAACATCGATGTTGAAGGCGTCGTCCACGGGGATAAAGACGCGATTGTCGAGGCCAGTGGTATCTCCGAGAATCAAAAGCTCATTCGCTTGGACACGGATGCCTCAGCGCGCTCCGTGGCGGGGCAGCCGTGGGTCGATAGCGTGACTGTCAGTCGTTCGTGGCCGCAGGGCGTGACTATTTCGGTACGGGAATTCACCCCGGTGGTGTTTGTCCGTGCCACTGACGGAGAGCATCTGTTTTCCGCAAATGGTCAGGAGTTCGTCACGGCAGCCCCGCCGGCGGGTGTCATCGAGGTTGTTGATGCACCTCGTGTGGATGAGCCAACAGACGGCAAAGTTGACCCCGAACCGCGCGTTATCAAGGCGGTTTTGAACGTCGTCAAGGCGTTGCCAGAGCCCGTTGCACACCGTGTGGAGCGGATTAGCGCTCCTTCCGAGGCAGAGATCAAGCTATTTCTGACCGATGGATACGAGGTGTACTTCGGGTCCTCGGATAATGCGGCAGAAAAGGCACGCGCGACGGAGATTGTGCTGAACCGTGGCGAGAAGATTTGGAATGTCTCCAACCCCCGACTACCCGCTGCTAAGGGAGAGTAGAGAATGGTGGTGTCTGGAGTGATTTCTGTGGCTAAACACTATCCCTCAAGTGCAGGTTTAAGGTAGCGACACGCGCTAAAAGGTCGCTGAATTATTTGCAGTTTTCGACCACAATGGGGTCAACAGCTTTTCGGCCATGATGCACTTCTTCCGTGCGGTGTCATGGAGAGCTGTACTGCCCGGCGGTGCCAATGCTGTCGTGCGGCCCATGTGCAACGTGGCTAGATGAAATTATTTAGGACCTATAGGAAAGGGCGAGAAACGCGCAATGACCTCCCCGAATAACTACCTCGCCGTTATCAAAGTCGTCGGTGTCGGCGGCGGTGGCGTCAATGCTGTCAACCGCATGATCGAGGAGGGGCTGAAGGGTGTCGAATTTATCGCAGTCAACACCGACTCGCAGGCCCTGATGTTCTCCGACGCTGATGTCAAGCTCGACATTGGGCGTGAGGCAACTCGTGGTCTGGGAGCTGGCGCTAACCCCGAGGTTGGCCGCACTTCCGCGGAAGACCACAAGGACGAGATTGAAGAGACCCTCAAGGGCGCCGACATGGTCTTCGTTACCGCAGGTGAGGGAGGTGGAACCGGTACCGGTGCAGCTCCGGTTGTCGCGAGCATCGCCAAGAAGTCCGGTGCCCTGACCGTCGGCGTGGTAACCAAGCCGTTCGACTTCGAGGGCAAGCGCCGTGCACGCCAGGCCGCCGAGGGCATTGAAACCCTCAAGGAGGTCTGTGACACCCTTATCACCATTCCGAACCAGCGTCTGCTGCAGATTGGTGAGCAGGATCTGTCCATGATGGACGCGTTCCGCTTCGCCGACGAGATTCTTTACAACGGTGTCCAGGGTATTACTGACCTGATTACCATTCCGGGCATGATTAACGTCGACTTCGCCGACGTCCGCTCGGTAATGGCTGAGGCTGGCTCGGCTCTGATGGGCGTTGGCTCCGCGCGCGGCGACGACCGTGTGATGAACGCCGCTACTCAGGCCATTAACTCCCCGCTGCTGGAGTCCACCATGGATGGTGCACAGGGTGTGCTTATTTCCGTCGCCGGTGGCTCCGACCTCGGCTTGATGGAGGTCAACGCCGCCGCGTCCATCGTGGAAGAAAAGGCTGATCCGGATGCCAACATCATCTTCGGTACCATCATCGACGACAACCTCGGTGACGAAGTTCGCGTCACTGTGATTGCTACCGGTTTTGAGCAGGGTAACGGCAACCCGCTGGACAAGCCAGCCGCAGGTGCCGCTGCACGTCCGGCTGCACAGGATGCCGAGGCGCGTCCGGCCGCTGAGCAGGCACCGCGACAGGGCAGCGCACTGCCGGGCGGTGACAACCTCGGCGCTCCGGCCCCGCGTGCGGAGGAAGAGCGCCCGGTCGCACAGCCGCGCGAGCGTGAGGATCGCGACCGCTTTGTCCCGCGCACCAACCCGAACAGCGGTGGTCTGTTCACCGACAACCCGACACCGCGTACGCAGGAAAACCGCAACTACCGTGGTGCTCACCGTTACGAGGATCGCGATGACCGCGACGACCGTCGTGGCGGTTACCAGGCTTCCAGCGACCTGCCGGAGTGGGGCTTCTAAGAAATCATGACTGAATCCCGCCGCAGCCGAAAAATTCTGACGAATCGGCGCGGCGGGTTTTCGCTGCCACCATATGATTCCTTCAATCTTGGAGATCATGTCGGCGATGACCCGTCCGCAGTCGAACGCAACCGCCAGCGCTTGGCCGATTCTCTGGGAATCGACCGTGCCCGCTTCGTCTATATGGAGCAGCTTCACACCAACACGGTCACCGTCGTCAACGAACCACAAACTGAGCCTGTCCCGGCTACCGACGCCATCGTCACGACCACGCCGGGTCTCGCGCTGGTAGTACTCGTTGCCGATTGCGTTCCCGTCTTGCTTTCCGACGATCATGCGGGTGTCGCCGCTGCGGTACACGCAGGGCGGACCGGCGCCCGCAACGGAATCGTTCGTAAATCTGTCGAGAAGATGATTGAGCTCGGTGCCACGCCCGAGAATATCCATGCGCTTCTCGGTGCGGCAGCTTCTGGCCACAATTACGAGGTGCCTGAGTCGATGGCCGATGACGTCGATAAGCATTTACCCGGAGCGAAGACGCGAACGAAGCAGGGGACTGCCGGTGTCGACGTGCGCGCCGGCCTGATGCGTCAGCTCTATGACCTCGGTGTACGGCATGTCAATGTCGAGCCCAGCTGCACTATTGAAAATGAGCAGTACTTTTCCTACCGGCGGGAGGGGAAGACTGGCCGTCAGGCGGGCATCGTAATCCTGCCCGAGCAGGGCTAAGTTTCAAAGTTGTAATTTTGGCGCGCCAAATTTGCGCGTGTCTATGCGATATTGCTGACCCAGCCGGTAGGTTGTGGGTAGCACAGACTTAAATTCGCACACTAAGAAGGACGTAGCAGAAGATGGCTGATTTCTTCCGTGGGGTTTCAAATTTCTTCGGTCTTACCCCGACTGATGACGCGGCTTACGACGAGCACTACGACGAGTTTGACCGCCGTGACGAGGAGCGTTTTGATGACTCCTATGCCGACTCGCGTCGTGCGGAGCGCCACCGCTACGAGCTGCGCGAAGAGGCTCCACGTGAGACTGCAAGTGTGAACTCCCGCGAGGAGGACTACCGCTACGGCAACCTGCACTCCGTTGCTGAGACCAAGGAACCGGAGCAGGTCTTCATCAAGCCGGAAAGTGGTTTCCAGGACAAGTACTCCAAGGCTCCGGACATCGGTTCGCACTTCCGCGACGGTGACATTGTCACCTTCGATCTGAGTGAGCTTGACCCATCTGAGGCTAAGCGCTATGTCGACTTCGTTGCTGGACTGGTTTTCGGTCTGCGCGGTCGAATCAAGGCTGACGGCTCCGTGTTCACCCTGTACCCGCATGGCTGCGATGTCAACGAGGGCCAGTTCGACCGGATGTCTGGCTAGTCAGCCGGCTCGCATGGCCTGTTAGTGTTTCGTATTTCGATTAATTAGCTAGACTGTTTATTCGTGTCTTCACTACTGCTAGTTCTGCTAATCCTGCTGAAGCTTTTCACCTATCTGCTGTTGGCTCGCATTGTGATTGAAATGATTCAGTCATTTTCTCGCTCTTGGCGACCAGGCAGGGTGTTTTCGTCGATTGGCGAAGTTGTTTTTGTCATTACCGACCCGCCGGTGAAGCTGTTGCGCCGACTCATCCCGCCTATGCCGATGGGCAACGTGATGGTGGACATGTCTGTGCTTGTTTTGTTCTTCATCCTTATGATTCTGCGAATGGTGCTGCAGGTAGCTCTCGGCGCGGTGGCGTAAATATCGCTAACTGTTTGCTTGGGATCCACAATGTGGATTTCGGTGGAGCTGTGTTGTTTTGACTGTCCCGAATGCGATGTTCTCGGGCATTGAATTGCCGCCGGGGGTGTTAATCGGGGGCAACAATAGGAACCCGTTGGGGATTGTAATCCCCAATGGGTTTTTATTGTGTCGGGGGTAAAGTTCTGTGGCTAAAGGTGCAGGGTAAGGGCGAGGTTTAACGTTTTACTAGAACTTTGCCATTGGTTAGAACGTGGGGGATAGAGTCCTGCCCAAAATAAATGGGGTGAGGACTGTGACTAGAGCAGGTAGGATTGGCCGGGTAAACAGTACTACTGGAAATAATTCTCTTAAGATTTCTTAAGAACTGTCCGCTCAAAGTGTTAGGGGAACTCACCATGCCGTTGACTCCGGCTGATGTGCATAATGTGGCTTTCAGCAAGCCTCCGATTGGCAAGCGTGGTTACAACGAGGACGAGGTCGATCAGTTCCTCGACCTCGTGGAGGACGCACTGGGTGAGCTCCAGGATGAAAACGCTGAGCTGCGCCAGCGGGTTGAGGACCTTGAGGGTCAGCTAGAGCAGGGTGGCGGCGCAGACTACGCTGCTTCCGGTGCTGCCGCTGCGGCGCCGGCTGTCGATGAGGACAAGCTGCGCAAGGAAATTGAGCAGGAGCTGCGCGCTGAGTACAACGAGCGCCTGAGCGCTCAGCAGCAGGAGATTGAGGCTCACTACCAGGATCGTCTGGATGCTCTTGAGAAGCGTGCTTCTGAGGCAGAGGCTTCTGCACAGCAGGCTTCCTCCGCAGCTGCGGAGCAGCCGCAGGCAGTTGCAGCAAGCACCGGCACCGAGTCGCAGGAAGTTAGCCTCCGCGCTGCTCGTATCCTGCAGGCTGCTCAGGACACCGCTGATCGCGTCACCACTGACGCCGACGCTGAGGCCAACAAGCTTGTCACCGAGGCTCGTGAAAACGCTGACCGCACCGTGGCAGAGGCCAATGAAGAGGCCGAGCGCACTATCACCAACGCTCGCAATGAGGCAGAAGCAACTTTGGCTGATGCCAAGAAGCGCAGTGAGCAGCTGTTGGCTGATGCCCGTAACGAGTCTGAGTCGACCCTCACTGACGCTCGCCAGCGCAGCGAGCAGATGATCAGCGACGCAGACGCTCGCTCTAACGCCACCATCACCGCAGCGCAGCAGAAGGCAACCGCGCTGCAGGACGATGCAGAGCGCAAGCACCACGAGATCATGACCACCGTCAAGGAGCAGCAGACCGCTCTGGAGGGGCGCATCGAGGAGCTGCACATCTTCGAGCGCGAGTACCGCACTCGCCTGAAGACCTTCCTGGAGTCCCAGCTCGACGACCTGAACTCTCGCGAGTCGGCTGCCCCGGCCGACGGCTACAACAACTAATTACGTAGCCAACACGTAGAAAACCACCACGCTCGGCTCCCCAGGGAGGGGAGGCAGAGCGCGGTGGTTTTTGCTATCTTTCCCTGTGAACCAATCGCATTCTTTGTTCCGGTCAGGGTTGTAGTAGTTGCCTGAGACACTGCTATACTGACACCCATACGCGCAATGAGCCGGCCATCACCGGGGAGCGTTTCGGAAGAACAGTCCAGTAGAAAATGGGCCCAGTAGAACCGAACGGTTTGGCACCGTTACAAAGCCTTATTAAATAAGCGGGCTATCGCGTGAAGCCGCATGGTTCTTGTTCGCAAGAACCGTCGTAAAGCGTGATGCCAAGCGGGGTGGTACCGCGCGAGACTCCTTTTCAGCGTCACCAGTAACAACGCTGAAGGGGCTAGGCATGCGTCCCCGTGGTGAGTATTAATGATGTTCGACCACGGAAGTGACGTAGAAACGGTGTCTAATTCGAACGATGTAAATGCCTCTGCTGAGGCCACTCCGGCAGGTGGCGCGTATCCGCGCACTGCTGACTTTGGTAAGTACACCTCCAGCCCGAAGTTTCCGGAACTGGAGGAAAAGGTTCTGGAGTACTGGGGCAAGGACAGCACTTTCCAGGCCTCTATCGATCAGCGTAATGGTGCTGACGAATACGTCTTTTATGATGGCCCGCCGTTCGCCAACGGTCTACCGCACTACGGTCACCTGCTGACCGGTTACGTCAAGGACATTGTTCCGCGTTACAAGACCATGCGTGGCTACCAGGTTGGTCGCGTCTTTGGCTGGGACTGCCATGGTCTGCCGGCTGAGCTGGAGGCAGAGAAGCAGCTCGGTATTAAGGACAAGGGCCAGATCGAGGAAATGGGTCTGGCTAACTTCAACAAGTACTGCGCTGAGTCGGTGCTGCGGTACGCGGGCGAGTGGAAGGAATATGTCACTCGTCAAGCGCGTTGGGTTGATTTCGACGGCGGATACAAGACCATGGACATGAGTTACATGGAGTCCGTGATCTGGGCCTTCAAGGAGCTCTACAACAAGGGCCTGGTCTACCAGGGATTCCGCGTGCTGCCGTACTCCTGGGCAGAGCACACCCCGCTGTCCAACCAGGAGACCCGCCTGGATGACTCCTACAAGATGCGGCAGGACCCGACGCTGACCGTGACCTTCCCGTTCACCGGCGCCAAGGCAGGCTCGGCAGCGGAGAAGACGCTGGCGGATAACCCGGTGCTCGCTGACACTGCGGCTATCGCATGGACCACCACGCCGTGGACGCTGCCGTCCAACCTTGGTCTGGCCGTGAACCCGAAGGTCACCTACGCCGTAGTTAAGGTCGGCGAGGATTCCTCCGTGCCGGAGTTTGCAGGTAAGAACTTCCTGCTGGCAGAAGCACTGATTGGTGCCTACGCCAAGGAATTGGGCAAGGAACACGAGGTCGTGGCTACCTTCGCTGGTGCTGACCTGGAAGGTCTGACCTACCAGCCGATCTTCGACTACTTCGCAGATCACCCGAACGCTTTCCAGATCATGGTGGCCGACTATGTCACCACCGAGGACGGTACTGGTGTGGTCCACCAGGCGCCGGCCTTCGGTGAAGACGATATGAACACCTGTAATGAATACGGCATTGATGTCATCATTCCGGTGGACATGGACGGTAAGTTCACTTCGCAGGTGCCGGAGTACCAGGGCAAGTTGGTCTTTGACGCCAACAAGGACATCATCCGTGACCTGAAGGCCGCTGGCCGCGTCGTCCAGCACCGCACCATCGAGCACTCCTACCCGCACTCCTGGCGTTCGGGCGAGCCGCTGATCTACATGGCACTGCCGAGCTGGTTTGTGTCCGTTACCAAGATCCGCGAGCGCATGGTGGAGCTCAACCACAACGAGATTGAGTGGATGCCGGAGCACGTCCGCGACGGTCAGTTCGGCAAGTGGCTCGAGGGCGCACGTGACTGGAACATCTCCCGTACCCGCTACTGGGGATCGCCTATTCCGGTGTGGGTTTCCGACAACGACGAGTACCCGCGTGTCGACGTCTACGGTTCCCTCGATGAGCTGGAGGCGGACTTCGGCGTTCGCCCGACCACACTGCACCGCCCGGAGATTGACGAGCTGGTTCGCCCGAACCCGGACGACCCGACCGGTAAGTCCATGATGCGCCGCGTCCCGGATGTCTTGGATGTCTGGTTCGACTCCGGTTCCATGCCGTTTGCGCAGTTCCACTACCCGTTCGAGAACAAGGAGTGGTTCGAGTCCCACGCACCGGCCGACTTCATTGTGGAATACATCGGCCAGTCCCGCGGCTGGTTCTACCTGCTTCACGTCCTGTCGGTTGCACTGTTCGACCGCCCGGCGTTCAAGAAGGTCGTCGCCCACGGCATCGTGTTGGGCGATGACGGCAACAAGATGAGTAAGTCCAAGCGCAACTACCCGGACGTCAACGAGGTCTTCGACCGCGACGGCTCCGACGCTATGCGCTGGTTCCTCATGTCCAGCCCGATTCTGCGCGGCGGCAACCTGATTGTCACCGAGCAGGGCATTCGCGAGGGCGTGCGCCAGGCGCTGCTCCCGATGTGGAACGCATACTCGTTCCTGCAGCTCTACGCTTCCAAACCGGCCGAGTGGTCGGTAGACTCCGACATCATCCTGGACAAGTACATCCTGGCCAAGCTTGCAGCAACCGTCCGTGCTGTTACTGAGTGCCTGGACAACACTGACATTGCTTCTGCCACCGATGAGGTCCGTCAGTTCTGTGACGCACTGACCAACTGGTACGTGCGCCGCTCCCGCGACCGCTTCTGGGCCGGCGATGTCAAGCACCCAGAGGCCTTCAATACCTTGTACACGGTGCTGGAGGTTCTCACCCGCGTGGCTGCTCCGCTGCTGCCGATGGCCACCGAGGTCATCTGGCGCTCGCTCACTGGCGGCCGCTCGGTGCACTTGGAGGATTGGCCGGACGTCGACAAGCTGCCGACCGATGACGAACTCGTTGAGTCCATGGACATTGTCCGCAATGTCTGCTCGGCAACATCGCGCATCCGCAAGGCCAACCAGCTGCGTAACCGCCTGCCGCTGAAGAATCTGACCCTGGCATTCCCGGATGCCGAGCGTCTGCGTGAGTACACCGACATCGTTTCCTCCGAGGTCAACGTCGACAAGGTGGAGTTCACCTCCGACGTGGACTCGGTGGGACGATTCGAGGTCTCCGTCAACGCTCGCGTGGCCGGTCCGCGCCTGGGTAAGGACGTCCAGAAGGTCATTAAGGCTGTGAAGTCTGGCAACTACGAGGTTGTCGACGGCACGGTTGTCGCCGATGGTATTCCGCTGCAGGAGGGTGAGTACACCCGCAACCTGGTCGCGATCTCGCCAGATTCCACCGCTGAGGTCGACGGCGTCAATGGCCTGGTTGTGCTCGACACTGAGCTCGACGAGGACCTGGAGTCCCGCGGTTGGGCCGCTGACCGCATCCGTGGTCTGCAGGATGCCCGCAAGAACGCTGGCCTTGAGCTCACCGACCGCATTTCGGTGAAGTTGCAGGTGCCGGCCGAGCGTGAGGAGTGGGCCAACCGCCACGCTGACCTCATCGCCCGGGAAGTTCTCGCAACCGCTTTCGAGGTCGTCGCTGGCGGAGAGTCCCTGAGCTACGATGTGGCGGACGGCTGCTCGGCGGATATTGCCAAGCAGTAGGGGAGAGTAATCTCTATGCCGACTTCCGGGCGGTGGGTTCTGCACATCGACATGGACGCGTTCTTCGCGTCCGTCGAGCAGCTCACTCGCCCGACTCTGCGCGGGCGGCCAGTTCTCGTCGGCGGGCTGGGTGGTCGAGGTGTGGTCGCCGGTGCCTCCTATGAGGCCCGCGCGTACGGCGCGCACTCGGCTATGCCGATGGCTCGCGCACGTCGTCTCATGCCACCGACCGCAGTGACGGTCAGCGCGCGCAAGGGCATCTACGGGCCGGTGTCGCGCCGCGTGTTCTCTGTAATCCGCGAGCGCGTGCCCGTGGTCGAGCAGCTCAGCGTTGACGAGGCTTTCATGGAACCCGAAGAGCTTCAGGGAGCCTCGAAGGAGCAGGTCATTGCCTGGGCGGAGCAACTGCGGGCAGATATCCGGCGGGAGACCGGCTTGGCCTCGTCGATAGGCGCGGGCGCGGGCAAGCAGTTCGCGAAAATTGCGTCAGGCCTGGCGAAACCCGATGGCGTGTACGTGCTGGACCCCGCACGCAATCACGAGCTTCTACACCCATTGCCGGTAGAGAAGCTCTGGGGCATCGGCCCTGTCACCGCTGCAAAATTGCACACGCTGGGTGTGGAGACGATCGGTGATTTTGCCGCCATGTCCCAGCGCGATGTCGAGGTTTCGCTGACATCCAAAACCGGTGTGATGCTGTGGCAGCTGGCGCAGGGGACGGACGATCGGCCGGTTAAGGAGCGAGATGTCGCCAAGTCTGTATCGGCGGAGTACACCTATCCTGAGGATCTGGAGTCGCAGGCCCAGCTCCACGCCGCCATCGATCGCGCGGGTGAGTCCGCTTTTCGACGGCTCAAAAAAGATGGCCGTGGTGCTCGCACCATCACTTGCAAGGTGCGTCTGTCTGACCTGAGCATCCATACCCGATCTGAGACGCTCGCCTACGCCACACAGGATTTCGACACCCTCATGGCAGTGGCGCACCGAATCGCGTTCACGCCCGCGGAGGTCGGCCCAGTGCGACTGGTGGGCGTCGGTTTCTCCGGGCTGGATTCGCACATACAAGAAGTCCTGTTTCCTGAGCTCGACCGCGCTATCACCGTCGAAGATCGAGTGCCAGCACCTGCGCTTTCCGACGCTCCCGCCGGCCTGGTCGAGCTATCCGGAACCGGTGCGTTGCCGACCGTTCGGCTTTCCGATTCCAAGTGGGCACCTACCTCGGATGTGCACCACAGCGAGTATGGACATGGTTGGGTACAGGGTTCGGGGCACGGGATTGTGACCGTCCGCTTTGAAAGCCGCACCAGTGGCCCCGGGCGCATGATTACGCTGAAGGAAGACGACCCGGAGCTGCGCCCGTGCTCCGCGGTGTGCAGTTTGGACTGGCCGGAGTGGCTGGCATCCGACGAAGCAGCAGCTCTCGACTTGCCGCAACCTGAACGGGAAAGCGAAGACGAACTCGGCCCCGACGCGGATGCTTGATATGGCTGACTGCCTCGATGCCGTTCGCGGCGCTCTGTTTATGCGCTGTCCGTAAACTGGGGCACTATGACTACCGAATCCCGCATTGCAGAGCTCGAGGCAGCTCGCCGCGCCTCGTTGCGCAACACCGATCGAGATCCGAATCCGTCGACCACACTTCCCGACGACGGTCTGGATAACCGCCAGCGCATGCTGAACGGTCAGTGGTATATCGCCGATCATCCGGAATCACAGGCTCTGAACGTGCGAATTGGCCAGGTGGCCGCTGAATTTGAGGTCGCATTCCGCGAAGACCAGCAGGCAGCACAGCAAGTGCTAGCACCGGCACTGGGGTCTTTCGGAGAGAGCAGCACCGTTCGCCCGCCGATCTACCTGGACTACGGCGATAACATCCACATCGGCGACAACGTTTTCATCAACTTTGGGCTCACCGCACTTGACGTGGTGAAGGTGACAATCTGCGACTATGCGCAGCTCGGGCCCAACGTACAGCTGCTTCCACCAGTACACCCACTGGGAGCTGAGGCCCGCGCCGCTTATCTAGAGTCTGGAGATGAAATCATCATCGGACGCAATGCCTGGATCGGTGGCGGAGCCATCATCCTGGGCGGTGTTCACGTCGGCGACAATTCTGTGGTCGCCGCGGGTGCCGTGGTGACTAAGGACGTTCCCGCGGGCGTAGTTGTGGCTGGAAACCCGGCGAAAATCATCCGCATCATCGAGGCGTGAATTAGAACAGCGTCTGCGGATGCACATTCGCAGCCAGCGCGGCGGCGAGAATGATGCGCGCCTGCGGTGCATGCACGCAACCAGCGCTAATCACACCGTGCCGAGCCAGCGTCGCACCGCCACCGGCACCGCCGTAGGCGGCGTGGACATCACCGCGCGGAACGCGCGTTGCCATCACGACGGTCACATCAGCCGCAATGGCCCGGTCAATGGCAGCGGCAAACTCATCGGAGACATTGCCCGACCCCAGGCCCTCTACGACAATGCCGCGTGCACCGGCGGCGACTGCCGAATCCAGCAGTGATCCATCTGCACCCAAGTAGGCGGGGATAATCTCTACCTTCGAGCCCGCCAAAGCCGCCAGAGGCAGCGGATCTGGACGAACCGGCTCCTCCGGTGCATTAGTGGCAAAAGCCAAAGGATCGGTTGTGTGCCACTTCGTCGCACCTCGTACCGGCAAGACTGCGTGGCCAAAGACAATAAGAACGCCAATTCCCTGCGCAGAGGCATCGGAAGCAATGGTCACGGCCTCAAAGAGGTTCCCCGGTCCGTCGGTTTCCGGATGATCATAGGGAAGTTGTGCACCAGTAAAGACAACCGGACGCGAGTCAGCATGGAAAATATCGGCAGCCATGGCCGTTTCCTCCATCGTGTCCGTGCCATGAGTTACGACGACACCGTCCACGGAGTCGTCATCAAGCACTTCGTGAATAGCGGCGAGAACACGGTCAACGTCGGTGAACGCGAGATTCGACGAGTCCAGCATCCCGAGCTCACGAACCTCCAGCTCTAACATGCCCTCTGGATAACGCTGCGCGACCGCTGCGACGAGCTCCGTGCCCGAGATGGTCGGGGTTAGCGCACCGCTGCGGTCCGTGGTGCAGGCGATGGTGCCGCCGGTGGTGATGACAACGATTCGGCGAGGGGAGACCGTGCTAGACGAGGCCGAGCTAGCCGGGGAATGATCCTGAGTCGACATGTCCACCATCTTACCTAGGCGATGTTTTGGCCTTGTGTAGGATTATGGAAGGCGTGAAGCCAGCGAATCTTCATGCAGATTTTATTGGAGTAGTGCACATATGAAAGTCCCCTGCAACCAGCGCGTTAGCGGAATGCGTTGGCGCACAGCGCGTGGTGTGACAGTAGCGGCGATTGTCTCGGTCAGCGCACTTGGGCTCGCTGCCTGCGGTGGCGGCAATACTGCAGCGCCGACGACTGAATCGAAGACATCCAGCTCGGCGGAACCCGTCATCATGCTGCCGACGCGCGCAGAGCTTAACGACGTCCTCGCACGCCTTATCAACCCCGATTTACCTATCGAGGAAAAGGCGCTGACCATCGAGGACGGAGATACTGCCGGCGATTTCTTCGACATTGTCACCAATAGTGCCAATGAGCAGGAAATCAGCTTTGATGTCATTGATCCGATCACGCCCGGCTTCACGACGAAGCAGGCCGTAGCCGGTGTCAATATCCTCCGCCCGGAGGAAGATCCGATGCTCGTGGATCAGGTGGACTTCATTTACAGGGATGGCCGTTGGATGCTGAGCAAGGAATGGGCCTGCAACCTGGCATCGACGCTTGATCCGGAGCACAAGCCTGGGTTCTGCCTCGCGCCGGGCGAAACCCCTCCGCCGCCGCCTGAGCCGGAGGAAGAAGCCCCAGTTGAAGAGGCTCCGGTTGAGGAGGCCCCAGCACCGGTCGAGGAGCCAGCCCCGGCTCCGGCGCCCGAACCACCCGCTGAGGAAGTTCCGCCTCCTGCACCTGAACCGCCGGCTGAGGAGGTCCCGCCTCCTGCGCCGGCCCCGGCTCCGGCTCCGGCGGAGGACGCGCCTCCTCCGCCTCCACCGGCTTAGGCGCCGTCGGGCCAGGTATCACAGCCTAGTCCGGTCGGGTGCACTGGGCAGACAAAAGAAAGTGTCTAGGTTTATGACAGTTCCGCCCATTTTTTGGGAAGAAAAGTGACATAAACCTAGACACTTTCTCGTCTTCTAACCTTGCGCTGGCCAGAGCTATTTCTTCTGGGCTACTTCTTCGACCCGCTGCCGTCCTTAAACTCCAGCCCGCGGTGCGTCTGCTGAGTGATGCGCACATCGGAGTTGCCGTCGCCGTAGGTCACGGAGGTCACAAAGTCGATGTTGCCCTTCATCGGAAGCGGCTTAGTCAGGTCGATGGTGACGCGGTCGGCAAGCATGTCAGTCGTGGCCTCGACAACCTTCAGTGCACCCTCGCCGCCAGTGTCCAACTCGGTGACTGTCGGAACCTGCTTGACATCGACCTTCAAATTAACAATGTCGCCCGCACGGCTGAGCAGGGTATAGGTCACTTTCTGCGTCATCGTGGTCTGGCCTTCGACCTCGCTTTCGACCGTCCAGGTCGCATCCTTTCCGATGTCCTCGGAGGGGAAGACGATAGGTACGGAATGCAGCTGCTGCAGCGCCATCTCCACGCCAGCGCGAGCGGTGTCGGTCGCCTTCTCCGGCGCTCCCAGTTTGAGTTCCTTGACCTCACCAGTGGCCGTTGTTGACCAATCAGAGATGAAGCCCTGCGCGGTCGCGATATCCTCATTCAGCTCATCGTTGGAGCCGTGGGGTTTACCCACCTCTGACGTCACCACACGAGTATCGTCATCGCTGGTAACAGTACTAGTCAGGGGGATTTCCAGGCGGGTGTCCGGGAAGGTCTGGTCGCTATCGGCGTTTCCGCCACGCTGCGCGAAGCCCTGCGTCACCGCCACGGTCGACTCCTGCTCTGCACCGTCGTCCTTCCAGCGCACGCTCGCCAGCTCACCGCTACCAGCACTGGTCAATTCGACCTTGGGTTGTGCAACGTCCACGGGTTGCGTTTCCACCGAGCTTTCCGACGAGCACGCGGCCAATGACACCATAGTGGTAGCGGCAACAACAGCGGTGCCGACCCTCGCCAGCAGGCCATGCTTGGTGTGACCAGGCTGGTCGCTGCGGCTAGGTCGACGGAACCACGAGGAGGTGGTGTCTCCTGCACGTCGTAAAGCAGTGGAGGCCGGAACAAACTGAGATTGGAAACGTCGAGTCACACCGGTTAGCGTACCGGTTTCGCGGTGGATAGGAACCACCCGGGCGGTGTCAGTTGGCTGAATATGGGTTTGTTAGGCCATTATGGGACAGTGACTAAGAAGGAAACGAGGACATATTTCCCGCGGCGGGGGATTCTCGCTGCGGTTATTGTGTCAGTTGCGATTATCGATCAGCTGACCAAGATTATCGCTTTGAAGACTCTCGATGGCCGTCCTGCGGTGCAGGTCATTGGCGATCTCTTCGAGTTGCGGCTCGTTTTTAACCCCGGTGCAGCCTTTTCCTTTGGCACGAACGCCACCTGGGTTTTTACTACGTTGCAGCTGGTTTACATCCTGGCTGTGATGTGCTTTTCCCATTGGTTGCGCAGTCCTATATCGGCGACTGCGGCGGGGCTTATTGCTGGTGGTGCGCTGGGCAACCTCATCGATAGGCTGTTTCGGGAACCCGGTTTCTACGTCGGCCACGTCGTCGATTTCCTGTCGGTTAAGGGTTTTGCCGTATTTAATATCGCGGACTCCGCGATTACAGTGGGCGTTATTATCCTCGTTATCTGGATGGTTTTTTCCAAGGAGCCGGATCTCTTCGCTGATCAGATTGCAGCGGAGAAGAAATCTTCCCAGACGGATCAGAAGCAGTCGGCGGAGGGAGGACAGCAGTGAACGACAATGCAGTAAATACCGGTGCAGCACTCGGGGGAGCGCACCAGCCCGACCGAGAAACCCGGCAGATGCCCGTTCCACCGGGCTTGGCCGGTATGCGGGTAGACGCCGGTGTGGCTAAGTTGCTGGGGCTCTCGCGCACAGCGGTGGCTGATTTGGCAGCGGCCGGGGACATCACGGTCGATGGCGTGAGCGTTGGTAAGTCCGACCGATTGGAAGAAAACGCTTTCCTCTCTGTGTTGTTGCCGCCGGTGGAAAAGCCATTGGTTCCCAAAGAGGAACTCGTCGAGGGCATGGACGTGCTCTACCACGACTCCGATTTGGTGGCTGTTCACAAGCCTGTCGGTGTGGCCGCACATCCGTCGGTCGGTTGGGAAGGCCCAACGGTTATCGGCGGACTGGCGGCTGCTGGTTTCCGCATTTCTACCTCCGGTCCGCCCGAGCGAAAAGGCATCGTGCATCGCCTCGATGTTGGCACCTCTGGCGTGATGGTTGTCGCCTGCTCCGAACGGGGCTACTCCGTGCTCAAGCGGGCGTTCAAAAACCGTGAGGTGTCCAAGACCTATCACGCTCTGGTTCAGGGGCATCCGGATCCGCTGTCGGGGACAATTGATGCGCCGATTGGCCGTCATCCTTCGGCGGGTTGGCGCTTTGCCGTCCGCCAGGATGGCAAGCATGCTGTGACGCACTACGAAACGCTTGAGGCCTTCGCCCCAGCAACGCTGCTGAAGGTGAATCTAGAGACTGGGCGCACGCACCAGATTCGCGTGCACTTCTCTGCGCTGAATCACCCATGCTGCGGCGATCCCATGTACGGTTCCGATCCGGCATTGGCCAAGCGCCTGGGGCTCAACCGCCAGTGGCTTCACGCGGTCTCGCTTGGTTTCCACCATCCGGCAGATGGGCGCTGGATGGAAATCGAATGTCCATACCCAGATGATTTGAACCACGCATTGGAAGTTTTGAGGCAGAGCGCATGACGCAGACCCCATCGGGATCCAAGAACCCACCACGCCGTGAAACTCGTGCGAAAAGCACTGGTGACGGCAGTATTTCGCCAGTGATGGCACTGATCTCTGGTTTCTGTGTTGTCATATTGGTGATTGTTTTAGCAGTCGCTTCGACTTCCGATCGGGTAAGCAAGCCGCAAAATCTCAACGGCGATGCGCTCGGCCCGGACCCGTGGGAAGCAACCGAGCAGTACGTAGAGCGTGCCGACGAGTCCCTCGCGAATATGAAGAAAGAGGACTACCGGCTAAAGACCGGCCAGCCAGTCGTGGAGGACCCGAAGTTCTGGGCGATGGTGACTTTTGACCGGCTGCTCGATGCGCAAGAAGCGGCACAGGTCTATGAAAAAGAGCCCTCTCTGCGAGTGTCGACTGCAATCATCGGCGGTGTGAGCACCCGGTATTTGCCGCAGCCGAGTAAAACAGCGAGCGAAGAAAAGCTGCTGCAAGATCAGCTGGAGTTAGCAGCTGCTTACGCAGACGTCGCGATTGACGACGAACGGCTCGGCTTCAACGGGTTACTGGTCTATGGTGACGCTGAATCGTTGATGGATGTCAAGAAAATGCCCGATGTGAAAGCTGTCGAGGCGCTGCCATCAGATGCGGCGCGTGGCCGTTTTGGTATTCGCCCGGTGCTGAGTTCCGGCTTCACGGATAAAGATCCGCTCTTTGCGCCGGGGCTGAGCCAGAACTAAGCGGTCAGAACTAATAGAAGCCAGAACTGAGTGCCCAAATCCAAACGACTAGGATGAAGCGGCTAGAACTCTGCCGCCAGTACGCAGTCAGTTTCAACGAGAACGAAAAGGAGTCAGTCAACAGTGATTCAGGCATTCGGTGCGTACCTTTTGTGGGCGCTGTTTCCGCTCTATTTCCCCTTGCTGGAACCAGCAGGGGCCGTAGAGATTTTGGCGCACCGATTCGTCTGGACCCTTGTCTTTATGGTCATTGCCCTCAGCTTCATGCGCGCATGGCCAGAGCTGAAGGCCGCGAGTGCCAAGACCTGGGGCACTATTTTTATTGCCGCACTGTTGATCTCCGTCAACTGGGGTGTGTACGTCTACCTGGTCAACAATGGGCAGGTGGCGGAGGCCGCGCTCGGCTACTTCATCAACCCGCTGGTCAGCGTTTTGTTGGCGATGATTTTCTTCCGTGAAAGCATCTCGCGGTTGCAGCTCGGCAGTGTCATCCTGGCAACCATTGCGGTCATTGTTCTCACAATTGGTGTGGGACATCCGCCGTTGGGTGCGCTGGCGCTGGCGTTCAGTTTCGGTTTTTACGGACTAATGAAGAAGCGGGTATCGCTTTCCTCCGCAGCTTCGCTGACGGCCGAGTCCGCCGTAATCACACCGATTGCGCTGGCATACATCCTCTGGTTGACCTACAACGGACAGAGCACCTTTACCTCCGAAGGAACTGGTCACGTGCTGCTCATGATGAGCGCCGGTGTTGCTACCGCCATTCCGTTGCTTCTCTTCGGCGAAGGTGCCAAACGCCTGCCGCTGGCCACCTTGGGCCTGATGCAGTACCTGACTCCAGTTCTCCAAATCACCCTGGCAGTCACTGTGCTGGGCGAGCAGCTCGAACCGGAGCGCTGGATCGGATTCTTCATCATCTGGGGTGCCGTCGCGCTGTTCATCTGCGACCTCATCCTGAAGATGCGCCGGCAGCGTCGGGTACGCCGGGAACTCCACAAGGCCGGTGTTGAACCGGCCGCGGTTTCCGACGATGCCGCCGACCAGACGGATGGGGCGGTTACCCGGGACGTCGTAAAGCCGGCAGATAATTAGCAGAAAAGTTCGCGCAGGTGCTCGTTGAGGAAGATTCCCTGCGGGTCGACCTTTTCCCGTAGTGCCTGGACCTCGCCGAACAGCGGATAACGTTCCGCGAAATCCTCCGCGCGAAGCGTGTGCAATTTGCCCCAGTGCGGGCGACCTTCGTGGGCCTTGAAAATCGGCTCGATGAGGTTGAAGTACTCTCGGTAATTTTCCTTCCAGTAGCGGTGGATGGCGATGTAGGCACTGTCGCGACCGTACGCAGTGGACAGGGCCACATCATCGGCTTTCGCGGAGCGCACCTCGATGGGGAAGGAGACTTTCATCCTCTTGCGGGCAATCGCGTCGCGGATTTCCCCGAGGACATCGGAAGCGGCCTCGAGCGGGACGGAGTACTCCATCTCGGAGAAACGCACTCGGCGCGGCGAGACAAAGACCTTGTGCGCCTCATTGGAGTAGCTGCGCTCTGGCACGGTGTTGGTGGCAATCCGGTTGATGGTATCGGTCGTAGCGGGAATGGCCTTAGCAATCTCGCAGCACGCCAAGAGTCCCATGTTGTTGACGACTTCGTCGTTAAGATACGTACGCGCGCTGCCCAGGCGCTGCTTCAGGCTATTGCGGCTCGGGCGGCGGTGGCGCTGCGGTTCAATGCGAGTATTGTGCTTGACCAGCGTCTCGCGCTGTCCCGGGAACCAGAAAAACTCCAGGTGGTCAGCTTCTTTGCAGCGCTCGGCGAAACTCTTGCGCAGGGAATCAAACTCTTCGCGGTGCTCGTCGGCGTGCAGATCAAACGCTGGCACGACGGACATCGTGACCTCCGTAAGCACGCCGAAGACACCCAGTCCCAGCCGTCCGAAGCGGTAGAGCTCGCCGTCGATTCCCTCAGCGTCCGGATGGCAGTGCCTGACGACGCCATCCGCGGTGACAATCTTGAATCCTTTCACGGTGCCTGCGAAGCCGGTGAATCCAAGCCCGGTGCCGTGTGTGCCAGTAGAGATAGCACCGGCCAGCGACTGCGGATCGACATCGCCCTGGTTGGGAAGTGCCCAACCGAGCGGGCGCAGAATACCTGGAGTGTCGCGCAAGCGAGTGCCGGCACGCAGCGTGGCGGTCTGGTTGGCGGCGTCGAGTTCGACCAGACCAGAGCAGCGATCGAGTTGAATGCGGTGCCCATCGGTGGTGGCCACGGAAGTAAAAGAATGACCGGCCCCCAGCGGGCGCACCGTAGTTCCTTCGGTCTTCGCCGCTTTAATTACCGAGATAACGCCCTCATCATCGTGCGGCTGATGAGTGTAGGACGGGGTGCACGATTGCGTGTGCGCCCAATTGCTCCAATGCGAGTTGGCGACGGCTTTCGCCTGCGCACGCCGACGTACGCGTGGTACTCGGGACTCAACTGTAGAGACTGTGAAGCGGGCGTTGTTGTGTGAATTGCTCATGTGAAGATCAATCCCTTTCCTCGGTACGTGGGCCAGTGGGTGATGATGGTGCCATCTCGAACTGCAATGACTTCTTGTGTGTGCTCGGCTATTTCGCCGGCCTTGGCGTGGCGGAACCACACGGGATCTCCCAGCGAAATTGCGTCGGCGGTCTTGCCGAGCAGCGGAGTCTGCACCTCACCTGGTCCTTCCTCCGCCGCGTAGCGCAGGCCAGTGGGGTACCAGGGGGTTGGCAGCCGGTCAGCTCCCGCCGGTCCAGAGGCAATTCGACCACCGCCGGACACCGTGACCACGCCCTTCTTAGGACGTCGCGTCGCCGGCAACACAAACCAGGACGCCGGGCGCAGATTGAATGCGCGATAGTTATCGAAGAGGGTTGGTGCCAGGAATCCCGACCCCGCCGCTGCCTCGGTGACTGCGGCCTCGGCGCACGTCGACTCCAGCGACCCCGTGCCACCACCGTTGACAAACTCCAGCGGCCCCGCCACTTTCTCGACTGCAGTGACAACCTTCTCGCGGCGCTTTGCCAATTCCTTCTTTGAGACGGCCTGCATCACTCGAATTGCGCGCGCACGCAGAGAGTTTCCGGCATCGCCCACTCCGGCAATGTGCCCCTCATACATCATGATTCCCGCCAGCTGCAGCTCCGGGCGGGCAATAATCTGCTTGGCAAACGCCGCTGCCTGCTTCGGTGAGAACAGACTGGAGCGCAGCGTACCGATATGCACGCCGGGGAGGGGACGAAAGGATGCGTCGACGTCCATGCACACGCGGATTGGCGCATTTTCGCTTGCCGACGACGCCAGCGCCTCCAGATGCTCGGGACGGTCAACCATGACGCAGATGGCGGCACGCGCTGCATCATCGTCGGCAAGCTCTGAGATAGCGCGGGCGTCAAGTGTTGGGTAGGCGACGACGATGTCGTCGCTAATGCCTTCTCGGAATAGGTACAGCGCCTCTGCCAGCGAATATGCCAGCACGCCCTGGAAACCGGGGAAGGCCAGGACGTGCGAAATAAGCTGTGGAATGCGAATCGATTTCGAGGCCACGCGGATAGGCATCCCGTTTGCACGGCGGAGCATATCGCGGGCATTGGCTTCGACCGCCGCGAGGTCGACGACGACTGCAGGAAGGGAAGTGCAGTTAAGCAGCGTGTCGGTAGCTAGTGGCGGGCGGGCTGTCTGGGGCGTCTGTGGCGACAGCGCTTCAGGCAGGTGAGACATCGATGTCGGAGCCGGGCGGGATGTGTCCGAGGACTCCGGGGCAGAAGCTCGAGAAAGTTTCATGCCCTAAAACGTAATCATTGAAAACCTGTACTGTCTTTGATTTTGAAAAGAAAGTCAGAATTTTCCAGGTCTGCGCCCTTTTAGACCAGCCAGCTGTAGCGGGCGGCATCCATGTTGGAGGTGATGACATCGCCATCGATGAGGTAGCCGGCGGCAACTGGGCGGCGGTCGATGGTTGCAAGAACCTCGTCAAGCTCGGGCTTGGGGAAGTAGGTGAAGTGGCCATCGGAAAGTGGTGCGAACACTGTATTGCTCCTTTGGTTCTTTGCTCGAGGGCAGTGTGTTTCTCTATGGTCGCGAGGAAATATGAGGACTTCCTCACGAACTGTGATGTCGAGTATTGTCAACTGGTTTTGAAAAGTAAAGGAAAAGTAAGAGTGATGTTGCACACGTCTTTAGCTATAACTGTGCAGGCATAAGGGGCTGCTTCATTTTGGGTGTTCGATGGAATCGTGTTCAATCCGGGGGATTGTCTACAATCTGGACTCATGGCTAACTCCTCCTTCGTGCACCTCCACAATCACACCGAGTACTCCATGCTCGACGGTATGGCGAAGATTGATTTGCTTGCCGACGAGGTTGCGCGACAGGGAATGCCTGCGGTCGGTGTCACCGACCACGGCAATATGTTTGGCTCGAATGCGTTCTATCGGCAGATGAAGTCCAAGGGCATCAAGCCAATCATCGGCATTGAGGCATATATGGCGCCGGAGAGCCGTTTTAATAAAAAGCGCATTCAGTGGGGTGAGCCGCATCAGCGTCGAGATGACGTCTCGGGTCGCGGTTCCTACTTGCACCAGACCATGTTGGCTGCGAATGCGCAGGGTCTGCGGAACCTGTTCTACCTGTCGTCGATGGCGTCGTATGAGGGGCAGATTAGTAAGTACCCGCGTATGGATGCCGAGTTGGTGGCGGAACGCGCCGAGGGCATTATCGCGACCACTGGTTGCCCGTCGGGTGATGTGCAGACGCGTCTGCGTCTGGGGCAGTTCGACGAGGCTCTGCAGGCCGCCGGAATGTGGCAGGACATCTACGGCAAGGAAAACTACTTCCTTGAGCTGATGGATCACGGGCTGGATATTGAGACCCGTGTGCGAAGTGAGTTACTGGAGATTGGCCGGAAGCTGAACCTGCCGCCACTGGTTACGAATGACTGTCACTATGTCACCCGTGACCAGGCCAAGGCTCACGAGGCCATGCTCTGTGTGCAGACGGGTAAGACGCTCAATGACCCGGACCGTTTTAAGTTCGACGGTGACGGCTACTTTATTAAGTCCGCCGAAGAAATGCGCGCGACCTGGGATCACCTAGTCCCGGGTGCCTGCGATAACACGCTGCTCATCGCAGAGCGCGTTGAGGACTACGACGAGCTGTGGGAAGAGCACCCGCACGATCGCATGCCGAAGGCGGACGTTCCGGAAGGGGAGACGCCGACGACATGGCTGCATCACAACGTGATGGAGGGGCTGCGCAAGCGCTTTGAAGGGCGCGAGGTACCGGAGGAGTACATCCGGCGCGCGGAGTACGAAATTGAGGTTATTGACGGTAAGGGCTACCCGTCGTACTTCCTTATCGTTGCGGAGTTGATCCGCCATGCCCGTGAGGTGGGCATCAAGGTCGGTCCGGGGCGTGGTTCCGCTGCCGGTTCCCTGGTTGCGTACGCGACGTGGATTACCAATATCGACCCGATTGAGCACGGTCTTCTCTTCGAGCGATTCCTGAACCCAGAGCGTCCGTCCGCGCCGGATATCGATATCGACTTCGACGACCGCCGCCGCGATGAAATGATTCGCTACGCGGCAGATCGCTGGGGCGAAGACAAGGTGGCGCAGGTGGTCACCTTCGGTACGGTGAAGACCAAGCAGGCTCTGAAGGACTCGGCGCGTGTGCAGTTCGGTCAGCCGGGTTACCAGATTGCAGACCGCATTACTAAGGCGCTGCCACCTGCGATTATGGCTAAGGACATTCCGCTGAGCGGCATCGTCGACCCGGAGCACCCACGCTACGGCGAGGCCGCCGAGGTTCGTCAGCTTATTGAAACCGACCCGGATGTGGCTCGAATTTACGAGACAGCCCGTGGTCTCGAGGGCGTCGTTAGGCAGACCGGCGTGCACGCTTGTGCCGTGGTGATGGCGTCGGTGCCACTCTTGGATCACATCCCGATGTGGAAGCGACAGGCTGACGGCGCGATTATCACTGGCTGGGATTATCCGGCGTGTGAGGCCATCGGTCTGTTGAAGATGGACTTCCTGGGTCTTCGAAACCTGACGGTTATCGGTGACTGTATTGAGCACATCAAGTCCAACCGAGGCGAGACAGTTCTGCTCGATGACCTTCAGACCGATGATCCGAAGGTCTATGAGCTGCTGTCGCGCGGTGACACCCTCGGTGTGTTCCAGCTCGATGGTGGCGGAATGCGTGAGCTGCTCAAACGCATGCAGCCAACGGGCTTCGACGACATCGTGGCATCGCTGGCGCTGTACCGTCCGGGGCCGATGGGTGTGAACGCGCACTTTGACTACGCGGATATTAAGAATGGTCGCAAGCCTTATAACGCCATCCACGCGGAACTGGATGAGCAGCTGAAAGAAATCCTGGAAGAAACACACGGCCTGATCGTGTACCAGGAGCAGATCATGAAGATCTCGCAGAAGCTGGCGAATTACACCGCGGGCCAAGCAGATGGTTTCCGTAAGGCCATGGGTAAGAAGAAGCCCGAGGTGCTGGCCAAGGAGTTCGTGAACTTCGAAGGCGGCATGTTGGAGAATGGTTTCTCCAAGGATGCTGTCCAGAAGCTGTGGGATATTATTCTGCCCTTCGCCTCGTACGCGTTTAACAAGTCTCACGCGGCGGGCTACGGCCTGGTGTCCTACTGGACCGCGTATCTGAAGGCCAACTACACCGCTGAGTACATGGCGGCGCTGTTGACCTCGGTGGCGGATGATAAGAACAAGCTGGCTATTTATCTGTCGGACTGTCGCCACCTTGGCATTAAGGTGCTGCCGCCGGATGTCAATGAGTCGGGTATGGACTTCGAGCCGGTCGGTGAGGATATTCGCTTCGGCCTTGGCGCTATCCGCAACGTCGGCCATGATGTGGTCGCGTCGATTGTGAAGACGCGCGAGGAGAAGGGCAAGTTCACGTCGTTCTCGGACTACCTGGACAAGATTGAGACGCTGCCGTGTAACAAGCGCATCACCGAGTCGTTGATTAAGGCCGGCGCTTTCGACTCGCTGGGGCACCCACGAAAGGGCCTTGCGCTCATTCACGAAGAGGCCATTGACTCGGTGCTGTCGACCAAGAAGGCTGCAGACAAGGGACAGTTCGACCTGTTTGCGGGCTTCGGTGGGGAAGAGGACACCGGATCGGAGAGCATCTTTGAAATCCGTGTGCCGGATGAAAAGTGGGATCGCAAGCACGAGCTGACCCTGGAACGAGAAATGCTGGGCCTCTATGTCTCCGGTCATCCACTCGATGGGTTCGAAGAATCGCTGGCCGCGCAGACCGATACCGCTTTGACCACGGTCGTCGGTGGGGAAGTCGCTAACAACACCGAAATCACTATTGGTGGCATTGTCTCTAGCGTTGACCGTCGCGTGAATAAGAACGGCCAGCCCTGGGCGATTATCGGTATTGAGGACCACAACGGCGCGCGCGTGGAAGTTATGGCTTTTGCGAGAACCTACGCGATGATTGCCACCAGCATTGCTGAAGACGCCATCGTGCTTATTCGTGCCCGCGTTCAGTACCGCGATGACCGCATGAGTGTGGTCTGTGATGACCTGAAGCTGCCGGATCTTGGCCGTAATGGCTCCACTTCGGCGCCGCTGCGTCTGACCATGCGCACTGATCAGTGCACTCCGGAGATGATTGCCAAGCTGAAGTCAGTACTGCTGGACAACCCAGGCGACTCCGACGTTTACCTCAAGCTTGTCGACGGCGATTCCCACACCACTTTGGTTCTCGGCGAGCACTTGCGGGTCGACCGGGACGCCAGCTTGATTGGTGATCTGAAGGCGACGATTGGGGCCAGCATTTTGGGGTAGCTTATCGTGGCCCTGATTGTCGCAACCGGTTGTATGACCGAGTAGAGTCATAGCTCATGAGTGAGAATTCTGTGCCTGCTTCCCAGACCGAACGCCGACTTGTCCACGCGGCCGATATTCAGATTGCGCAGGCACGAATTTCTTCGGTTATTGCGGCCACTCCGCTGCAGTTCAGCCCACGTCTTTCCGAAATCACCGGTGCTAAGGTATTCCTCAAGCGGGAAGACCTCCAGGACGTGCGCTCGTACAAGATTCGCGGTGCCTACAACGCCATGGTTCAGGTCACCGACGAAGAGCGAGCAGCAGGCGTCGTTGCGGCATCTGCAGGAAACCACGCTCAAGGCGTGGCATATGCCTGTCGTCAGCTGGGTATTAAGGGGCGCATCTATGTGCCCAATGCCACGCCGAAGCAGAAGCGCGACCGTATCGCTTACCACGGCCGCGATGCCGTTGAGATTGTCGTTGTCGGGGACTCCTTCGATGAGGCCGCCGCTGCGGCGCGTGCTGACGCACAGCGCACTGGTGCCACCATGGTGGAGCCATTCGACTCCTTCAACACCATCGTCGGACAAGGCACTGTCGCAGCTGAAATTATTGCGCAGCTCTCCGGTCAGGGGTTGACTCTGGATACCATCTGCGTACCGGTCGGTGGCGGTGGTCTGCTCAGCGGTGTCACCTCTTACCTGTCGGATATGTCGCCGAACACCCAGGTCATGGGTGTGGAACCTGCGGGTGCGGCCTGCATGCGCGCAGCCCTGGAGAACAACGGCCCGATTACGCTGGGGCACACCGATCCGTTCGTCGATGGCGCCGCGGTGGCCCGTTTCGGTGACCTGCCATGGCACATCCTGGAGGCCAACCGCAACCGCGTTCATCCGATGATTGCGCCGGAGGGCGCGGTCTGTGAGGCGCAGCTGGATCTCTATCAGAACGAAGGGATCATCGCTGAGCCGGCCGGTGCGCTGTCTGTGGCAGCTCTGGAGCAGATGCAGTTTGAACCGGACGAGGTTGTTGTCTGCATCATCTCGGGCGGTAATAACGACGTGCTGCGCTATGCCGAGATCATGGAGCGCTCGCTGGTCTACCGCGGCCTCAAGCACTACTTCCTGGTCAACTTCCCGCAGAAGCCCGGCCAGCTCCGCATGTTCCTCAGCGATGTTCTCGGCCCGGATGACGACATCTCGCAGTTCGAGTACCTCAAACGCAACAACCGCGAAACTGGCGCGGCTCTTGTCGGTATTGAGCTACGTCGTGCCTCTGACCTCGAGGAATTGCTGGCACGCATGGATGCCTCGCCGCTGAAGTGCCGCCGACTGGTACCCGGCACACCAGAGTATGACTTTTTGACCTAGACTTGCTGGGTCCAGCTGGGAAACCTCCGAGGAAGTCCTCCCAGCTCCGTTAATTAAATGAATCTTTTCGAGCAAGCTTTGTAGCGAAGGGGAGCGTCCACCCACTATGACTGGGGCAAGCAGTGTCGACCAGGGTGTCCGAGTGGAAAATACCGTGATTGTCGAAATGTGGCTGGCTGCCGCAGAGCAGGACCTGGCCACCCGGATTCCGGGTCTGCTGGAATCCGCCACACAGGCCAAAGTTGAGCCACTGTTTGTCTGGTCAGGGCTGGCGATGGACGAGGTTGAGCGTATCGACCGCTTCCTGGGAACGCTCCTGGCCCATCATCTGGTGGGTGGTACTGCTGCCGATATTGAAGCTGCGAAGAGTGTCGTTGACAATCACCCGCTGGTCACCCTTGCCTCGCTGGTAGGACGCGCCGCGCGTGTTGCGTCGGCAAGCGAAATGTGGCTGGACTGGCCAGCCGCTCTGCAGCTGGATCCAGACGCTGACACTACCGGCGCGCTCATCGAGCACCTCGCCGCCGCAGTGCCGACAATGCTGGCCAATGCTGGTTTGCCTAACGACGTCGACAGCAGCCAGGCCGACGCGGATCCGCTGCAGCGGGCAGCGCAGGTGCTTCTTCTGCACGCGGGTGTGCAGCTATCAGTGATGCCACTGATTATCGAGCGCTGTGAGGAGCTTGCGGGCGTATCGGAGCTATCCGACCCTTCATCAAATGACCTGGTACAGGCGCTGTCGAAGGTTCATCCGCTGCTCGAGGAGCTGCTGACCGAAATCGCAGAGGCGGAAGATGGTGTCTACCCACTGGCGCTGCGTCAGTTGGCCAGGACGGCACCTCGTCAGGCGCACAAGTTGTTTAAGGCAACCCTCGGCTATGCCATTGCCACCGCCGCTGATCCGGCCAACTGGGAGGCTCGGGAAGAACTCGGCCAGCTCGATGCGGGGCTGCCGCCTATTCTGGTGGCCGCTGCGCGTGAAGAGCTGCGTATGCGTCCGGCGGGTACTGCGAATCGTCGTGAAGCCGTGGGCGTGGTGGCAACGACCGGCCGCCCGCAGCTGTACTTCGATGAGCTGACGCAGACCGTTGGCGTACAGCTACCGACGCCGCTGGATCCGGCGGGACGGACCTGGCGTGTCACCTTCGGCGGCACGGTAGCAACGACGCCGGTGGTGGGCCTGCAGGATTCGCTGCCGCGTCCAGTGGTGACCATCGATGAGCCGGTGCGCGATGTGCTGGTGGAAATCGGCGATGAGAAGCACTGGCGAGTCCCTGCGATTAGCACTGAGGACCCGATTCTCATTTTCGGTGCCGACGGTCAGTCAGTCACAGACAAGGTCTCGCTACACTCGACGTCCGCTACGGTGGTCTACCCGGTTGATGCCACACTCGTTGACCCCGTCACAGGCGCTGAGGTGCCATTGCTATCGGACCCGCGCCCATTTAACTGGGAGCTGTGGCAAGTCGCTGAGATCGATCTCCGCGATGTTCATGCAGTTCAGGTTCGTCGGTCCGGGGCGGCCGGCGAGGTTCGGTCGGCATCCCCGCAGCGTCAACCGCGAATGACCATGCCTCACGCGCGTCTCGACGGCACGGTGTCTGCCTACGGCACCCCGGTTTACGCCGGTGGTCCGGTCGCTGTGTTCCCGCCGACGCTGTCCGGTAAGGACGAGTCCTGGCGTGCTATCGTCACCGATTTTGGTGGATATGGTGCGTTTACCACGGATTCCGTCATGGTCTATGACCTCGAGGTACCCGCCGCGGGTGGCGAGGTTGAGATTCTTACCGATGACGATTACCCGTGGGTCGGCGAGTTCGTGGTTCGTCTGGTCAATCCGCGTGGCCGCAGCTTCCAGAAGCACTTCGCCATTGCGGAGCAGGCAGACCTCACGATCACTTACAGCGGTGGTGGTGACGGCTTCCGCATCCCAACCATCGACGGGCTGAGCCCCGCCGACATCCGCGTTGTTTCGGGTGACAAGCCGCTTGACGCCGAGCCCGCTATCGTGCGCCTCGGGGCGGACGAAGTCACAGGCACCGTCGAGCTTTCCACCGACGAGGGCGCATGGCTGCAGTTGCAGGTCACGCCAGGCACGCTGCAGTTTGAGGTTCCGCTTGCCGACGAATCCGTCGCCCGCCGCACCACTACATTGGTCACCCGCCCGAAGCGTGTCGATGCCTTCGGCAAGATTGTCGTCAATGCCCCGGGCGAGTTGCGCCATGCGCATATTGCAGTTTCCAGCGGTGAGCGCGACATCTGCCGCGTCCCCATCAAGCGATTCGGCGATACTGGCTACGCGGAGTTCGGCAAGTTTGCCGACCGTATCTCTCTGCTGAAGGCCCTGCGCATTAGTTTGGACTGGACACGTGTGACGGGACGGAAGCGCCTGTCTGTACCGCTGGTGGAGGCCTCCTCCCGCGATGCCATCCGCCAGATTGCCTTCAACGATGAAGCCACTGACATCATCGAGGTTGATGTCGCTGACGACGTTTCGCACTTGCCGATGACCCTGTGGCTCTGGGCCGCCGGTCAACCGTGGCGCGAACCCGTCGCCCTGGAAGTCGTAGAGGGCGAATGCGAGCTTCCCGCCGAACTCCGCGGCCTCGGCCCATTCGTCGCGCAGGTGACTCTCGGTGTGGAAAAGGAACGCCACCCGCAGTGGCCGGCGGCCGGGTCGACCATTCTGAATCATGTCGATGATGCAGAGGCTATCGACCTCGATGGCGAGGACACCGATCCCGTTGCTCGCGCGCAGGAACTGTGGGGCGAGCTAAATCAGGATCAGCTCGCACGTTTGTGGACGCTACTGGCGACCTTGCGCGCTGGTCGTGCAACCGACATGGCGCAGGCGAATCCGCTGCTGGCCGCACCTAGGTTGGGTGCGATCTTGTGTGCCGAACCACGCGCCGGACTGGCAGCGTTGAACCGTTCAGTCATCGCGCTCGACGATCAGCCGGGTATGTTTATCGCCTCCGGACTCGTGCTGGGAGACTTCAGCGCTACTAAGCCAGTGCCGGGGCGTCGCCGTGTGCCGTGGCTCGGTGCATTGGCAGCATTAGCGGATCTCACTGATGAGAGCGTGGACCGTTCTCGTCAGCTGGATTACCTGCGCACAACTGGTGGCCAGGGACTGCTGGACATTGCTGCCAGCGGCCAGGACACCACCCTGGAGTCCGCTACTATCGACCAGAGCTCGGTGCAGATTACCTCGCTGCCGGAAGCACAGGCCAGCGCTATTCTGTCGCAGGTCTTTGATCCTTACCGCATGGTCCCGGGTCCGCTGACCGACGATGACGCTCGTTTCACGGCAATCTATGAAGTGGTACGCAATCGTGCTGAGATTGTGGAATCCGGTGTCATGACCCAGCTTGCCGCCGCCTCTCGAGTGTTGTTTAAGACGGTGTCGAAGGCGTCTCCACGACTGCGCAAGGCGGTCAATGTGCGCTTCCACAAGCTCGACGGCATCGATGCGGATGATCCTTCGCTGCACTGGACTCTGGTGCCGGGAACGTCACTGCTTATTGCAGTGGCTGCCCGCGTATTGGCTCGTACTCAGGCTGAGAACTCTGATGCCAGTGTCGCCGCTGTCCGTGAGCTGATTCCGATGTGGGCTCAGCTGGCGGACCTGGTTCCGACGTTGGTGATGAGCGATATTCTCATCGCAGACGCGTTGGTGGCTCACGTCCTCCACGGTGATGTCACCGAGTTGCCGTGGCCAGCACCCGAGTCGGGTGCGGCGGATGAGGAAGAGTCCGACACCGAGGCTGAAAGTCCGGCTGACTAGCTGAGCGAGACGACAGCGTAGCCCCACGCTGGAAGCGAGATTTCGGGACCGGCAGCTTCGTCATTGACGATGCTGGCTGCTGCGTCTTCAAAAGTGTGCAGCAGGTGGGCGGAACCGAACTCGGAATCCAGGCTGACGCTGGTTTCGGCGTCGGAGAAATTCGCCACCAAAGCGACAGTTTCAAAGGCATCCGAGTTCCGGGCACCCATTTCGCGCTCATCCTGGCTGCGCACAACGACGAGGCAACGATTGTCCTCGTCATACTCAGTCACCACAGATGCCGACCAGGGAGTGCGAAGCGACGGGTGGGACTTCCGCAGCGCGAAGAGATCGCGGTAGGCCGCCAGAATAGTGGCGTGCGAGCCCTCCGAGACCTCCTGCCAATTGAGCTTCGAGTGGTGGAAGGTCTCTGGATCCGATGGGTCGGATACCTCCTTCGGATCCCACCCAGCACGGGCAAACTCACGTAGGCGTCCCTCGCGCGTGAGCCGCTGCAGCTCCGGATCTTCATGGGAACAGAAGAAAGCAAACGGGGTAGAGGCGCCCCATTCCTCACCTTGGAAGAGCATCGGGGTGAAAGGACTGCAGGCGATAACTGCTGCCTTTAAAACCTGCTGCGCCGGAGTGAGGTTCATCGACGGACGGTCACCGACAGCGCGGTTTCCCGTTTGATCATGTGTGGTCGTGTACGTTACGAAAGCATGCATGGGCTGTACAGACAGGTCGAAGAGACGACCATGAGTGCGACCACGGAACGTCGACATTGTGCCCGTATGCCAGAAGCCAGTTTCCAAAGCACTAGCTAGCGCTTCCACCGACCCAAAGTCTGAGTAGTAGGCGTGGTCCTCGCCAGAGACCAGCGTGTGCAGTGCATGGTGGACGTCATCATCCCACTGAGCGTTGAGGCCAAAGCCACCTGCAGCGCGCGGGCGGACCAAACGCGGATCATTCTGGTCGGACTCTGCAATCAAAGAACGCGGAATACCAGTCTCGGCTGCGACAGTGTCTGCGACAACCTGCATCTGCTCCAGAATGTGGAATGCCCCCTCGTCATGCAGGGCATGGACTGCGTCCAGACGAAGACCGTCGACGTGGTAATCCACCAGCCATTGGCGCACTGCATCCAAAATATACGCACGCACCTCATCAGAGTTGTCGCCAGTGAGATTGACAACCTCACCCCAACCCGTCGAACCACCAGCGGTGTAGGGGCCGAAAAATCCCACATAGTTGCCGTCTGGACCAAAGTGGTTAAAGACCACATCCAAGATGACAGCCAAACCCTTTCGGTGGCACGTATCAACCAGCTTCTGTAGACCCCGCGGGCCACCGTAGCCCTCGTGCACGCTGTGCCAGGACACACCGTCATAGCCCCAATTACGGTCACCACCGAAAGGCTGCACTGGCATCAGCTCAATATGTGTTACCCCCAGCTCAATCAGATGGTCTAGATGTTCCACCAAACCTTCGAAATCACCAGAATCGCTGAAGGTGCCCACATGCAGCTCATAAATCAGACCTCCTGGCAGAATCCGGCCCGACCAGGCCGAGTCCTTCCACTTATAGGCACCCAGGTCAACGACCTCGGAGAAACCATGCGGACCATCCGGCTGCGACTGGGAACGCGGATCTGGCAGCGGTATTGTCCAGTCACCGACAGCAGGGGAGGAGCCGTCCCCCGATTCGTCGTCAGGCGCGCCGAATCCCGCATGTGCCCGCAGCGAAAATGCGTAGCGATCCCCCGGTGTACGAGCCACATCAGCTTCAAACCAACCAGAGTTGGCGCCGTAGCCATCGGTGGCGTCAGCGATTGGATGCATATCAAAAATCGCTGGCGCGTCAGGATTGCCCAACAGCAGACGGACTTCGGAAGCGTACGGGGCCCAGACTCGGTAGTTGCTCATGGGCACCATGGTAGGTCAGTCAGCGGATTGGCACAGGGGAACCGTTTTCGAACACCGCGTATTTGAGGTGAGTCCAAGGTGAAGTCGAGATAGTAGCGAGCGACGGTGATTGGGTGTGCACGAAGCCCATACGCAACAATGGACACTATGACCACCGAGCCATCCACTTCGACCGAAGCGACGCAGAAGCAGCGCGACATCGAGCTGATTGTCCCCGCCGGCGGTGACATCGTCACGAATGAAATCGAGATTAAGAAATCTCGCTTCATCACGTGGATCGCGCGTGCTGACGACGAAGACAGCGCCCGAGAGGTCATCAATTTGGCCAAGGCGGAGTACCCGGATGCTCGCCACCACTGCAGCGCATACATTCATGAGGTCGTCGGAGGGAATCGGGTGGAGCGATCCTCAGATGACGGTGAACCTGGCGGCACGGCAGGGCGCCCAATGCTCGATGTGCTCCAGGGCTCTGGAATGACGAATGTCACCGCCGTAGTGATCCGCTATTTTGGCGGCATCAAATTAGGCACGGGTGGGCTTGTGAGGGCCTATTCGGATTCGGTCTCAGAGTGTCTAGAAAAAGTCACGCGCATGCGGCGCGTGCAAAGAGCCTTGAGAGTAGTGAGTGTCTCCGCCGCAGATGCCGGTCGCATCGAAGCGGAATTGCGTGCTCGTGGTTATGAGATCGTGGAAACGCGGTGGGGCCAGAACGTGGAGTTTTCCATCGCGGTGACTGCCGATGGGATTGCCCAGCTTGACGGCGAAATGCAGGCGCTGACTAAGGGAGCTAGCGAGCCGTCTACGGACGGTGGCGAAATCTGGTGGGAGCTGCGCGCTTAACAGCCACTAACCCTGGTTCGGGGATTCCTCGCCGTTGTGTGCGCCGCGATGGCGCTTGAGAATTTCCACCAGCTCGTCCTTATTTTCCGCAATCTTTTCTGGCCGACCGAAGACGCAGACTGCCGCGACAGTAGCACCGTCTTCCTCCACTGCGATAGAGACACCGTCAACGCCACCGCCTTCGGCAATACCCGGGGCAGCACAGACGCCGGTCTCTGCGATTTCCCCGGCCTGGCGGAGGAAATCATCCACATAGACCTGGTCTTCCGGCCGCGCGGAGTTCAGGTAGGACCACAGTTCGCGCTTTTCAAACCGACTCATCAAAACCCAACCTGCAGAGGTGCGCAACAGCGAGCGCGGCAGGAAGTTCTCCGTCAGGTACTGGTAGCGCATGGATTCACCGACGGTTTTGAGGTAGAAAAGCTTGCCACCAACCGGCAGTGCCAGCACGGTAATCAAGCCAGTTTCGTTGTGAATCGCCTCGAGCTCAGCCGTCGGAACGTTGACCATGCGACGACCGGCCATGACATTGAGCAGAAACGGCGCCATGCCGAGCGTGTAACGCTTGTTGGACTCGTCAAGGTAACCTGTCACAGTCAGACCGTTGACAAGGCCCTGCGTGGTACTGAGCGGATAGTTCAGCGTGTGGGCGATGTCAGTGAGGGTTAGACCTTCGTTAGAGCGCGCAACGAGTTCGAGGATCGCCGCAACGCGGTCGACCATGCGGTGGCGGGGGCGGACAGTTTCTGTCATAGGACTAACACTAGCAATCAACCTACGCCATTGTGTTAATTACCTACCCAAATAGGAATATCTAGCAGGTTTGCTATAGCTGTAGAAATTTTTCCCGAATTGTACGCCCTATCGACCTATGCGATGCGTCAGGGCGACCAGAACGCTCTAATATGTACTCCATGAGCTATCTTCAGCCCCAACCTCAGAACCCCATTGAGCTCCGCAAGAACGCGGTGCGAAAGTACTCCCGCAATGCCGTTGTATGGGCAGGCAGTGGTGTCGTCGGCGGTGCAGTGCTCGGACTTCTAGCCGGAAGCATGTCTCTATTCCTCATCCTGGCAGTAGTCGGCCTGGTCGGTGGTTTTCTCAATTGGCAAAAGGTTCAGCGGATTGTGAACTACAAGGATCCGCAGTAAATGCCTGCTCAGCAGCAATTGTCTACCGAGCCAGTGCGTATTGATGCCTGGATTTGGGCGGTCAGGTTGCTGAAAACTCGCTCATTGGCCGCAGATGCGTGCCGTGGCGGCCACGTCAAAGTCAACGGCGAAGCCGTGAAACCTTCAGTTCTGGTCGTTCCAGGGGATAGAGTGCGACTGTGGGCAAACCACCGCGAACACATTGTTGAGGTCACCAAGACGGTGAAGAAGCGGGTCGGAGCTCCGGTGGCCAGGCAGTGCTATATCGACCACTCTCCGCCGCCGCCCCCTAGGGAGATTCTCGCATCGATGCCGACGCGCGACCGCGGTGCCGGGCGGCCTACGAAGAGCGATCGCCGTCAGCTCGATCGTCTTCGGGGACGTCGCTCATAGGCATCCCGGCCTCCGCTAGTTGCTGCAACCGTGCGCGCAAACGGGCTGGTCGACGCTTCGGGTTATGGCTGGTATCTGCAGTGGCCTTGATGTGCTTTTCACCGCGAGCCGCTAGTAGTAGGTCATCGATAACACGCACATGGCCTGGGTTAAAGCGGTACTTCATGGCCTTGCTTACCGCGCTGAGGCGCTGCGGATTAAGTAGCTCTCGCAGCTGCCCGACAGTGCGAATGCCATTGCGCTCCAGCAGTTCTTCTGCCCAGCCGTAATGTTCTGATTTCGATCGGGGCGCATCTGGAAGCAGCATCGTCAGCACGCCGGGTAGGGTTTCCTCAGTCACCACAATGTCATCGGCTGTGGTCTTTGCCGGAGCTGAGGGCTGTTTGCCCTCTCCCTGCGCGGAATCGTCCGGCGTGGATTCCTCCAGCACGGCAACGACTTGGTCGAACTGCTGATCCGCGAGCTCAATAAGGCCAGCGGCCAGCGCAAAAGCTCGATCAATCCGCGGGTCTGTCGCTCCCTCAGGGGCCTTATAGCGAATATCGTGCTCAAATTCCGCCCACGCATGCTGCAGCACAGTGCGCAGTTGCACCTCAAACTGCATATCCGCATATGGAGCTAGCTCTGACGGCGCCGCCGTCGACACCTTGCAGATCAAGTGCTGGGAGCCGTATCCCAACCGGCCGCTGATTCGTGTCTCCGCGGTTTTGTCAATCCTACGCAGCACAGTCAGCGAATCTCCCAGCGCATCCATGATCGCGGGAATCTCCGTCGAATGGTACGTGGTTACACGCACACCGATGATGTCGTGGATACCGTGCCACGGGTCAGGGTAGACGTAGTTGCCGTCCGCTTCACGACGCAGGGCCTTCTGCCGCAATGAGCGGAAAGACTTCACCCGCGCCGTGACATTGTCAAAGGCCAAACCGGCATCGGAGAGAATCTCTTTAATCGCATCGACAAAGTCCTGCGCGGCGGTGGGGTGCCGAGTTGCCCACGAGTCGTACTTCGACTGCAGTGCACGTGTAACCTCTCGATCCTCCGCCAACTGAGTCTTGCGGGTCTGGTCGCGGGAATCGTCGGGAAGCGAATCCTTCATTCGATTAGTCGTCATCGTCCTCGCGTACCAGCAGTGCTACTGGGAAGGAGCTGAACAGAGAAGCCACGGCGATGGTGCCGGACCAAGTATGGCCAGTGAAACGGTCGGTCCAGAATCCCTTGGGAAGTGTCACTGTAGTGTCGCCCCAACCGCCTTCGCGTTGCAGCCCCAGCGGACGGCGCGTCACCAGCGCGATAACATCTTCCGGCTCGCCCTTCGGTCCACGTGCTGCACCGACCAAATGACGCTCGCCGACACCCACGGCGAATACTGGCTGGTAGGCGCCGCCGACGAAGGACTCCGGGCGTTCCGCACGCAGCTTCACTCCGTGGTGAGTCACCATCAGCTTTGCGACGTCCGCATCGGCATCCGTAAAGTCCTCCGGCAGCTCAGCTGGGTGCTCTGGACTCTTAGTTACCGACGTGACCTCATCGCGAGCAACCTTATCCAGCGCCGCGACGCGCGCATCGTAGTCGACGAACCGGCGGTTGTCAGGATCAACCAGGGAGTCCTCTGTGAACTCCGTCCCCTGGTAGGTATCGGGGATGCCGGGGCCGACAAGCTGGAGGAGCTTGCGCGACAGTGACGTGGTCAGGGCAGCTGGCGCAATGGAGCGGACGAACTCTGTGATGGAGTCGGTCAGGGGGCCGTCGAGAAGCGCGTCGATCCAGCTGCGAATGCCGAGTTCGAACTCCTCGACCGGCTCCGTCCAGGAGGTGTGCACATCTGCCTCGCGGATGGCCTTAATGGCGTAGTCGTGGAGGCGTTCACGCAGTTCATCGGTAATTACGCCGTCGGTCGGCCAGACTCCGATGATGTTCTGCAGCAGGAAGTAGCCGGTGGCATCGTCAGGGGCGGGGGTGATGGCCATCCAGTTGCGGACATTTTCAGCCCAGTCGCCGGAGACATCGGAGAGCTGGAGGATGCGGGCTCGGACATCTTCGCCGCGCTTGGTGTCGTGCGTGGACAGCGTGGTCATGGTTCGTGGCCAGAGGCGAGCACGTTCCGACTGCAACAGGTGGAACTCCGCCGCCGACATGCCGTAGCGACCCAAATCACCGCCGACTTCGTTCAGGCTGATCAGGCGGCAGGCGCGGTAGAAGGTGGTGTCTTCGACACCCTTTGCCATGACCGCACCACAGACCTGCGCGAACCGCGTGGCGGCCTCACCACCGGCTACCAAACCTGCCGAAATGAGGTCGAGAGCAAAGACACGCGAGGGGAAACGCGCTGCCATTTCACCAATGACCGTGGAAGCCACTCGTGACAGGGAGACATAGTCCGAACGGTAGACAGGCATGGCAGCGACCAGCTTGCAGATGGTGTCGATAAGTACCTCATCGCTGACGCTGGTACCGCTGATAGACCAGTTATCGCGGCGCAGGGCACGTGCTAGACGACGGACTTCTGCAGCCAACTCGTGCGCTGCGACATCGTGTTTGAGAGCCTGCGCAGTTGCCTGCACGGCAGTTTTGTCCCAGGTTGAGCCGGACTGCTGCAGAGCCAACATACTCATGGCGTCTCGGGAGTCGCGGTTGACGAAGACATTGTCGAACTCACGCAGGGCGTCGTAACCCGTGGTGCCGTCAACCTGGAGCCTCGGATCCAGTGGCTCTTCGGCACCCAGAATCTTCTCGATAACCAGCCACTTGTCATCGCCGAGTAGACGGCGCAGCTCACTGAGGTATCCGAATGGGTTGCTGAGGCCATCTGGGTGGTCAATGCGGACACCGTCAATGATGTCCGCAGCTAGCAGCTCGCGGATGATGCGGTGTGTGTGCTCGAATACCACCGGGTTTTCCTGGCGGATGCCGGCCAGGCCGTTGACGCTGAAGAATCGACGGTAGCCAATGACCCCGTCCTTCCAGTACATCAGGCGATAGGCCTGGCGATCATGTACTTCCTGCGGGGTGCCGTCCTCGGTGCCGGGGCGCACCGGGAATGTGTTGTCGTAGTAACGCAGAAGTGGCTCGTCGCCAGAGGTGTCGAGCTCCAGCTTGTCGATATCCTCCGGGGATCCCAGAACCGGCAACCCCATCTTGCCGTTGGCACCGTTGTCCTCGTGCCAGTCGATATCGAAGTATGGCTCGAACTGAGAATCCTTGCCATAGGTCAGAACGTCCCACCACCAGGCATTGAGCTTGGGCTCCTCAACACCGAGGTGGTTCGGTACCAGGTCGATAATGATGCCCAGACCGGCCTTGTGCGCCACCTGCGCGAGCTTCTGCAGCTCTTCCATGCCGCCGAGCTCCGGGTTCACTGTCGTCGGATCGATGACATCGTAGCCATGGTTAGACTCCGGTACGGCGGTGAGGATAGGCGACAGATACAGGTGTGAAATTCCGAGGTCTGCCAAGTAGCCGACCTGTTCAGCCGCGTCAGCGAACGTGAAAGCGCGCCCGTTTGGGTCGGCCTTGGGGCCACGGAGTTGGAGACGGTAGGTGGACGTAATTGGTCGGCGACTCATGTTCCCCTTTATACCGCCCACCAGGAAAAGCTGCTGCCTGACCGCTGTGGCAGCAGCTAGCCCCAGAGTCTGCACCCGCCGTCCGAATGCGAATTTTTTCTCGTGAACGTGGCCTAGAAGGGTGGCATTCCGTCATCGCCCGGCAGGGAAGTGGAACCAAACATTGGAACCGACTCACTGGAGTTGTCCCCGGTGCTGGCGCTAGGTGTTCCTTCCGCAGTGTCTCCCGCTTCGGACGCGCCATCCTCTTCCGGATTCAGCCCGAGTGCGGTGAAGAGCTCCTTCTCAGTCCAAATCTGGATTTCCTGGCCTTCGGCCTGCAGCTGTCGAGCCCTCTTCTCCTTCGACGTCACCGAATCCCACGGACCGGCGACCAAAATGGTCGTTTTCTTCGTGACACCCTTATTGATATTCGCACCTGCAAAGGCGATCTTATCCCACAGAAAACCCTTGTCATACGGTGCAAAATCGCCGGTCAGTGTCACCCGCTGCTGGTACAGCAGGCCGCTTGGATCCGCGTCCGGATTCGGGTCTGGAATGGTGTCCGGTGTCTTTGCCGCATCCCATTTCGCATTGCGACGCGGCCGACGTGACGGCGCGGAACTGCCGGACTGCGCACCAGCACCAGCACCAGTTCCCGCGTTGGTCCCGGCACCAGTGCTGGCGACGCCAGCCGGGTCATAGCGCACCATCCGCACTCGTCCACTGCCAATCTGGCCCAAGCTCAGCGAGACCTTCTGGCTCAAATCAGCCACCGATGTTGCGCGCTGCTGCTCCATCAACCACAGCGCTACCTCAGCACATGCGACCGCATCTGCCGTCGCATCATGATGATTCTCCAGCGACGCCCCCGCGGCCTCCGCCAACGTCGGCAGCTTCAAGTTGGGCAGCCCCAACTGCATCTGCCGAGCCCACATATAAGTACACGCAAAATTCAACTTCGGTGCTGGAATGCCTTCCGTCCGGCACGCCCGCGACAGGGCTGTGAAATCAAACCGCGCATTGTGAGCAACTACGTCCAAATCCCCAACGACGTCAACAAACTTCGCCAGCTGCTCCGGAAATGACGGCTCACCGGCCACATCCGCCGCCGTGATGCCATGAATCGCGACATTGGCTTCATCAAAATACTCCAGCCCCTTTGGCGGACGGCACATCCAGGAATAACGCTCCGTCACCTTCCCGCCACGCACGACCGCAACGCCAAGCTGAATAATCGAGCCGGTGTCTTCGTTCGCTGTCTCTACATCGAACGCCGCAAACGGTGCGATGTCCGACGCCGCAACCTCATCCCCCGTAGGAAGCGGTGCAAAAGGCACAGACTGCTTTACGACGTCGCCCGCGCCCTCAACCACACTCACGCCTTCGGTGACCGCCGCACGCTGTGCCACCCACGGCATCAACGTGGAAGTAAAAGCATCTGCTGAGTTGTAGAACTCCGGATTCTTGGCCATCTCCGCCACGAGGTCTGCCAGCAACTGCGCTGCTGCCTGACGATGAGGCATCACACGGGCCTTTGGCAAAGCTACTCCGAGGTCCACCGTGCCGGGGAAAAAGCGGTTGGCCGGAGTGTAGACACCGTTTTTACTTGCCGATGCGACCTCCGCAACGTCGGCAAGCGGGAGGGGCTTCGCGGGGTCGGTGCTAGCCGTGTTGATGGTGTGGGTAAGGCGGAGCCCATCTGCGGTAATAGTCACCGTGTCGCCTGTGAGCTCGAAGACGACGGCGGGCTCGGAGGATGGCGTGGTCGTAGTCATGCACTAGATGGTAGCGCCGATGGCGGATTGAGCCCCATAGAGGCTGCGGTACCTGCGGTTCTCGCCGAGTACACATGGCTTCCGACAATGTGGAAATGCCCACAAAAATAGGAATATTTATGGAGCGTTCGGACAGTGGGGGTGTCTGTACCCCTGAAAACCACATGTTTTGGGGGGTTAAATGTCCGGATGCATTTTGAGCGGGCGCTCCTTATACTTTTCGACGAACGGCGGTAACTGGTCGTTCGAGCTTTCGAGCTCAAGCGTAGGGCAAAGCGGAAACAACGTATGCCAGTGAAGCGATGAAATAAGGAGTAAACATTTTGAGCACGCATCCTGTGCACCCTGGTTCTATCTTGAACGATAATTTCCTCGAGCCGCGACACCTCTCTATCTACCGACTGGCTCTTGCCATCGGCGTGCCAAGCTCAACTCTGGAGCGCTTTCGCACCGGCCGCACTGCGGTCACTACTGACCTCGCAAATCGACTGTCCGACTACTTTGACACCGAGCCGGAGTACTGGTTGAACTCTCAGGCGGAGTTCAATATGCGCGCATCTGCGTAAGAAGACTTCACGCCAGCTCGGCTCCCGCAGTGCTGTGTTGACCCAAACCCTGTTTTGAGTTGAACTCAGAGCCGAAAATCCCCTGTCAGTGGAAGAAAAGCCTTCCGCCGACAGGGGATTTTTGTGTAGGAACCAACCCAGGCCCAGGCCCCTACACCCAACGCGGACGCGGCTAGTGTCGCTCGATCAGCACGATGGTAGAACGGGCTGGCACGCGGAGCTCGCCTTCTGGCTCAACGATGCGCTCGCGGGTCGGGCGACCCGTGATCTCTGTGGTGTCGATGATGACTTCCCAGCTGTGTGCGTATTCGGTGCCCGGAATTTGGAACATGATGTCCTCGTGGTGGGCGTTGAAGCACAGCAGGAAGGAGTCATCCTCAATCCTGTGACCTCGGCGGTCAGGCTCAGTGATGGCATCGCCGTTGAGCCAGACCATCAACGACTTGCCGAAGTCGAAGTTCCAGTCATCGGTCGTCATGACACGACCCTCATAGGTCAGCCAGGCAATGTCACGATCGTCGGTTTCCGCACCGAGCGGGCCACCGCGCAGGAAGCGGCGGCGTCGGAAGACTGGGTGTTCCGCACGCAGCTCAGTCAGGAACTGGGTGTATTCGACCAGTTCAGAGTTGGTACGAGTCTGATTCCAGTCGACCCAGGCCAAACGGTTGTCCTGGCAGTAGACGTTGTTGTTGCCCTTCTGGCCACGTCCCATTTCGTCACCGTGGCTAATCATCGGAGTGCCCTGGGACAGCAGGAGAGTGGTCAGGAAGTTACGATGCTGGCGAGCGCGCAGCGAAATGATGCGCTCGTCGTCGGTCGGGCCTTCCACACCGCAGTTCCACGAACGGTTGTGGGACTCGCCATCGCGGTTGTCCTCGCCGTTGGCCATATTGTGCTTCTCGTTGTAGCTGACCAAGTCATTGAGAGTAAAACCGTCATGCGCGGTCACGAAGTTAATCGACGCAGTTGGGCGGCGGTCATTGTTTGCATACAGGTCCGAGGAACCGGTGATACGTGAAGCGAACTCGCCGAGCGTGGATGGCTCACCGCGCCAGAAGTCGCGGATAGTGTCGCGGTACTTACCGTTCCATTCAGTCCACTGCGGTGGGAAGTTACCGACCTGGTAGCCACCTTCGCCGACATCCCACGGTTCTGCGATGAGCTTGACCTGGCTGACAATCGGATCCTGCTGCACCAAGTCAAAGAAGGCAGAGAGGCGATCCACATCGTGGAATTCTCGAGCCAGGGTGGATGCCAAATCGAAGCGGAAGCCGTCGACATGCATCTCGGAGACCCAGTAGCGCAGCGAATCCATGATGAGCTGCAGCGAGTGCGGGTGGCGCACATTCAGGGAGTTACCGGTGCCGGTGTAGTCCATGTAGTGCTGGCGATCGCCTTCGACCAGGCGGTAGTAGGCCTCGTTGTCGATGCCTCGGAAGCAGATGGTTGGGCCCATGTGGTTGCCCTCGGCGGTGTGGTTGTAGACCACGTCGAGGATAACCTCAATGCCGGCATCGTGAAATGCGCGCACCATGCCCTTGAACTCGCTGACTGCTCCGCCTGGCTTTTGGGAAGCCGAGTAGTCCTGATGTGGTGCTAGGAAACCGAAGGTGTTGTAGCCCCAGTAGTTGCGTAGCCCCTTTTCGCGCAGGTGGTCGTCCTGGAGGAACTGGTGGACCGGCATCAGTTCGATAGCCGTGACACCAAGGTCCTTGAGGTAGTCAATAATCGCCGGATGCGCGAGACCGGCATAGGTACCACGTAGCTCCTCCGGAATATCCGGGTGAGTCATGGTCATGCCCTTGACGTGGGCCTCGTAAATCACGGTCTCGTTGTACGGCGTGCGAGGTGCGCGGTCAGCGCCCCAGTCGAAGAATGGGTTGATGACCACGGAGGTCATGGTGTGTCCCAGGCTGTCCTCGGTGTTGCGCTTCGAGTGGTCATGAATGTCATAGTTGAACAGTGATGGGTGACCGTCGAATTCGCCGTCGAAAGCCTTGGCGTATGGGTCGACCAGCAGCTTGTTGGGGTCGCAACGCTTACCGTTGGCCGGATCGAATGGGCCGTGTACGCGGTAGGCGTAGCGCTGGCCCGGCATGATGGACGGGATGTAGCAGTGCCAGATATGCGCATCGACTTCTTCCAACTCAATGCGTGTTTCTTCGCCTTCGGCGCTAATCAGACAAAGCTCAACCTTTTCCGCAACGTCGGAAAAGAGTGCAAAGTTGGTGCCAGCGCCGTCGTAGGTAGATCCGAGCGGGTAAGGCTCACCCGGCCATACTTGATAATCGCCGACTGTATTTGCTTGGTTCATGTGACTACCTTAACCGTTTTGTAAAAAACATGAGCCTTTTTCGGTCCCGTGTGGGCGCGCCATCCGTCCCATCTGTCGAGCGCAATTCGCAAAAACGACCCCCAAGGAAAAATTCGAGTCGAACGATTAAGAGCATAAACTTCGCGTGAAAATAAGTATTTAACCCTGCAAGTGGGCAATTTGACACTCTAAACGCACCTTGGCGGGCGCCGAATCCCCAATATTCGCGGTCACCAACGCGCGAAGATCCCCAAAGGCCTTTACTTTTGGAGTTATGAGTCCACGAACCATTGGTGTAACGGAAGTAGCGTTCCGAGACGCTCATCAGAGCCTCATGGCAACGCGAATGGCTATGGAAGACATGGTCGATGTCTGTGAAGAAATGGACAAGGCCGGTTTTTGGAGTGTGGAGTGCTGGGGCGGCGCAACCTTTGACGCCTGCATCCGCTTCCTTAATGAAGATCCCTGGGAGCGCCTGCGGACATTCCGCAAGCTGATGCCGAACAGTCGCCTGCAGATGCTGCTGCGCGGCCAGAATCTTCTCGGTTACCGCCACTACGAGGACATGGTGGTTGACAAGTTCGTCGAGAAGTCCGCTGAAAACGGTATGGACGTATTCCGTGTTTTCGACGCGCTCAACGACCCACGCAATCTCGAGCACGCCATGCGCGCGGTCAAGAACGTCGACAAGCATGCGCAGGGCACGATCTGCTATACGACGTCTCCGCTTCACGACGTCGACGGGTACGTTAAGCTCGCTGGTCGTCTACTGGATATGGGGGCGGACTCCATTGCGTTGAAGGACATGGCAGCGCTGCTGAAACCTCAGCCGGCTTACGACATCATCCGCGGCATCAAGGAAACTTACGGCGAGGACACCCAGATTAACGTCCACTGTCACTCGACCACCGGTGTCACGATGGTGACTTTGATGAAAGCCATCGAAGCTGGTGCGGATGTCGTGGACACGGCAATTTCGTCGATGTCGCTGGGCCCGGGGCACAACCCGACCGAGTCGCTGGTGGAAATGTTGGAGGGAACCGACTACACCACCGACCTGAACATGGATAACCTGATCACCATTCGTGACCACTTCCGCAAGGTGCGCCCGAAGTACGCAGAGTTCGAGTCGAAAACCCTGGTCAATACCGACATTTTCATGTCGCAGATCCCCGGCGGCATGTTGTCGAACATGGAAAACCAGCTCAAGGCCCAGGGCGCGGGCGACCGCGTCGAAGAGGTCATGCGTGAAGTACCGATTGTCCGCAAGGACGCCGGTTACCCGCCGCTGGTGACTCCGAGCTCGCAGATCGTCGGCACGCAAGCTGTGTTTAACGTGCTGATGGGACGCTACAAGGTTATGACGGCTGAGTTCGCTGACCTCATGCTCGGCTATTACGGGCAGTGCCCGGGTGAGCGCAACCCAGAGCTGATTAAGCAGGCAGCGGAACAGACCAAGAAGGAAGAAATCACGGTTCGCCCGGCTGATCTTCTCGAGCCAGAGTGGGACGACCTGGTCGAGCAGGCCAAGGAGCTCGACGGTTACAACGGCACCGCCGAAGACGTCCTGACCAACGCACTGTTCCCATCCGTCGCACCGGGATTCTTCACCACGCGCGGCGAAGGGCCGAAGAACGTCGGTAAGACTGCCGAACAGCTCAAGCGCGAGGCGGAGCAGGCCTCTGGTGCTGCCAATGTCATTCGCGAGCCAATTCGCTACAAGGTTACCGTTGGCGGTCGCTCACAGACCGTCCAGGTGGAACCCGCCTAGGAACATCGGGAGAAGAGATAGCAATGTCGCAAAGTTCAGCAAACCAGCCGAATTCGGCGGATGCCGTCGCGCCGGGAGTCGATGCCTCGATGGCGGAGCGCCTGGATTTTTTGGATGCTCAGCGTCGCCGTGTTGAGGCCGGTGGCGGTGAAGCCCGCCAGGCCAAGCAGCACGAACGTGGGAAGATGACTGCCCGCGAGCGTATCGACAACTTCGTCGACGAGGGCACTTTCCGTGAAACCGGCATGTTCATGACTCACCGCACCACCGACTTCGGCATGGATACTGCCGACGCGCCTGCCGACGGTGTGGTCACCGGCACTGCCGCGGTTCTCGGCCGGGCAGTGCACGTGGCCTCCCAGGACTTCACGGTCATGGGTGGCTCCGCTGGTGAAACGCAGTCCCGCAAGGTTGCGGCCACCATGCGCGCTGCTGCCGACAACGGCACTCCGTTCGTGTTTATCAACGACTCCGGTGGTGCTCGCATTCAAGAGGGGATTGACTCTCTGTCGGGCTATGGCCAGGTCTTCTACAACAACGTGTGGCTATCCGGTCTGGTGCCGCAGATCTCCATCATTGCAGGCCCATGTGCTGGTGGCGCTGCCTACTCGCCAGCGCTGACCGACTTCATCATTCAGACTCGCAAGGCACAGATGTTCATCACCGGCCCGGGCGTTATTAAGTCTGTGACCGGCGAGGAAGTCACCTCCGAGCAGCTCGGTGGCGCTGATGCGCACATGGCCAAGGCCGGCAATATTGACTTCGTTGCCGACGATGACGAGCAGGCCATCCTGATTGCGCAGAAGCTCTTAAGCTTCCTGCCACAGAACAACACGGAAGAGCCGCCAATCGTGGATCCGGTATTCGACGCCGAGCCGGATCCAGAGCTCCGCGACATCGTCTCCGTCGATGGCAAGAAGGGCTACGACGTCCGCGAGGTCATCATCCGTATCGCCGACAATGGCGATTTCCTCGAGTGCCAGGCGGGTTTTGCCACCAACCTGGTTGTCGGCTTTGGTCGAGTTTTGGGCCGTACCGTGGGCTTTGTCGCCAACCAACCGAACGTGATGTCCGGTGTGCTGGACATCAATTCCTCGGACAAGGGCGCAAAGTTCATCCGCTTCTGCAATGCCTTTAACATCCCGCTGGTCACCCTGGTTGACGTTCCTGGCTTCATGCCGGGCGTCACCCAGGAGCATGGCGGCATCATCCGCCACGGCGCAAAGATGCTCTACGCATACTCCGCAGCGTCTGTGCCCAAGGTGACCGTCGTCATGCGTAAGGCCTACGGCGGTGCGTACCTGGCGATGTGCTCGAAGGACCTCGGTGCGGACTACGTATTCGCATGGCCGACCGCGGAAATTGCGGTGATGGGCGCAGAGGGCGCGGTCAACGTGGTCTTCCGAAAGGAAATTGCCGCCGCGGGCGACGAGGAAGAGCAGGCGCGCGTGCGCGACGAGCGTATCGCCGAATACAAGACACGCTTCTCGACGCCGTATGTCGCCGCCTCGCGCGGACTGGTCGACGACGTGATTGACCCGGCGGAAACCCGCCTGCGTGTGGCTGACGCACTGTCGGTTCTGCGTAACAAGCGCGAGGTTCGCCCGGCCAAGAAGCACGGATTGGGGCCACAGTAATGTCTGACGGCATCGGTGAGATTAAGGAGCTGCGAGCGCTCGTCGCTGAACTGACCGACCGGTTGGATGCGACCTCGACAAGCTTGCAGAAGGCCACGGCACGACTGAATCAGGCAGAGAGCGAGTTGGCTGAACTGCGCAAACGCGTGGACGCAGATATCCCCGAGGATACTGTCATCGCCATTTCGGCAGCGGTGTCTGCGTACCTGGGCAATCGCGGCAAGGTGAAGGCAATTCGATACAACCGCCATAAGACGTGGGCTGCGCAGGGACGCCAGATCCAGCAGCAGCGCAACCTGCGTTAGTTGGAAATTTTCGATAACCGACTTAATTGAGTCTGACTCATTGACTTTTGTTACGTGAGGATTGTTGAGCCATGAAATTGAAAGTGACTGTCGGCGGCATTGCCTACGATGTCGACGTTGAAGTAGTTGAGGAGCCCAAGCGTCTTTCGCCCATCGTGTTGGGTGGATCGTCGAGCGCTTCCGTTGAGCCGGCCACCGCTAGTGTCTCGGGTGTCTCCGCCAATTCGGTGGTGGCGCCACTGGCAGGTTCGGTCAGCAAGATTTTGGTCGAGGAAGGCCAGAAGATTGAGGCTGGGGAGGTGCTGCTCATTCTCGAGGCAATGAAGATGGAAACCGAGATTACGGCCCCGGCTGCAGGCACCGTCGGCTCTATTCATGTTGAAGTCGGCGACGCAGTGCAGGGCGGCCAGGGACTCGTCTCGATTGATTAGCCGCATTAGCCGGGGTGTAAAGATTTTGGGGTGAAATCTTTCTAGCCCCGGTTGCTGGAAATACTTAAGGTTGCCTTAATATTTTCCTTATGAATGCCGTTCTTCTCGCCGTTTTGGTGATGCTAATCCTGGCGGTCTGCCGGGTACACGTTGTGCTAGCGCTGTTTATTGGCGCCTTAGTCGGTGGTCTTTCCGCCGGTATGGGGCTCGATGCCACAATGGTTGCCTTCCAGGAAGGCCTCTCTGGTGGTGCGAAGATTGCCCTGAGCTATGCCATGCTGGGTGCCTTTGCCATGGCAGTGGCATCCTCCGGGCTGCCCAAACTGCTGGCCGATTGGCTGATTGCCAAGATCGGCACGGAGGATGAAGGCGCTAAATCTAAGGCAGAGGCATGGACCAAGTGGGGCATGGTCGCCGGCATTTTGGCCATGGCGATCATGTCGCAGAACCTCATCCCAGTTCACATTGCGTTTATCCCGCTGATTATTCCGCCGCTGTTGCCGGTATTTAACCGCCTCAACATCGACCGTCGAATGATTACCAGTGTGATGACCTTCGGTTTGGTCACCACCTACATGTGGGTTCCGGTCGGATTCGGTTCCATCTTCTTGAACGACATCCTGCTGGGGAACATCGAGAATGCTGGCCTTGATGTTTCCAATATCAACATCATGATGACGATGGGCATCCCGGCTCTCGGCATGCTGGCCGGTCTGGCCATTGCCGTATTTTTCTCCTACCGGAAGCCGCGGCATTACGAAGATCGGCCGATTGCCCAGTCCTCACACGCAGAAACCCAGTCTGACGAACCGGTGTCGAAGTACCGAGTTATCGTTGCTCTCGTTGCAATCGTGGTGACTTTCGTCGTCCAGATTGTGATGAATTCTATGGAGACCGATGCCGATCCGTTGCTGATTGGTGCACTCACTGGTCTGGCAATCTTCATGTTCACCGGCGCCGTGCGCTGGCGTGAGGCGGACGACGTGTTCACCGCCGGTATGAAGATGATGGCCCTGATTGGTTTCATCATGATTTCTGCACAGGGCTTCGCCTCGGTGATGTCGGAGTCCGGCCAGATCGAGCCGCTGGTGACCGCTACTGCAGAGCTGTTTGCGGGCAACAAGCCTGCCGCTGCATTCGCCATGCTGGTCGTTGGTCTGGTGGTCACGATGGGTATTGGTTCGTCCTTCTCGACGTTGCCGATTATCGCCATCATCTATGTGCCGTTGTGTCTGTCGCTGGGCTTCTCGCCGATGGCTACCGTCGCCATCATTGGTACTGCAGGTGCTCTAGGTGATGCTGGTTCGCCGGCATCGGACTCGACGCTCGGCCCGACGATGGGTCTCAATGCCGACGGGCAGCACGACCACATTCGCGATTCGGTTATTCCGACCTTCCTGCACTTCAACCTGCCGCTGCTGGCAGCTGGTTGGGTAGCAGCTCTGGTGCTCTAGCGCCGGGGCTTGACCGTGAGCGTGATTGTTTCAGCGGGGCTTACTGACCTGCAATCCCCTTAGTCTCCGCAACCCCCGCAATTCCGGCGATAAAGAGCTCGGTTCCCAGTGCAATGCGCTGGCGGCCGAGCTCTTTTGTCTGTGTAGCCGTATCTTCAGAGGAAATCTCGACCTCAGCGTCCTTACCGGCGGTGTTCTCGCCACTGGCATCACCATTGTCGGAAACGCCCTTGGCGCCATTTAGATTAAGCGCGATGGCTGTCTGCTGGTCGACTGTCGCACCGAGAATGAAGTACACGAGGACAGACGCGGTATCAGCCGCTGATGGGGTGCTGATGGAGGTTTCGGATGCGTTCTCCAGGACGTCGGCAAGCAGTTGTTCGGGGCGAATCGTGGCGGTGCCCGTAGCGAGCGCGGCCGAGACGACCTCGGCGCCATCCCGATGAGCGGTGAGGCAGGAGTAGAGCAGCTCGGCGACGGCTTCGATGTCGGCACGCCAATCGCCTGTGGCGGAAAACTCTGTGCAGGGAGCCAAGATGCGGTCAGCGACGGCGCCCAGCAGTGCCTGCTTGGAAGGGTAGTGCCAGTACATTGCGCCAGCGGCGGTACCCAAGTGGCGAGTCAGGCGGCGGATCGTGAGATCGCCGAGTCCGTACTCGTTGAGAATGGTGAGAGCTGCGTCGACAATGATGTCCTTGGTCAATTGCACACTGCCTACCGTAGACGAAAGAAGAATCATCTGGAAGATGTCTCAAGGCTGAAATGGGGAGCGTAAATCCGCGACACGACGGGAATTGAACCCTGTTCGACATTCTGTAGCTGCGGTATTAAGTTTGATAACTGTACAACTTCTGAAACGGTGTTCAAGTTTTATCCCCAGCCTCAAGGAGCGTCACCCCCCCATGACTCAACAGCAGCAGGACATTTTGGAACTCGCCCGCGAAAAGGTGCTCGCCCGCGGAGAGGGGCTGAACTACGAGGAGACCCTGGCGGTTCTCAACCTCGACGACGACAGCATCGAGAAACTGCTGGCGCTGGCTCATGAGGTGCGCTTGAAGTGGTGCGGCGAAGAGGTCGAGGTTGAAGGCATTATCTCGTTGAAGACTGGCGGCTGCCCAGAGGATTGCCACTTCTGTTCGCAGTCGGGTCTGTTCGAGTCTCCGGTACGTTCGGCATGGCTGGATATCCCGGCTCTGGTGGACGCCGCCAAGCAGACTGCAAAGTCTGGTGCGACTGAGTTCTGCATCGTTGCTGCAGTAAAGGGGCCGGATGAGCGACTGCTCAGCCAGATGGAACAGGCCGTCGCCGCCATTCAGGCAGAGGTTGACATTAATGTGGCCGCATCGATGGGCATTCTGACGCAGGAACAGGTGGATCGCCTGGCCAAGGCTGGTATTCACCGCTACAACCACAACCTTGAGACCGCCAAGAGCTACTTCCCGCAGGTCGTGACCACCCACACTTGGGAAGAGCGCCATGACACCCTGCGCATGGTCGGCGAAGCTGGCATGGAAGTCTGCTGTGGCGGCATCCTGGGTATGGGCGAGACCCTTGAGCAGCGTGCTGAGTTTGCTCAGGACCTGGCGGCGCTCAACCCGACCGAGGTGCCGATGAACTTCCTCGACCCGCGCCCGGGCACTCCGTTCGCCGGTCGCGAGCCGATGCCAGCTAAGGATGCACTGCGTGCCATCGGTGCCTTCCGTTTGGCACTGCCGAAGACTATCTTGCGTTTTGCTGGTGGTCGTGAGCTCACCCTGGGAGACCTGGGTGCAGAAAAGGGGCTGCTCGGCGGTATCAACGCTGTCATTGTCGGCAACTACCTGACTACGCTCGGTCGTCCGGCGGAGCAGGATCTGGACATGCTTGGCAAGGTACGACTTCCAATTAAGGCCCTCAATGCAACTGTCTAAGCCTCGGCCATCTAGCCCGCGTGCGACGCGGGGTAAGAAAGTCGACTCCACGGAGCTGCTCCAGGCCATGGTGCTGGGAGACGAGCCCAAGTTCGATCCTTTTACCGGCGCCGACCTCCAAGCTGGTGAAGTGCGCGAACGCTCTTATGGTGCAAAAGCTGGATTGGAGGCACCTCGGTTCTGCCAGCTCTGTGGACGTCGGATGGTGGTGCAGGTGCGTCCGGACGGCTGGACTGCAAAGTGCTCGCGCCACGGCGAAGTGGACTCCGTTATGTTGGAGCAGCGATAAAAGGTGCTGGTTGTGCTAGTGCGCCATTCGGGCACGCTAGTACTGGATGTGCGCCGTGAGGTAAGTTTGTCAACTATGACTATGAAAAATACCCGAGTCCCACACGTTGAAAAGCAGAGCGTGGCAATGGCCTCGGGTATTGTTCTCTTCTCCGTTGTAACGGGAGCGATAACGGGAGTGGCCTGGGCGTTTCTGCGACCCAAGCAGCAAGTGCAAATGCTCCCCAATAACCAACTAGCGATTATTCAGGAAACCGTTGACGCTGGTTTTATTGGGCTGCTCTGGTTTGTTGCTGTCACTGCCCTCAGCGGCCTGGTGCTGGGAATCACTACCTTCCGAAACCGTGCCATCACGACCCCTGCACAGATGCTCACAGCAATTGGATGGGCAGGTTTCTCCGCGTTGATGAGCGCAGCAGTGACGTACCTTGTCGGTCAGTCGGTTGCGGCATTGCTCCAGCCGGATCTGGCGGGAATGCAGCCGGGCGATAAGTTCGCGGTGATTCCGGACTTCAAAACCTATGTAGCACTGCTGGTCGCGCCACTGGTTGCCATGCTCGCACTGTGGTCCCGGGTGTTGTTCCAAACGGACTTCACGGAAGGCAACGAGAGCGCTGCGGACAATGCTACGGACGCAGATTCGGTCACTAAGTGAGACAGTGAGGTTCTGCGCGGGGGCCGTCGTAAAGCACTACTTCCTACTGAACAGGGGTAGTTATTGGGAAATAGGCTTATACAAGCCTTACAATTTTGGGAAATAGGCTCGTCCTCGATGCCGGTATTCGCCCCGTTTTAGGGGCATTTTCGATATTGTGTGGCGAGCTTAGGTCTCTTGCACTTGCCCGTTTGAGTCCGCTGCGAATGCCTCCGGGGATCGTTGCCGGTAACGGTGACGGCGTTTTCTCCGGTCGTAGCCACAGCCCATTGAAGTAAGGACGTAGTTTTCCGTGAATACCAGCCTTGCGGCCAATGCTTCCAGCCTGCCGCGCCTTGAATCGGATCTGTATGAATCGGTAGTCGATAAAGATGGCCGCTACGGTGGCGTAATTGCAGATGAGCGCTGGGCTCAGGAGATTAAGCGCCTCGCCCGCGAACGCAATGCCGTAATTCTTGCGCACAACTACCAGCTGCCGGAGATTCAGGATATTGCCGATTACACCGGCGATTCCCTCGGGCTTTCCCGCATCGCTGCGGAAACCGATGCCGATGTCATCGTTTTCTGTGGTGTCCACTTCATGGCGGAAACCGCCAAAATTCTGAGCCCTGAGAAGACTGTCCTTATTCCGGACGAGCGCGCCGGCTGCTCCCTGGCGGACTCCATCACTGCAGACGAACTGGCCGAGTGGAAGGCTGAGAATCCCGGCGCACTGGTGGTCAGCTACGTCAACACCACGGCAGACGTAAAGGCTCTGACCGACATCTGCTGTACTTCCTCCAACGCCGTCGACGTGGTCAAGTCCATCCCGGAAGACCAAGAGATCCTGTTCAACCCGGATCAGTTCCTCGGCGCACACGTTCGCCGTGAGACCGGCCGCGACAACATCAAGGTATGGGCTGGTGAGTGCCACGTCCACGCCAACATCAACGGTGAGGAACTCGCGCACCGCGCGGAGGAGAACGCCGATTCGCAGCTGTTCATCCACCCGGAGTGCGGTTGCGCGAACTCTGCGATTTACCTCGCGGGTGAAGGCACTATTGAGCCGGAGCGCGTGCAGATGCTCTCCACCGGCGAGATGCTGACCGAGGCGCAGAAGCTGAAGGAGAACGAGCCCAACGGCAAGGTGCTCGTGGCCACTGAGGTGGGCATGCTCCACCAGCTGCGCAAGGCCGCACCGGATGTCGACTTTGAGCCAGTCAACGACCGCGCTTCCTGCTCGTACATGAAGCTCATCACCCCGGCGGCTCTGCTGCGCTGCCTCGTTGAGGGCACCGATGAGGTCGACGTCGCCCCTGAGGTCGCCGACAAGGCGCGCGCCTCGGTCGAGCGCATGATCGCCATCGGTAATCCAGGCGGGGGCGAGTAACACGTTTGGTCTGCGCCCATCATTCGACAGTTGGACACTGACGTGTGACTTCCTCGTCATCGGCGGGGGAGTCGCAGGGCTCAGTGCTGCGCGTAGGGCCCTTGAGCTCGGCCTCGACGTGCTGGTTATCGACAGCGTCGAGTGGCGGGTCGGTGCCCGCAAACAGCTGCGTTTCGCCGATGCCGCCACGAATCTCGCACAGGGCGGGCTCGCGGTCGTCGGGCTTGACGACGACCCCAGCGGCCGTGTGGCCAATGGGTTCGACGACACCACTGATTCCCATATCGCGGACACCATCGATGCCGGTGCCGGCCACTGCGATGAAGGGGCCGTGGCTTCTATCATCCGTGCCGGCGCTGCGGCGACCGAGTGGCTGATTGGGCTAGGCGGCACATTTGACCCGGCGCCGGATAACCCGGCCGTATATTCCCGCACCAAAGAGGGCGGACACCACGCGCGGCGCATCATTCATGCCGGTGGTGACGCCACTGGTGCTGAAATTGAGCGCGCCCTAGAAGCCTCAGTTACCGGCGTGCGAGTACTGCAGAACGCTACAGCGCGCCAGCTCATCGTTGGCAAAGACGGCCGCGTGCTGGGGGCGCTGGTAGCGGATCCCCGCGGTGGCGGCGCTATTCGCGCAGGTGCAACTCTGCTGGCTACCGGTGGCGTGGGGCATATTTACCGCGCGACCACGGCGCCCTCGGGCGCCCGCGGTGAGGCTATCGGCATGGCCTCCGACGCTGGCGCGGAGATTCGTGACATGGAGTTTATCCAGTTCCACCCGACAGTGCTCTATGACGAGCGCTCGGCATCAGACGGCACCGGCCGACGCCATCTCATCAGCGAGGCTGTCCGTGGTGAAGGAGCCATCCTCGTCGATTCCCGGGGAAACAGTGTGACCGCCGGCGTTGACCCTCGCGGGGACCTGGCTCCGCGCGATATCGTCTCGCGCGCCATCGCGACTCGCATGCGCCAGCTCGGCGAGGACCATGTCTTCCTCGACGCACGTCACATCGACAACTTCGCCGTCCGCTTTCCGACGATTACAGCGGGCCTAACCGCAGCGGAGATTGATCCGACCAAGGACCTCATACCCGTGGCCCCGGCGGTCCACTACACCTGTGGTGGTATTGCCGTCGACCCATTCGGTGCAACTTGCGTGCTGGGTCTCTTTGCAGCCGGCGAATGCTCCGCGACGGGGCTGCACGGTGCCAACAGGTTGGCTTCCAATTCGTTGCTGGAGGGACTGGTCGTCGGCAAGCGGGTGGCCGAAAAAGTCGCTGAAACACACGCTGTGCCGGTCGGGGACGAGGAATTCGCAGCGGCGGTTGAAGGCCTGCCGCAGCCACGGCCGGAACTGGAACCGCGCCAGCTTTTCCGGTTGCAGACTGCGATGCAGGAAGGTGCTGGTGTAACGCGCAATGAGCAGAGTTTGCGGCAGGCTTTGGCGGTTATCGATCGGCTCCCGCAATCGGTTCAGGTCGTAGCCGCAAGGAAAGTTGTCGAAGCGGCATTGGCACGACCATATACTTTGGGGTGCCACACTTGGTTTGAAAAGGACAGGGATTAGCTAGCCATGACTCTTGAGAAGGACACTCTGCGCGGGGTGCTGAACGAAAACATCACCCGCGGACTCATTCGGACGGCACTGCAGGAAGATATGAGCTTCGGGCCGGATGTGACCTCGCTGTCGACAGTCTCGGCAGCTGCGCAGGCACGCGCCCGGCTGGTGGCCCGGCAAGAGGGCGTTATCGCGGCTATCGATGCGGTGGAGTGGACGCTGCAGGAGGTCATCTCGGGTGAGTTCACCGTCGAAAAGCACGTTGAAGATGGCACCCTGGTGCGTCCTGGCACAGTGCTGGCAACGATTTCTGCGCCGACTCGGGGGTTGCTGACTGCTGAGCGGACAATGCTGAATATCCTCACGCACGCCAGTGGTGTAGCTACTGCGACGCGCCAGTGGGCTGACGCAATCGTTGGCACCGGTGCGCGGGTGCGCGATTCCCGAAAGACACTGCCGGGTCTGCGCAACCTGGAAAAGTATGCGGTGACCTGCGGTGGTGGAATTAACCACCGCTATGCATTGGGCGATGAGGCACTGATTAAGGACAACCACGTGGTGGCCGTCGGTTCCGTGTCCGGTGCGTTGAAGAGGGTGCGGGCTCAGTATCCGGAGCTGCCGTGCGAGGTGGAAGTCGATACCCTCGCACAGCTCGATGAAATCCTGCCGATGAAGCCGGACATCGTCATGCTGGACAACTTCGAGGTCTGGGAGACCCAGATCGCGGTGCAGCGCCGCTCGCAGATTTCTCCGGCCACCCAGCTGGAGTCCTCTGGTGGACTGACCATCGATGTGGCTCGTGAGTACGCGTCCTGTGGTGTCGATTACCTGGCTGTGGGCGCGCTGACCCACTCGGCCAAGGTGTTCGATGTCGGACTCGACTTCGACGAGCAGTAGCTGAATCAGCCCCGGTTTCGCCTCGTAGCTTCGCCTACAGGCGACGGGCGATCTCTGCCCCAATCTCGCTTAGTGCCGACCCCCAGCGCTCCCGTGATTGCTCATCACAGGTTTCCTGTGCGCGGTAAAGCGCCTTCTCCGCAGCACCGACATCGCCCAAATGCAGGTGGCACTGTGCAATTTGTGCAAGCAGAGGCACGGCCTGGATATTGAGCTTGTCGGACTGGAAAAGTCCCGCCGCTAACTCCAGGTGATCAATGGCGCGCCCCTGATGTCCTCGACGAATCTCTGCCTGGCCGTTCAAGGTGTGCCACATCGCCCAGCGCAAGTGGCGCGGTGGGGTGTCCGCGGTCGGCTCGAAGCCGTCTTTTTCCAGGTTATCCAGCAGATCCAACCAATCCGCGGCCTTGTCCATCAGCTTTGGTGCAGAGCCACGGATGGGGCGCCCCAGACTGTCGGTCTGCGGGGCATCAGCCTTGTCGCCGAGTTCCTCGAACCCCTGCATCAGAGTTAGGGCTGCTTCCCAGAGGTTGTTTTCCTCAGCCAATGCCGTGGCGGCGTCGAAAAGCTGCTGCGGGCTAGAAGTCGCGGAATCACCAGAAGTAGTCATGACCTAACACTCTACTTTGTGTCACCGCCAGTACCGAAGTGGGCGGGGCGCTAGTATTCGTCGTCAAGCGACTGAATGATGATGACGTCAAGGGCATCGAGAACAGGATGGCCTTCCCACACGTCGCGGGGCAGAAGCTCTTCGACGCGCCGAGCATAGGCGGCGGCTCCGTCGGAATCACCCGCGTCGAGACGGTAGCGAACCCCCGCCAGCAGCGCGCGGGCGGCTTCCTCGCCATCGCCGGACTGCAGGTAGCCCTTCGCGGCGGCTTCCACATGGTTGATAGCCAACGTGTCGCGGCCAGCGGAGTAGAAGACGTAGGCGGCATCGTCGTGCCAGTCGGCGAGTGACCAGTCGTCGGAGATGAGCTTCTGAGAACGCAGCAGAAGGTCCTCAGCCTCGTTGAGCGTGTGGTCAATGGCGGCGGAAGCGTCCTCAGAGACAATCTCGCCGGTGAATTCGGAGCCCTCTTCGGAAATGACCAGGTCAATGACATGAATGATGGAACGCGCAGCCTGACGGTAGGCCTTGGCAGCGCCCTTGGTATCGCCGTTGCGTTCAAGGTGCTCGCCGTGTTCGATGAGCAGCTTTGCCGCCTGGCGGGGATTATTGCCGAGCCCCGCGGCTGTGGAGGCAATAGAAAACGCCGCGTCGGTGCGTTCTTCATCGGCAGTAAATGCTGACCAGTGCGCAACTGGTTCGGCAAAGCGCAGTGCCTCGTCAACCTCATCGGCATCGAGGAGACTGCGGGCCAAAACGAGCTGGATATCCATGGTGATGGGGTTGACCGGCATGCCCTCGGCGCTGGCGAGCGCGCGGCGGGCAATGTCGGCGGATTCCGCGAAATCGCCGTGGGCGTTGAGAAGCGCACAGAGCAGACGCACGCTGCGAAGCACCGCGACCGTGAGTCCCGCATCGAGACCAGCCTGCACGATTGGGCGTAGCTGGCGGATTGCCTCCGCTTCCTCACCAGCTTCCAGAGAGAGGAAAGCCAGGAATTGGCGTGCTTCAATCGTCGTGGTGACGGGTTCCGACTGAGGGGCTGCCGCGACGCTGGCTGCGATGCGGGCGGCCCTGCGCAGCTCACCACGGCTGTGTGCGAGCTGCGCCTCCAACAGCTTGCGGTCGTCGAAACTGCTTCGCTTTGGTGCCCAGCGTGCGGACCATTCAGAGAGTTGACCAGCGATTTCCGCCCGGCGCGCCAGCGATGCTGCGGCGCCGGCAACAGCCGCGCTAACCAGGTAGTAATAGGCCTCGCCGGGCTGTGGAGTGGTGGCGACGATGTCCTTAGTAAGACTGATCAGCTCGGGGATTTCGGAGTCCTCGGGGCGCCGGCCGGTGATGGCATCACCTGGGTTGGCGTCGATGAAGGCCTCTGCCTCGGCGAATGCTCCGTAGGAGCGTGCGTGCAAGATCGCGGGGCGGATGTTGGCCTCAGTTGCCCAGCGCAGCCACTCGGCGCGTGCAGCAGCGGCTTCTTCTACTAATTCCAGTTGGTCGGCGACTGCGTGCCTGAGTGCGTGGAATTCGCCAACGACATCGGGGGAGTTGGTAGGCGCGTCGGCCAACCAGTGCGTGTGGGCGAACTTGGTGACAGCGCGCCAACTGGTGACGTGGTCGAGCGTGGCACCGGCCCTGCGGGAAATAACCAGCAGCTCCGGAAGTGAGTCCGGCAATGCTTTCAGCGGATTGGGCAGGGGAGGAAAGTCCAGGGGTTCGGACGAGTTCTCCGTTGCTGATGCGTTTTCTGAATTCCCTGACGCGTAGTCGGCAGCGATGCCGGCATCCCAATCGCCAACTTGAATTCCAGACTCAGAGTTTTCTTCTTCCCACCAGACCATTGGACTATCTTCGCCCGTGGCATCGGGAAGATGCAAAAACTGCCTTGTTTTTCAGACCTGTGCAGTCGGGTGCGCTGTTAATCCGGGTTTGAAAAGCTACGCATTAGTCCACGAACTTCATCGCGCACTGGGTGATCCGGGCCGACTAGGTCGCCGATGCGAATCGCGAACCGACGGGCGCGTTCCTCATTGTTATCACTAGCAGCAGCACGCACCGCGATAGTCAGCGTGCGGGCGGCGTCGGCAGGGGCGTGGGCTTCTAAGAAAAGCTCGGCAGCTTCGTCGGCGTACTTGTACACGCCGTCGTTGTCCCACACAGACCAGCACAACAGCGCCTGTGCTTCGTGCCACTTGGCCGATTCCCAGGACCCAACCACGTAGCCACGTGAGCGTTCCATCAGGTGGTCGGTCAGCTCACTTGTGGCGCCCACGTTACTGAGTGATAGTGCGGCATCCATCAGAGTTTCCGCAGGCGAAATCGGGGACGAGTATCCGGCACGAATATCGGCCAGTGCGTCGAAGAGTACTGCAGCATGCTCAGTATTTCCCTCTTGGACTGCCGATTCCGCCGCAATGGCACAGGAAAAATCAGTACGTGCGGCATCCTGGGTAGGCTCAGACCACTTTGCAACCGACTCCGCTTCCTGGCCGGCATGACGGAAATCTCCGAGTTCGTACAGTGCCGTTGCCTTCAGCAGCGCGATTTCCATGGTGACTTCACAGTTGGGGTAGTCTGCCGACACATCCTGGGCGCGCTGAGTTAGCTTCAGCATCTCCCCGGCATCGGGCTTGTTGTGTGCCACCTCGAAGTTGATGTCTGCCATCTCACGAACCGCGAGAATATAGTCAGTGTCCAGTCTGTGCTGGTCCGCGACTGCCACGTTGTTTGACAGCATTCGGAACGCGGTATCGCTATTACCGGTCTCTATCGAGTACCGTGCCAAATTCTGCCTCAGCTCAAGGCCCGCGATTACGGAGCGGTTACCGATTGCATTGAGCTGTGAGGCGCAAAGTCGCGCTGCGTCGACGACTTTCCCGGCTCGGTGCAGCAGTGATGCCTCCGTCAGAGTCTTCGCCAGCGCAATCGACTCAAACTTATCCTCATTCGGCAGTGCACGAATCATCTCGTGCAGCTCCCGCGCCAAGTCCTCGCGGTTGACCTTTCGCAGGGCGCTTGCAATCCGAATCAGCGCGTCAGTCAGTGCCGCCCGCTTCTTCCACTGGCGTGGGCTAAACGGCTCCTCCGCTTCTTCGCTTGCCGACGATTCCTGCGGCCGCGGCCCATCCGCATCCGTGGTCACCGCGCTGTGACTGCTGGTTGGGGCATCCAGATCGTCGGCAAGCACGAGTGCCCGGTACGAGGTGATTTCCCTGCTCATGCGTGCGATGAGTGGGATTTCGGTCTCTGCGGCAGCAGAGGTGGGGCCATCGGCGATAAAGGTGGTGTAGCGGCGGGCTTCGTCCGCGGCCAGCCGTGCCCGGGCGCGCCAGTACTCCGGGACGTTGTCGTTATCGGATGCCCATACCATCCAGTTCAGGGCGGCATCGTGCGCAGCCGTCATCATGCCGAGCGATTCGGTGACCTCGCGGACTATGCGGTAAAACGCGCCGACGTGTTCGGTAACGCCGTGGGCTTCCGGGTCAGAAAAGAGCTGTGGGTTGTAGAAATGATGCGCGAAAACTGATTCCAGTTGGCGCGTGGCCAGGGAATTGTCGGCTGCGGTCGCGTCTGCATAGGCTGCGACGAGCTCCGGCAAATCCGGGCTGTTTCCTTCCTGGTTCAACAGCTGACCTTTCTACGACTGGTTACTACTTTCCTTAACACTGTAATGGGGCACTGTGGCGGAGCTAACTTGCGCCACAGTATGAGGGGTTAAATGGGGCAATCGGTATGAACCTAACGTGAGAAAGATATGCTTAGTTCATACTCAAGGGTGCCTTTAAGGGCGAATAGTAGCGAAAACCGTGGATAAAGTCTTTGGCTTTGACCCAGATTTTCAATACTTTGTTGTCATTTCTTTGTCACTCTGAAGTGCTCACGTATGAATCCATCGTGCGAATAGGCGGTTACTAATTAATTATGTTGTCCACTATTGATCTTCGCGGTCAGACTCCCACCACCGCCACTCTGCGTCGAGTGTTGCCGCGTGGTGCGGCAGACGTTGATTCGATGATTCCCACGGTCAAACCCGTCGTCGATGACGTGGCAGTCCGTGGTGTGGAAGCGGCGATGGAGTACTCCGAGAAGTTTGACCGTATTCGTCCGGCATCCATGCGCGTTCCAGCGGAGGTTATCGATGCCGCGGAAGCTGCGCTGGAAGACGATGTCCGCTCTGCTCTGCAGGAGTCCATCGGGCGCGTGCGCGCGTTCCACGCTGCTCAGAAGCCGAATGATAAGACTGTTGAAATTCTGCCCGGCGGCATTGTCCGCGAGAAGTGGATTCCGGTTTCGCGCGTCGGTCTTTACGTCCCCGGGGGCAACGCCGTCTACCCGTCGTCTGTATTGATGAACGTCATCCCAGCTCAGGAAGCTGGTGTGGAGTCCCTCGTCGTCGCCTCTCCGCCGCAGGCCGACAACGACGGCTGGCCGCACCCGACCATCCTGGCTGCCTGCAAGCTGCTTGGCGTGACCGAGGTGTGGGCCGTCGGTGGTGCACAGGCCGTCGCACTGCTCGCATACGGCGATGAAAACGAGAGCCTCGAGCCGGTCGACATGGTCACCGGTCCGGGCAACATCTTCGTTACCGCCGCCAAACGCCTGTGCCGCTCGGTCGTCGGTATCGACGCCGAAGCTGGCCCGACCGAAATTGCCATTCTCGCAGATAACACCGCTGATCCTGTCTCCGTCGCCTACGACCTGATTTCCCAGGCTGAGCACGACGTCATGGCCGCCAGCGTGCTTATCACCGACGACGCCGATTTCGCCGCCACCGTCGACCGCGAGGTCGAAAACCGCTACGAGGTCACCATGAACGCCGACCGCGTTCGCGAGGCGCTCACCGGCGATCAGTCTGGCATCGTGCTTGTCGACGACATGAATATCGGCATCCAGGTTGCAGATGCCTACGCCGCTGAGCACCTCGAGATCCACACCGAAAACGCGCAGGCCGATGCCGAACGCATTACCAATGCCGGCGCAATCTTCATCGGTCGCTTCTCGCCGGTGCCACTGGGCGATTACTCGGCCGGCTCTAACCACGTGTTGCCGACCTCCGGCACCGCCCGCCACGCCTCGGGCCTGTCAACGCACACCTTCCTCAAGTCGGTCCACATGATTGACTACAACGAGGCCGCGTTGAAGGAAGTTGCCGACAGCGTAGTAGTCCTGGCCAACGAAGAACGACTGCCAGCGCACGGCGAGGCCATCCGTGCCCGCTTTGAGACGCTTCTCGGCTCTGAGGACAATGGCGCAGAAAAGGGGAACAACTAATGAGCAACCAGCCTGAGAATCAGCCACAGCCGTCGGTAGCCAAGTTGGCGCTGGCAGATTTGCCACTGCGCGACGAACTGCGCGGCGAGGAAGCCTACGGTGCCCCGCAGCTCGACGTCGATGTTCGCCTGAACACCAACGAAAACCCGTACCCGCCATCCGATGACCTCATCGCCGACCTGGTGGCGCAAGTGGAGAAGGTCGCCTCTGACCTCAACCGCTACCCGGACCGTGACGCAGTAGCACTGCGCAGCGCACTCGCCGATTATGTCACCCGCCAGACCGGCGTGGACATCACCGTCGACCAGGTATGGGCCGCCAACGGCTCCAATGAGATTCTCCAGCAGCTGCTGCAGGCATTTGGCGGGCCGGGGCGCAGCGCAATGGGCTTTGTGCCCAGCTACTCGATGCACCCGATCCTCTCGTCCGGCACGCAGACGGAGTTCATCGGCATCGCCCGCGACCCGGAGACCTTCGACATCGACATGGATAGTGCGCTCGCGGCCATTGCCGAGCACCGTCCTGACGTCATCTTCATCACGACTCCGAACAACCCGACTGGCAATCTGACCACGCTCGCTGACCTGCGCCGCATTATTGAAGCCGCGCCGGGCATCGTCATTGTCGATGAGGCCTACGCCGAGTTCACTGAGGAGCCGTCGGCGACAACGCTGCTGGCTGAGTTCCCGTCGAAGCTGGTTGTCTCCCGTACGATGAGCAAGGCTTTCGACTTCGCCGGAGGCCGCCTCGGCTACTTCGTTGCTAACCCGGCATTTATTGATGCTGTGATGCTCGTACGTCTGCCATACCACCTGTCGACGTTGACGCAGGCCGCTGCCACGGTTGCACTTCGCCACTCGGATGCGACGCTGTCGACCGTCGCAAAGCTTGCCGACGAGCGTGATCGCGTCGTAGCCGCCCTGAACAGCTATGGCTACGACGTGATTGACTCGTACTCGAACTTCGTCTTCTTTGGGCGCTTCGCCGATGCCGCCACGGCATGGCAGAGCTTCTTGGACGAGGGAGTACTCATCCGCGATGTTGGCGTGCCCGGTCGTCTCCGTGCCACTATTGGTCTGCCCAGCGAAAATGATGCGCTGCTGGCGGCGGCCAAGAAATTGGCAGCGACCGCGCTGGCTTAAGCGAAATGCTGCCGGTACATCCCACTACAAGGAGAGATCTGACTTATGCACTTCAGTGATAAGGACCATCTGGAGGCAGAGCGCACTGAGCGCGTTGGCCGTGTCGAGCGCGCCACCCGCGAATCGAGCATCGTCTGCTCGGTGAATCTCGATGGCACCGGCAAGACCGATATTTCGACCGGTCTGCCGTTCTTCGACCACATGTTGACCGCTTTCGGCTCCCACGGCAGCTTCGACCTGACTGTGCACGCCAACGGCGACACCGAGGTCGATGCGCACCACACGGTGGAGGATACCGGCATTGTGATGGGGCAGGCCTTCGCCCAGGCGTTGGGGGACAAGTCTGGTATTCGTCGCTTTGGTGACTGCTATATCCCGATGGATGAAACGCTGGCACACGCAGTGGTTGATGTGTCTGGTCGCCCGTACTTCGTTGGCACTGGCGAACCAGAGCAGATGTTGACTGCCGTCATTGGTGGTCACTACGCAACGGTTATCAATGAGCATTTCTTTGAGTCCTTCGCCCTAAATGCCCGTATTGCGCTGCATGTTCGCTGTCTCTACGGGCGCGATCCGCACCACATCACCGAGGCTGAGTACAAGGCTGTGGCCCGTGCCCTGCGTGCTGCCGTCGAGGACGACCCGCGCGTCCACGGTGTGCCGTCGACCAAGGGCACTCTGTAGGTCGCAGCTGTAGTAGACGGCCGCTGTAGGAAACCGGAAAATCCGCCTTAGCTGGCATTTTAGGGGAATCGATGGTAACAACGTCTGTAGACGTGCTTTTAGCGCAGGTGTCTACCGCATCGACGCTGAGCACTTATTTTTTGTTCATTGTCGCTGGTCTGCTGGTGGGCGGAACATGGTCACTCTATAAATCCGGATCGAGGGTCGGAACAATTGTCCTTGGTCTCTTATCTGTGATCGCGCTCGCCGGCGCAATTTTGTGGTTGATAGGAGTGATGGAGTAAATGGCGTCCCGGGTGATGGACCGCAGGCAGTTGGACGAACTGGACAGCATGTGGAAAGCGCCCGGACTAGTACCTACGCTAGTCGCCGTGATGGCCGCCTTCGGTGGCTGGTCACTCCTCATGCCTGTCATTCCGCAGGCAATTCTTGACGATGGCGGTGGAACCTCGCTCGCCGGTGCCTACACCGGTGTTTTTATGGCCGCTACCGTTCTCACACAGACGCAGACTCCACGTATGTGTCGCCGTCTTGGCTACGGCATGACCATGCTGATTTCAGGTCTGTTTCTGGGCTTGCCGACGATTCTGCACATCTTTGGCACCGATGCTGCTTTGGTGCTCATCATTGCGGTTCTCCGCGGTATGGGCTTCGGTGCGTTGACTGTCGCCGAGTCCGCATTGATTGCCGAGCTAGTGCCAATGAAATTTCTGGGTAAGGCCTCTGGCGTTCTCGGTGTGGCAGTTGGTTTATCTGAGCTCATTTTCTTGCCACTAGGACTAATCATTGCGGACAAGACGGGTTCTTACACCCCTGTTTATGTCTTGGGCGCCGTCATCTCGCTTGTCGGTTCGTTGATGGCACTCTTTATCCCGAAGATTAAGCCAGCGCCGAAGGAGGGCAAGGGCGGCAAGGAAGACGTCGGCGATCCTGTGCCCGGATCTGCAGCAACTCAGCCGAGCCCCGTTGAGCACGTTGCCACATGGAAGCTGGTGGCCATTCCCGCGCTCGCAATTTGCACGATTGCGATGGGCTTTGGTGGTATTTCCGCATTCCTTGCCCCGGCAGCTCGCGAAATCGATCTGGTCTCCGGTGCGGTTGTGGCTGGCCTGTCGCTGTCTGTTCTCGGTGGCGCGCAGATGGTGTTCCGTTATTTCGCAGGAATCTACGCCGACCGGAAGTCGGAGGCTGGAATTCTGCTGATTCCGGCATTGATCAGTGGTTTTATTGGTCTGCTGATGATGTCCGGCGTGGTTCTCTTTGATTTGTCGGCCTGGCTGCTGCTGGTTGCGGCCGTTTTCTACGGCGCGGGCTTCGGCATAGTGCAAAATGAGGCTCTGCTGCTGATGTTTGCCCGCCTGCCGCGTGACCGTACTGCTGAGGCCAGTGCCTTCTGGAACATGTCCTTTGACTCGGGCACTGGTATCGGCTCGTTCGTTCTGGGAGCCGTAGCCGCGGCTGCACTCCGTCCGTACCCGGCTGTCTTTGCCTTTGCGGCAGCTCTGCTGGCAGTTGGCCTCATTGGTGCGGTGCTCGACCGAATCATCGGAAAGCACCGCGTGGCGGAGTACCAGAACACCCGCGCTACGCTGCGTCGTCTGGGGGATGCCGTGAAGCGTCGTACGCCGGAGGCCGCTGTGCGTGTTGCCCGCCCGGCAAAGAATGCAGTGACGCGTTTGACGGTTCGGGACCGCAAGAAGAAGTAACTACATACAAAGAGACGTTTGAAAAAGAGTGGCTGCGCAAGTTCTTGCGCAGCCACTCTTTTGGTTATTAGATGCAACCCCCGGTGTGGGGTCAGCCGTGCCTGTTTATGCGACGGCGACGTCCATCTCGGTGAAGAGAGCCCGCAGGCGGGTTTCGATATCGTCGATAAGCGACTGCAGCTCATCGTCTGTGAGACTGTCCGGATCTGCGACATCCCATTCCACGTAGCGGTCGCCGGGGACTGCTGGTGTCTCGTCGATGCCCATGAGCACGACAACATCGGCGCGGTGGGAAACGCGGGGAGTAATCGCCTTTTGGGTGAGGCGTGAGGTGTCCACGCCACGGTCGTGAAGAGCCGCGACGACGCGAGGGTTCAGGCCATCCTCTGGATTGAGGCCGATAGTGCGGATAAAGACTTCGTCACCAACCAGGTGGTAGGCCAGGGCAGTGGCAATCTGGCTACGGCCGGAACCGCGACTATCGGCAAAGAGAATCTCTTGGCGCGGGGCGAAGTCCTTGCATCCGCTCGCGGCCTTGATGCGTTCGGTGGCCTCGCGTTCGGCGAGGACGGGGAGGAAGTTAGTCACCTTCGCAGAGTTGGACAGCTCTGCAATGACATCGTCGAGGATGGAATCGATGGTCGCAGCATCGCAGGCTGCACCGTAGAGCCGGTGAAGGTCCTCGCGGACAATGGCAAATGATTTACTAAGAACGGATGCGGTAGTCATGGCGTCGGAGCCTCTCTGTGAAAAAGTAATCAGGGGTTTTAGGGATAAATCAATAACTTAGTTAACCTGTTGTTAACCTTGAGTTTACCAAAGTATTCGGTAGTTGTATACCAGTGCTTCTGTCTATCCAGGCAGTTTTCTTGGGGTAAGTGGCAAACATCGATTCCCAGCGCCTTAAAATGTCCAACTATGGAACAAGTCTCACCTTCGACGAAGACCCCGACCGTTGCCATCCTTGATTACGGCTCCGGTAATTTGCGTTCAGCTGAGCGCGCTGTGGCCACCACGGGTGCCGAGGTTATTGTGACCGCCGATCCGAAGACCGTGATGGAGGCCGATGGTCTGCTCGTTCCCGGCGTCGGCGCCTATGCCGCATGCATGGAGGGTTTGCATCGAGTACAAGGGCCGCGCCTGATCGGCTCTCGACTCGCAGGTGGTCGACCAGTGATGGGAATCTGCGTCGGTATGCAGGTGCTCTTTGACCGCGGCGTCGAGTACGCCGACGGCATCCACGCAGCGGAGACCGACGCATCCGCAGCTGTCACCGGCACCCCGGGTTGTGGTGAATGGCCCGGTACTGTCGAGCGTCTCGAGGCGTCGATTCTGCCGCACATGGGCTGGAACACGGTTGAAGTACCGGAAGGCTCAAAGATGTTTAAGGGACTGGAAGATCAGCGTTTTTACTTCGTCCACTCCTACGGTGTGCGCAAGTGGGACCTTGATACGGATTCTCGCATCGCTCCGCCGCTGGTGACGTGGTCTGCCCACGAATCCGATCGGTTTATCGCAGCCGTGGAAAACGGTCCGCTGTGGGCCACGCAGTTCCACCCTGAGAAGTCTGGTGAAGCAGGGTTGAAGCTGCTGCAGAACTGGGTGGACACGCTGTAGTTGCCCAATCGGTAGTATCTGCCCTAACCGCACTACCTGGTAGGTGGCGGAATTTCGCCACCTAGACCACCTATACTGAGATAACTAGCAACAAGCGTCGTGGTGACTATGGCCACAACGCCCAAAGTCGAAGAGAGTAGAGCCCCCATGAGTTTGACCCTGCTGCCCGCTGTAGACGTAGCCGATGGCCAGGCTGTGCGCCTTGTTCAGGGTGCTGCTGGAACCGAGACTTCCTACGGTGCACCGCTGGAAGCTGCCATGAATTGGCAGAACGCAGGCGCTGAGTGGATCCACCTGGTCGACCTCGACGCCGCGTTTGGTCGCGGTTCGAACTACGACCTGCTTGCCGACGTTGTGGGCAAGCTCGACGTGAAGGTAGAGCTCTCCGGCGGTATCCGTGACAACGCTTCGCTCGAAGCTGCGCTGGCCACCGGCTGCGCCCGTGTCAATATTGGCACCGCCGCACTGGAGAATCCGGAGTGGTGCCGCGAGGTTATCGCCAACTACGGCGACCGTGTAGCCATTGGTCTGGATGTTCTTAACGAAGAGGGGCAGTGGCGCTTGCGCGGCCGCGGCTGGGTCTCCGACGGCGGTGACCTCTGGGAGGTGCTGGAGCGCCTGGATGCTCAGGGTGCATCCCGTTTCGTGGTGACTGACGTCTCCAAGGACGGCACCCTGCAGGGGCCGAATGTGGAACTGCTGCGCGAGGTCGCCGCTGCTACCGATGCTCCAATCGTCGCTTCCGGCGGTGTCAGCAGCCTGGACGACATTGCAGCTATTGCCACACTGGTCGATGAGGGCGTTGACTCCGCAATTGTGGGTAAGGCGCTCTACGCAGGGCGTTTCACCCTGGAAGAGGCCCTGGCAGTAGCTCGCGGCTAAAAAGAACACTTTCGTGGCCGGACCGGGGAGACGTCGTCAAGCGAAAGCGTTAACGAGCAAACGGCACCCCGGCTGAGACGGCGGATGAAGGACTTAGAAAGTATGGATGCCCTGGAACCGCGGGCGATGCTCGCTATTGCTGAAGCGGCGCTCGATGAGGTTGAAGGCCTGTTCACGCAGCAGGTGGGTGCGGACCCGGTTGTCATGAAGCCGCGCGGGGATTTCGCGACGGAGACCGACCTGGAAATTGAGCGTCGTCTGCGCCAGCTCCTCACGCAGTATTCCGGCCTGCCCGTCTACGGCGAGGAATTCGGTGGCAAAGTTCCCGAGGAACATACCGCCTGGGTCATCGATCCGATCGACGGCACCACGAACTATTCCAACGGCTTTCCACTGTGTGCCATGCTGCTCACGCTCATGCATGAGGGGGAGCCGGTGGTCGGAATTACCTCCATGCCTCTGCTGCGCCGGCGTATTACCGCAGCTAAAGGTAGCGGCACATTCGTCAACGGCCGTCGCGTCAACATCGATGCCGAGGCCGGCCGCCCGGTTTCGATTGCCTTCGGCTCCGTTATCGCGAGTACCGACGGCACACTCCCGCGCAAGTGGCGCCAACTGCTGCTGTCAAAGGTGGGCGAACGCTATCCGACGATCCGAATTACTGGCTCTGTCGGAGTGGACTTGGGTTCCACCGCGATGGGGGCATTCGGCGGCACCGTGACTTTCTCACCGCATGTGTGGGATAACGCAGCTGGTGTACTTCAGATTTCCGAAGCTGGTGGCGTGGTCACAGACTTGGCGGGCAATCCCTGGCGGCATGATTCCGTAGGCGTGCTGGCGGGAACTCGAGATGTTCATGCCACGCTGCGGTCGATTATTGACCAACTGGGTCGTCCGGAGACTTTCCGGAGCTAAACCGTGGGCGACGTCCCGAGCTGGGTGGTTGCGCAAACCGTCGAGCCACAACTTTGAGCTAACACGAGGAGAACTTAAAAACTATGTCTCTGGCAGTACGCGTGATTCCTTGCCTGGATGTCAACAATGGGCGGGTCGTCAAGGGGGTTAACTTTGAGAATCTCCGTGATGCCGGCGATCCGGTGGAGCTGGCTCGCCGCTATGGCGAGGAGGGCGCTGATGAGCTGACCTTCCTGGATGTCACGGCTTCCAAGGATGGCCGTGGCACCATGCTCGACGTGGTGCGTCGCACCGCAAGTGAGGTCTTCATTCCGCTGACGGTCGGCGGTGGCGTGCGCAGCGTCGAGGATGTCGATCAGCTGCTCCGCGCCGGAGCTGACAAGGTCAGTGTCAATACCGCTGCGATCGCACGTCCAGAACTGCTCAGCGAGCTGTCGCGCCGCTTCGGTGCGCAGTGTGTCGTCCTGTCGGTGGATGCCCGCCGCGTTCCCGAGGGAGGCACGCCGCAGCCGGCGGGCTTCGAGGTGACGACGCACGGTGGTTCACGCTCGGCGGGGATCGACGCCGTCGAGTGGGCACGCCGCGGCGAGGAGCTCGGGGTCGGCGAGATTCTGCTGAACTCCATGGACGGCGACGGCACCAAGGACGGTTTCGACCTGGAGCTTCTGGAGAAAGTCCGCGCTGCCGTCGACGTCCCGGTGATTGCCTCTGGCGGTGCGGGCAAGGCAGAGCACTTCCCGCCAGCAGTGCGCGCCGGCGCCAACGCGGTGTTGGCCGCATCCATTTTCCACTTCGGCGAGGTCAGCATTGCTGAGGTTAAGGAAGAGATGGCCCGCGAGGGAATCGAGGTGCGCCAGTGACTGGTCTAGCCCCGGGCGCTGCAGCTCACGGCGCCGGCGACGATCCGCGTGAGTACACGCTCCCAGCAGATATCGCGAACATCGCCAAGTTCAACGCTGACGGCTTGATTCCCGCTATTGTGCAGGAGGAATCCACTGGCCGCGTGCTCATGATGGCGTGGATGGATTCCCACGCACTGGCATATACCATCGCTACCAAGCGCGGCACCTACTGGTCGCGCTCCCGGTCCGAGTACTGGATTAAGGGGCTTACCAGCGGCCATTTCCAGACCGTGACATCGCTGGCGTTGGACTGTGATGGCGATACCGTGCTGATGCAGGTAGTGCAGGACGGCGCGGCATGCCACACTGGCTCGCATAGCTGCTTTGACGTGCATCCCGTGTTCGAGGACTAGGCAGTCAACCCCGGCTGCCGAGGTGGGGATTTCGTCGTCAAGCGCGCCCACCTCCGGTGAAGTCCGGGGTTAAGTGATGTGCAATCCGGGTGCGTGGCACAATAGCGGCTATGACTCGTATCACCATGACCACGCGTGAGCGCTTTCGTGAACTGGCTGCACACCATCGGGTCGTGCCCGTGGTTCGCAAGGTTTTGGCGGACGGCGAAACGGCGCTGTCGGCCTACCGCAAGCTCGCGGCCGATCGTCCCGGCACTTTCTTGCTGGAGTCCTCCGATGTGGGGCAGTCGTGGTCGCGCTGGTCGTTTATCGGTTGCGGCAGTCGTGCTGCGCTGACGGTGGATGATGCGGGGGAGGCAACCTGGATTGGCAATGCGCCGTCGGGTGCGCCAGAGGGCGGAAATCCGTTGGATGCTCTGCGTCGCACGCTGGAGCTGCTGCACACGGAACTTCCGCTTGCCGACGATGCCTCGGTACCCAAGCTCACCTCTGGTCTCGTTGGCTACTTCGGGCATGACATTGTCCGCTACATCGAGCCACAGCTGCCGGATACCACTGACAATGATTTGCAGATTCCTGAGCTCATGCAGTTGCTGGTGGAGGACCTGGCTGCTTTTGACCACCACGAGGGCGTGCTGTGGCTGATTTCCAATGCTGTCAACTGGGACGGCTCGGATGAGCGGATTGACCAGGCGTATGACACCGCCTGCGACCGTGTCAATGCGATGGTGGAGCGGTTGTCGGGGTCCTCTGATCTGCGTCCGGCGGAAGTTAGCTTCCCAGAGCCGGTAATTCGCCGCCAGCGCGCCGCCGAGGACCACATGGATCGTATTGAGCGCTGCAAGGATCGCATCCGCGCCGGTGATGCGTTCCAGATTGTGCTCTCGCAGCGGTTCGAAATGGACACGCAGGCCTCCGCTTTTGATATCTATCGCATCCTGCGGGTTTCCAATCCGTCGCCCTACATGTTCCTGGTCAACGTTCCAACCAAGAACTTCTCCGCTACTGCTTTCCAAATTGTCGGTTCCTCCCCAGAATCACTCGTGGCAGTTCAGGGCAGTGAGGTCATCACCAATCCCATCGCGGGCACACGTCCGCGCGGTGCCACGGTGGAGCAGGACAATGCGCTGGAAGCTGATTTGCTGGCAGACGAGAAGGAAAATAGTGAGCATCTGATGCTCGTTGATCTTGGCCGCAATGACCTCGGACGTGTCTGCCGCCCGGGCAGTGTAGTTGTGCACGACTTCCGTCATATTGAGCGCTACAGTCACGTTATGCATCTGGTCTCTACGGTCACCGGCGAGCTTTCCAGCGACGCCACTGCCGTCGACGCGTTCGCGGCCACCTTCCCAGCGGGAACGCTGTCGGGTGCGCCGAAGCCTTCCGCGCTGAGCATTATCGACAAGTTCGAAGACACGCGTCGGGGTGTTTACGGCGGCACTGTTGGATACTTTGACTTCCGGGGCAATACCGATCAGGCAATTGCCATCCGCACAGGTGTGAAGAAGGGCGATACGGTCTATGTTCAGGCTGGCGGCGGAATTGTCAGTGACTCTGACCCGGTGGCAGAGGATGAGGAGACCCGCAACAAGGCCGCGGCCGTGCTGCGAGCTGTCGCGGCAGCTGAGACACTAGTCCCAGCGGAAAGGAGCTAGGTTTTCGATGAAGTCGACAACGATGCTCTCCGGTGGCCTCATTGGTGTGACCGCAGCGGGAATGTGGTTGTGCAGCCGAAGTGCGTGGCTGACGGTCGATACTGTTGATGACAAGTCCGGTCCGGCGACCACAGATTTGGTGGGCGCCGTCTGGGCTCCAGAGTTGACGTCGATTGCGCTGGCAATGGTGGCTGCACTGTTTGCCACCACCATTTTGGGCTCACTGGGGCGCCGTATCGTCGGTGGTCTCGCGGCGCTGCTCGCAATTGCGGCGTCGTGGACTCCGATGACTCTGCTTGCCAGCGGAGAAGACGGTGTGGACTCCCAGCGGGCACTGGATTTGTTGACGTCGGGAAGCGCCTCACAGCGCGCCAGTGATGCGGTGACTGTGGCAGACTGGGCGCAGATCTCAGCGATTGAAGTGCATGCGATGGGGCCATCCCTGGCCTTGCTGTGCTGCGCATTGGCGCTGGTCGGGGCGGTAATGTTGGTGCGTCGACCGGGTACTGTGAAGAAGCAGAAGTCCAGCGCGTATGAGACCCCGGAGGTACGCCGTCAGCGTATCGCCGAGGACCTGGAGGAAGACCCGCAGTCGGGTCGAGTTCTGTGGGATGCTTTGGATGCCGGTGTAGATCCTACGGATCTGGATAAGGAGTAAGGCCGTGGCTAACGTTCTGGACAAGATTATTGAGGGCGTGCGGGAAGATCTCGCTGCTCGGGAAGCCAAGATTTCCTACGGTGAAATCAAGGAGCTCTCGCTGAAGGCGCCGTCGCCAATTGATGCCGTGGCGGCACTGGCTAAGCCCGGGGTGCAGGTGATTGCAGAGGTCAAGCGTGCCTCTCCGTCGAAGGGAGAGCTGGCTGACATCCCTTCGCCGGAAGTTTTGGCCGCAGAGTACGAGCAGGGTGGCGCGGCTGTCATTTCCTGTCTGACTGAGGAGCGACGCTTCCGCGGTTCGCTCGCCGACCTCGATGCCGTGCGCCGCGCGGTGAACATTCCGGTGCTCCGCAAGGACTTCATCGTCACTCCGTACCAGGTCCATGAGGCCCGCGCACACGGTGCCGACCTGGTGCTGCTGATGTGCTCCGCTTTGGATCAGCCGACGCTGGAGTCCCTGCTGGATCGCACCGAGTCGCTTGGCATGAACGCTCTGGTTGAGGCGCACACCGCAGAAGAGGTCGAGCGTGCCGAGGCCGCTGGTGCCAAGATCCTCGGCATCAACGCTCGCAATCTAAAGACGCTCGACGTGGACCTCTCCGTGTACGAACGTCTTGCGCCGATGCTGCCGGATCATGTTGTGAAGGTGGCGGAGTCCGGTGTTAAGGGGCCGGAGGAACTGCGCTACTACGCCTCTCACGGTGCCGACGCGGTGCTGGTGGGCGAGGGCCTGGTTACTGCGGGCAAGCCGGGTGAGGCTTGCCGACGTCTCGTTGCCGCCGGTGTCCACCCGACTCTCCGCAGCGAGTAGTGGTGGTCCGCGGTTGCGATAAGCAGCTGCATCGCACCGCGAACTCCGCCTCTTTGGTTGCCAGCCACACCTGTTGTGTTGGCACGCCACAGTTTCTTAGGCCTTATGTCCCCGCAACGGGTGGGGATAGTCCACAATAGATAACTGTGAGTGACCAAGATTTCAAGAATCATGATGCCCGCGGTGACCGCCTGCCCACGATGGGTGAGGTAATCGCGGAGACAACGAACCACGAGTCAGATGCCATTGGGCACTGGGGTAAGTGGGGCGGCCAGTTTGTGCCGGAGGCGCTGATGGCCGTTATCGGTGAGGTCACCGATGGCTACGCGAAGGCCCGCGTTGATCAGGATTTTCTCGATGAGCTTGACCGGCTGCAGCGTACTTATGTCGGACGTCCCTCGCCGCTGTACTATGCGGAGAAGTTCTCCGCTGATATCGGCGCTGACGTCTGGCTCAAGCGCGAGGATTTGAATCACACCGGTAGCCACAAGATTAATAACGTCTTGGGTCAGGTTCTGCTTGCTAAGCGCATGGGTAAGAAGAACATTATTGCCGAGACCGGTGCCGGCCAGCACGGTGTCGCAACCGCGACTGCCTGTGCGCTGCTCGGCCTTAACTGCCGTATATACATGGGCAAGGTCGACGCAATCCGCCAGCGCCTCAATATCGCCCGCATGCGCCTGCTTGGTGCCGAGGTTATCGAGGTCGAGATTGGCTCGAAGACTCTCAAGGACGCAATCAATGAGGCCATGCGTTTTTGGGTTTCACACGCCGATGACACCTACTACTGCTTCGGCACTGCAGCCGGCCCGCACCCGTTCCCAACAATGGTGCGCGACTTCCAGCGCATCATCAGCGCCGAGGCACGCCAGCAGATCCTTGCGGAAACCGGCTCGCTTCCCGACGCTGTCGTGGCCTGTGTCGGCGGCGGTTCTAATGCGATCGGCGCGTTCCACCACTTCATCGATGATGAATCGGTTCGACTGATTGGCGCTGAAGCTGGCGGTGACGGTGTTGAGACCGGTCGCCATGCAGCACCGATTTCGGCCGCCGGTAATCCGGGTGTGTTCCAGGGCTCCTTCGCCGCCCTGATGCAGAACGAGGACGGTCAGATTACAGAGTCGCACTCGATTTCCGCGGGTCTGGATTACCCGGGCGTGGGCCCGGAGCACTCGTACCTGGCCGATATTGAACGCGCGTCCTACCTGCCGGTGACCGATACCCAGGCGATGCAGGCATTCCAGGACCTGACTCGGATGGAGGGCATCCTGCCCGCTATCGAGTCCGCACACGCGGTGGCTGCCGCCCGACTCATCAGCGATGATCTGAATGAAGAGCTGGGCCGTAAGCCGCTGATTATTGTCAATGTTTCCGGTCGCGGTGACAAGGATGTCGACACCGCTGCTAAGTGGTTTGATCTGATGGAGGAGTCCTAAATGAGTCTGAGTGACGTCTTTGACAAGGTCCGTGAGGAAAACCGCGCAGCATTCATCGGCTACTACCCAGCGGGTTTCCCGACCACCGATAAGTCGATTGAGAACATCAAGGCGATTGTCGACGCTGGCGCCGACATCATCGAGGTCGGCCTGCCTTTCTCCGACCCGATGATGGATGGCCCAACCATTCAGGATGCTGCCAACGTGGCTCTGGATGCGGGCTTCCGCACCCGTGAGATTATGCGCGTGGTTCGCGAAGTCACCGAGTACGGCGGTACCTGTGTGGTCATGAGCTACTGGAATCCGATTCTCCAGTATGGTCCGGAGCGTTTCGCCAAGGACTTGGCCGCCGCTGGTGGTCGTGGCACCATCATCCCGGATCTTATCCCCGAGGAGGCCGGCCAATGGCAGCGTGCGGCAGAGGCCAATGGTCTATCCAACATCATGCTGGTGGCCCCGTCATCGACCAATGAGCGTCTGCAGCTAACTGCCACCGCGTCGACCGGCTTCGTTTACGCCACCAGCCACATGGGTGTCACAGGTGCCCAGGCCAGCGTCGACTCGGCCGCCGGCAAGTTGGTTGCCCGCACTCGCGAGGTCACCGATACACCGGTGTGCGTCGGTTTGGGTGTCTCCAATGGGGAACAGGCCGCGGAGATTGCCGAGTTTGCAGATGGCGTAATCGTTGGCTCGGCACTGATCAAGGCCGCGATGAAGAGCACCGATGACCTGGTAACGCTCGCCCGCGAACTCGCCGCGGGCGTACGAGGAGAGAGCTAGCGCATTTATGAGTTCCACCCTTGTTCTTGCTGAGACTGCAACGACGTATCTGGCCAACATTCCCTCTCCGCCGCAGGGGGTGTGGCAGTTAGGGCCGTTACCACTGCGTGGTTACGCGATTTCCATCTTGATTGGCGTACTCGTCGGCATTTACTGGATGCAGCGCCGCTACGCGGCCAGGGGTGGAGACCCGGAGTTAGTCCTCGACATTGCCATTGCGGTTATTCCTGCGGGCATTATCGGCGGCCGTCTCTACCACGTCGCCACCGACTGGGAGAAGTACTTCGGCCCCGGCGCCAATCCCGCCGATGCACTGAAAATCACCAATGGTGGTCTCGGCATCTGGGGCGCGGTGGCGCTGGGAGTGCTAGCCGCGTGGGCGGTTGCTAAGTGGCGGAAGGTGCCGTTTGCGCCAGTTCTTGACGCGGCCGCACCCGCAATCATCCTTGGACAGGCCATTGGGCGTCTGGGCAATTGGTTCAACCAGGAACTCTACGGTGGCCCAACGTCACTTCCGTGGGGTCTGGAAATTTACCAACGAGTTGATGAGTTTGGTCGGGTTACCCCTGTCACCGGAACGTCGACAGGCGAAGTGCTGGCCGTGGTGCATCCAACGTTTCTCTACGAGATGGTGTGGAACGTCCTCGCCTGTCTGGTCATTGTGTGGGCGGACCGAAAGTTCAAGATGGGCGGCGGGCGCGTCTTTGCGCTCTATGTCGCGGCCTACACTTTGGGGCGTTTCTTCATTGAACTCATGCGCGTCGATGACGCAACGCTGATATTCGGTGTGCGTATTAATAACATCACGTCGCTCGTGGTCTTTTTCTGCGCTGTCATTGCTTTGTGGATTCTGCGGGCCAAGAGCCGCGAAACCGCAGCTGAAGTCAGGGGAGAGCGCGAGGCTGCTGAAGCTCACAGTGCTTCCAACTGACGCATAGCCCGTTAAGGGACTAGGCTGGAGGCCGTGCTTAGACGAACGAAGATTGTATGTACCCTCGGTCCAGCAGTTGCTTCGCTGGAGGGGATTACCGGGCTGGTCAACGCCGGCATGGATGTTGCCCGCCTGAATTTCTCTCACGGTGAGCATGAGGACCACGCTCAGAACTACCACTGGGTGCGTGAAGCATCCGACGCTACGGGACATGCCGTCGGTATTCTCGCCGACTTGCAGGGACCAAAGATTCGCCTCGGTCGTTTTAAGGAAGGCTCGACGTATTGGGCTGACGGCGAGATTGTCCGCATCACCGTCGACGATGTCGAAGGCACGCACGACCGCGTCTCCACCACGTACAAGAATCTCGCTGACGATGCCCGTCCGGGCGATCGCCTGCTTGTCGACGACGGCAAGGTGGGCCTGGAGTGCATCGAGGTAGATGGCAACGATGTGGTGTGCCGTGTCATCGAGGGCGGTCCGGTCTCGAACAACAAGGGTGTTTCCCTGCCGGGGATGAACATCTCGGTGCCGGCTCTGTCAGAGAAGGATATCGCCGACCTGCGCTTCGCTCTGAAGCTGGGAGTCGACTTCATCGCGCTGTCCTTCGTCCGTTCGCCTTCCGACGTCGAACTGGTCCATGCGGTCATGGATGAGGTTGGCCGTCGTGTCCCGATTATCGCCAAGCTGGAGAAGCCAGAGGCAGTCGAGTCTCTCGAGGCCATCATCCTGGCCTTCGATGCCGTGATGGTCGCCCGTGGTGACCTTGGTGTTGAGGTGCCGTTGGAAGATGTTCCGCTGGTTCAGAAGCGCGCTATTCAGATTGCCCGCGAGAACGCCAAGCCGGTCATCGTCGCCACCCAGATGCTCGACTCCATGATTTCGAACTCGCGCCCGACTCGTGCGGAGGCCTCCGACGTGGCCAACGCTGTGCTCGATGGCGCAGATGCCGTGATGCTCTCGGGTGAGACCTCGGTTGGTAAGTACCCGCAGTCCACGGTTAAGACCATGGCTCGCATCGTCACCGCCGCTGAGCGCGAGGGGGAAGTTCCTGCGCTGACCCACATGCCTCGCACGAAGCGTGGTGTGATTTCCTACGCAGCTCGCGATATCGGTGAGCGCTTGAATGCCCGCGCTATGGTTGCTTTCACCACCTCGGGTGATACCGCTCGCCGTGTGGCACGCTTGCACTCTCGCCTGCCGCTGCTGGTATTCACTCCGAATCAGCAGGTTCGTTCGCAGCTTGCGCTGACGTGGGGCGCGGAGACCTTCTTGGTGCGCGAGGTTAACAGCACGGATGAGATCATGCAGGTCATCGATGAGCAGCTCTTGACCATGGAAAACTACAACGCTGGTGACACGCTGGTCGTTGTTGCTGGTACCCCTCCAGGAAATGAGGGCAATACCAATATGATTCACGTCCACGTCATTGGCGAGGACGCACGCTAGCTCTTTGGCGCGTTTGAAAAAGCCGGTAAGTCCTTTTGGGGCTTACCGGCTTTTTGTAAGAGCCTTTCGACCTGGGCTGTTGGGCTGTTCGGTGAGGATCTTTGCGCGGTGCGCGGTGGAATGCGGCCGGCAAACGACCCTTACTTTGCCAAGTAGGACAGCACGGCGGCAGCGGCGGCAGAAGTTGCGGAGGTAGCCGTCGGCTTGAAATCCGGGAGGAATGTCGGCATGTGGTTCGACGGTACGTCTTCGACCACGCGGTCGGCAGCAACGGCGGCTTCCCACGTATCCCGAGGTGTGGCGCCAACGGTCCAGTAGACATATGGGCAGTTCAGTCCACGCGGCAGGTCTGAGAAGTCCTCCGATGCGGTCCACGGCACAGCGTCGGTGGAATCGTCGCCGAGCACAGCGTCCATGACCGGGCGAATCGTGGCAAACGCCTCCGGATCATTGTCAGTGACTTCGCCGTGATCGGAGTACTCAATCACAGGCTCAACCTCAGTGCCGGAAGCCAGGCATTCGCCACGAACAACGCGCTCAATGCCCGCAATGAGCTTCGCGCGCACATCGTTGGAGTAGTAGCGAATGTTCAGCACAATCTTGGCCTGGCCAGGGATTGTGTTATTCGAATTGCCGGACTGCAGCGTGCCGACGGACAAAACACCAAACTCGTGGGGAGGAATCTCGCGCCCTACAATTCCTTGCAAGCGCAGAACGACTGCGGCAGCCAAGTATGTCGGGTCAATGGCGTTGTGCGGCATAGACCCATGTGCGGAGCGACCTGTCAGCGTGATGCTAATAGTGTCACAACCAGCAAGTGCCGGGCCGGGCATGGTCATTACCTGACCTGCGGGGCCGGGAACAATGTGCTGGCCGAAGCACACATCTGGGGTGGGGATGAGGTCTGCCAGGCCGTCGTCAATCATGGCCTGTGCACCGCAGGCCAGTTCCTCGGCGGGCTGGAACAGGGCAATGTAAGTACCCGACCACTCAGACTTAGTTGCTGCCATCAGGCTAGCCAGACCAAGACCGGCCGTCATGTGCATGTCATGGCCACAGGCGTGCATGACGGCGGTGGCAGAACCATCGCGGGCGGTACCGGTAGCAGAGGAAGCGAAGTCCACACCTGTTTCCTCGAAAACGGGAAGCGCATCGATATCAGCGCGGAACAGCACGGTAGGGCCGGGGCCATTTTCCATGACACCAACGAGGCCGTGACCACCGATTCCCTCATGCACTGTGTAAGTGCCCATGTCGCGAAGAGCACCGGCCAGATACGCGGCAGTTTTCTCCTCCGCCTGAGATAGCTCCGGGTGCTGGTGCAGGTAGCGGTAGATTTCCCACTGCCGGTCCAATGGCACTCGATGGGCGGCGATGAGGTCGCGAATGCGGCTCAGTCGTGCTTCATTGTTGCTCACCTGGTTTAAGACTCCTAACTTCTCTCTACTCTGTGCCAGAGAACTACAGCCGCGGCCCGTCTTCAACGAGCGGGTTGTATTTCAGCGAGTTGGGCTGGCACTGGCACTCGGTCGCAATGTGGATGCTGTCCGAGATCTTTCCGGTCTCCCGTAAACGGTACATCTCCGGGACAACGCGGTCGCGCAAATCCCATGGGGAGATGGTGTTCAGATAAATCTTGGTGCCACCCTCAAAGCCGGCCAAGTTCGAGGTGCGCCACTTAATCATTACGCGCCACGGCATGCGGGCATCCAAATCGACAGGGCGGTGGTGCCATTCCTCGTTACACGGAATGGTGGGCCCGGCAGCGGCATGACATGCGTGAATCAGGTCCGACATTGCGTCTATCTCAGCCCGGGTTTGCAGCCACGGTTCGCAGACATCCGACTTCGAGAAGATCTCCAGCGTCGGGTAGCGGTGTCCGAATCCTGCGAAAGCCACCGCGTGCTCGTTTTCCGCAATAACCAGGTTGTGGCGGGCCGCATAGTCCACTGCGTATTCGTTGTAGATATTCGGGTTCTTGCGCACCGCCTGCACTTCGCGCTTGAGCTGCTCGCCGTGCTCATCGATGGCCACAAGCTGCTTGTGCAAGTGATCGAAGCTTGCGCCTGCCGGTTTCAGCCAGTTTTGGAAAGCGGCCACATAACGCACGTAGCGGTTCCGTCGGTACAGGTCAGCAATCGACTCGACGGTAAACGCAATGAGTGCGCGGTGCTCGGCAACGCTCAATGTGCCAGAAGAAGCCAGCTGGTTATCGTGGGTAGCGGCGTCGACAAAGTGGCGACGGGCAACAATCACATCGTGGCCGCCGGCGAAATAGCTTGGGGCGCGGCGCAGCAATTCCTCGTCGGAAAGCGCGCTGATTTCCTCTTCACTGCGTCCAGCGGCGCGGTAGCGCGTGCGAATGATGTTGAGCACGTGCTCGCGGCCCTTCGGGTCATCGAGGTAGGCCTCCATGCGTTGCTGAGTTTCGCGGTCGGGCTCGAAGCCGTAGTTTTCCGACCAATAGTCATAGGAGACGATCTCGAACAGGTTGGGCACGCGGCGGAACTCCGCAGTGGTGTCGAAGAGCTGGTCGGGCAGTACTCCGGTCACCGTGCTGTAGCCGCCGAATACCGATTCGTCGAGGACAACGCGGGCCTTCTCCGGCGGGGTTTGCAGCAGGTTGTTCCAGCCAAAGGAGTCGCGGGATCCAAAATCCTCCTCGCTCAATGGCTGCGGATCCGTGTGCTTAATTCCTAACGGCCGATTGCCACGACCTGGGACTGTCCACACCTGGGTACCGGAAAAAGGATTGACTTGCTTCACCGTGCCGTCGGCAAGCGTGATGAGGGGATTGCTGAAAGCCTGCATAAGTCCAACACTACGTCTTTGCTGGCGGTCGGCGCGCCAACGTAGGGGGGACAAGGGCTTGACGACGGTTAGCTATTGTCTGGCCGTCTCGCGTGGCTTAGCCTGTGAAGTTATGTCGAAGATTGTTTTTCACTGCCTGGTGAAGCCGACCGAATCGGAGGCGCTGGCCGAGGCATTTCGTACCAAGTTGAGTGAGTTTGACCGCGCCGGGCGAGTTAGTGACGTGGATGTTTCGGTGGCGTCGGCGGACACGGACGCGCAGTTGGTGGAGCAGTGGGAGCGTGAGAACCCGAAGGAGCCGTTGGGGGATAGGAAGGTATTCCGTTATCTCTTGAGCTTCGATCAGCACGGTGGTTCTCTCAATGAACTCGCTATGGACCTCTCTGAGCTACTGACTCCGCGTGCAGAATTGCCCCCGGACCCAGTGCTGCGTGAGTTCGACGAAATGCTCGAATCTGTTGCGACGTATCCCTGGAATGTTGCCGTATTTAGGTAATTTCCTACCTAATTCGTGAAAAGTGTAAGCCTCCACAGAGTCAGTGATTGGCTTGGCCAACGGGTGTAGCGCAAATCGCTACGAGTTTTCCCAGCAATATGCCGTTGTATAATTATGTCCGCTTCAATATCTACAGTTGCCCAGTCCTTGTGCACACAACCTGTGCCACCGAGTTACGGCAACCGGGAAGTGGTCTACAACCGCTGACGGTTTGTTCTTCGTGGGCGCCATAATGGTTTCGCAGAGAGGTTTATTTTGAATATCGAGCAGAAGGTTTCGGGACTCTATGACCAGATTCTCACCCGAAACGCCGGTGAGCCGGAGTTCCACCAGGCAGTGGCAGAAGTTCTGGAGTCGCTGAAGGTCGTCCTGGAAAAGGACCCGCACTATGGTGACTACGGCTTGGTTCAGCGTCTGTGTGAGCCGGAGCGTCAGATTATTTTCCGCGTGCCGTGGGTCGATGACCAGGGGCAGGTCCAGGTCAACCGTGGCTTCCGTGTTCAGTTCAACTCTGTGCTGGGCCCGTACAAGGGCGGTCTGCGCTTCCACCCGAGCGTGAACCTCGGCATCATTAAGTTCCTGGGCTTCGAGCAGATCTTCAAGAACTCCCTGACCGGCCTGCCGATCGGTGGCGGCAAGGGTGGCTCCGACTTTGATCCGAAGGGCAAGTCCGAGCTGGAAATCATGCGCTTCTGCCAGTCGTTCATGACTGAGCTGCACCGCCACATCGGTGAGTACCGTGACGTCCCGGCCGGTGACATCGGCGTCGGTGGCCGCGAGATTGGCTACCTGTTCGGTCAGTACCGCCGTATGGCCAACCAGCACGAGTCCGGCGTTCTCACCGGTAAGGGCCTGACCTGGGGCGGTTCCCTGGTTCGTACCGAGGCCACCGGTTACGGCTGTGTCTACTTCACTGAAGAGATGATGAAGGCCAACGGTGCTGACATCAACGGTGCCAAGGTCATCGTTTCCGGTTCCGGTAACGTCGCCATCTACGCCATTAAGAAGGCTCAGGAGCTCGGCGCTACCGTCGTCGGTTTCTCTGACTCTTCCGGTTACGTCTCCACCCCGAACGGTGTCGACGTCGAGCTGCTGAAGGAAATCAAGGAAGTTCGTCGTGCTCGCGTCTCCGAGTACGTCGCTGAGGCTGAGGGCGCTGAGTTCCACGAGGGTGGCAACATCTGGGAGCTCAAGGCTGATGTCGCACTGCCGTGTGCAACTCAGAATGAGCTCAATGGCGAGTCCGCCAAGCTGCTGGTCGACAACGGCTGCCGCTTCGTTGCTGAGGGCGCAAACATGCCGTCCACCCCGGAGGCTATCGAGGTCTTCAAGGCCAACGGTGTCCACTTTGCGCCGGGCAAGGCTGCCAATGCCGGTGGTGTTGCTACCTCCGCTCTGGAGATGCAGCAGAACGCTACCCGCGATTCCTGGTCCTTCTCCTACACCGATGAGCGCCTGAAGCGCATCATGACCAACATCTTCAAGAACTGCGAAACCACCGCCGCTGAGTACGATCACGAGGGTAACTACGTGCTCGGTGCCAACATCGCAGGCTTCAAGAAGGTCGCTAACGCAATGCTGGCTCAGGGCGTCATCTAGTCTGCTAACGTTTCCGCTTTACGACGGATCCTCGGCGACCCCGCCCGTCGAAAAGCCAAAAAGCCCACGCTGTAAACTCCCTCCTATGGAGTTATCAGTGTGGGCTTTTGTCTTTATCGTGGCAACGATTTTCATCGGGGCTCTGATGCAGCGAATAGCCGGTATGGGACTCGGACTGTTGGGAGGTCCGGTCCTCTCACTGGTTGCAGGTCCCGTAGCAGGAATTTTGATTATTAACGTGCTCGCATCGGTCAATGCGATCATGCAGACCATCTCGGTGCGAGAGAACGTCGATTGGAAGAAGTTCTGGCTGATTGGCCCGGTGATGGCCTTAGGTGCGCTGCCAGGCGCCTGGGTGGTTCACAACACGCCCAGTGGGCCGCTCCAGGTGTTGGTCGGTGGGCTCGTGCTACTCGCGCTGCTGGTGACATCGTTTATGCCTCAGCGCATGCGTGTCGACGGCCCACAGTACGCCGTCGCCTCTGGTGTTGCCGGCGGTTTTATGAATACCCTGGCCGGCATTGCAGGACCTGCCATTACCGTTTACGCGCAGGCTTCCCGTTGGCCAGCGCAGACCTTTGCGGCCACCCTGCAACCGCTCTTCTTTGTTTCCGGCGCGTTGTCCTTGCTGTTCAAGGAAGTCAGCGGTGACGTATCTGTCTTCGCCACCACACCGGTTGTGCTCTGGCCGCTGTGTTTGATTGCCATGATTGTGGGTATATTTTTGGGCACCCGCGTTTCTCGACGAGTGCCCATTGTGCAAGCCCGAAAGCTCGCGGTCATTCTGGCGACTACCGGCGCGGCAGTCACTATGTTTCGTGGAATCTCCGCAACTTTTGGCGCTTAGGCTTGCTGTTCCGCTTGCCAGCCTCTCCTTGCTGTTACTTCAACAGCGAAGACAGGAAGTTGCGGGTGCGCTCGTGCTGCGGATTACCCAGCACCTCATCCGGGGTGCCCTTTTCCACGACCACGCCGTCAGCCATAAACACGACCTGGTCGGCGACTTCACGGGCAAAGCCCATCTCGTGCGTCACGACGACCATGGTCATGCCCTTATCGGCCAGACCACGCATGACGTTGAGAACCTCACCGACGAGCTCGGGGTCAAGAGCGGAAGTCGGCTCATCGAAGAGCATTAGCTTCGGCTCCATGGCCAGGGCTCGAGCAATGGCAACACGCTGTTGCTGACCGCCCGAGAGCTGAACAGGGTAGGCATCGGCCTTGTGCGCCAGACCAACAGTCTCCAGCAGCTCCATGGCACGCTTTTCAGCCTGCTCCTGAGAGACACCCTTTACCAGCACCGGTGCCTCGGTGATATTTCCCAGCACCGTGCGGTGCGGGAACAGATTGAAGTTCTGGAAAACCATACCGATATCGCGACGCTGACGGGCAGCTTCTGCGGCGGAAATCTCGTAGAGGCTGCCGTTCTTTTCGCGGTAGCCAATCAGGGAACCGTCGACGTAGAGACGGCCGGCATTGACCTTCTCCAGGTGGTTGATACAGCGCAGCAGCGTGGACTTACCGGAGCCCGAAGGACCAATGAGGCAAGTAACCGTACCGCGTGGAACTTCCAGGTCGATGCCCTTGAGGACCTCGAGACGGCCGAAGTTCTTCCGAACCTTTTGCGCCTCAACCATCAAATCTTTGGTAGTCATTTACTGCGGATCCTCTCGGTAGAAGTGCTCTTCGTCCTTATCGACAACGCGAGCATTTGCAAGCGGCACACCTTCGGCGTCGGCAAGCGCGGCCAGCTGGCGGGCGGTGAGCTGACGGGTAGCGCCGCGGGCGAAGTAGCGCTCAAGGTAGAACTGTCCGACCATCAGAATTGATGTGATGACCAAGTACCAGGTGGCGGCGACAAGCAGCATCGGCACCGGCAGGAACAGCGCATTGGCGATGTCCGTGGAGCGGCCGTAGAGTTCCAGCGAGAACGGCACTGCGATGACCAGCGAAGTGGTCTTCAGCAGGGAGATGAACTCGTTGCCCGTCGGCGGGATGATGATGCGCATAGCCTGTGGCAAGATGGTGCGGCGGACAGTCTGCCACCAGCTCATACCCAGTGCCTTCGATGCTTCGGTCTGGCCCTCCGGGACAGCCTGGATGCCGGCACGGACAATTTCAGCCATGTACGCGGACTCATTCAAGCCGAGACCGACGAACGCCAACACAAAGGTGTTGGACAGGACGGTGCTGAGATCAACCTCGGTAACACCCAGGTCAACCGTCGAGTAGATAGTGCCGAGGAGACCCCAAAAGACCAGCTGCACGTAGACCGGAGTTCCTCGGAAAACCCACAGGTAGAACCAAGCAACAGTGGACAGCACGGGGTTGTCCGACATGCGGAGTACGGCGACGATAGCACCGCCGACGATACCGATGAGCATGGCCAAGACCGTCAGTGCAATGGTCCAGCCAGCGGCAGCGGCGATTCGTGTGTCGAACAGGTACTGGAAGTAAACATCCCAGTGGTAGGCCTCGTTGCGGGCGGCACCGATGATGAACCACAGGAAGAGCACCAGCAGCACTGCTGCGGTGATCCAGCGACCCGGGTGCGGCAGCGGTTTGGCCTTAATTTCTTCGTTGAGTTCCGCCTGTGTGGCCTCGTAGCGGGCGCCAGACGCAGATGAGTCGCTCACTTAAAGTTCCTCTCCGTTAATAGTGGCGCGTTCCAAAGCACCGTCTTCCAAACCCCATGTGGTCAGGATTTGCTTGTACTGGCCGTTGTCGATGAGGTACTGCAGTGCCTGCTGCAGCACTGGGCCAAGTTCTGAATCCTTCGGAATAGCGAAGCCGAACGGGGCACCATCGTAGATATCTCCGGCAAGTTCGAGTTTGCCCTCAGAACGATTGACCGCGTAGGCACTGACTGGTGAGTCAGCTGCCAGCGCGTCAGCACGCCCCAGCACCACGGTGGTAGCTGCGGTACCAGCATCCTGGTAGGCCAATTTGTTAATTGGTGGCAAACCGCGATCCAGACAATCCTGATTCTTTACCGGCAGGTCCTCCATGTCAGCGACGGTATTGCGCTGAACAGCGACAGTTTTGCCACAGTAGTTGTCGGAGCTGGCGTCGCTGCCCGGGCGACGTGCCCACTGCAGGCCGGTATCCAGGTAGTCGACGAAGTCGTAGGTCTTGCGGCGCTCCTCGTTTGAGGTGAAGCCGGAGGCACCAACATCAACTGCGCCGGCCGACAGGGCCGGCAGAATCAGTGCGAAATCCTGTTCTTGGATTTCCAGCCGCAGATCCAGGACGCTGGCCATGGCCCGCATGAGGTCAATGTCGAATCCGATGATGGAACCGGCGGAATCCTTAAACTCTGCCGGGGCGAATGTTGGGTTGGTGCCGATGCGCAATACTTCGCGCTTACGAAGATCTGCTGGGACCTGTTTCGCCAGTTCGGGGACCGCTGCCGGTTTGATCTCTGACCAGCCCTCGGGGTTACCGCTTTCGTCATTGGTGACGCAGCCTGTAAGCCCTAAGAACAAGGTCGCAGTCAGCGTGGCAGCCGCCAATGCGATGGGTCTTTTCATATCTGAATATGTTACCTAGGCGCAGGAATACCTTAAATTCGGTACCCCTATTCAGCTGCGTCTTAGGCTGGTGCAGGAAAACCGCACACTTTTCAGACTTCCCGAGGGATAGTCAGCGCGGGTTTTCTAGTTCGCTTCAGCTGCAGCAAAGCCATTGCCAGTGACGTCGAGCGGGCCGACCGCGCCGGAGGCCGGGTCGCTCAGCGCAGCATCGCGGACAGCCTTCGCCACGGCCGGCATGACGCGCGAATCCAGCGCCGACGGGATAATGCGGTCGGCACTCAGGTCTTCTACGCCAATATTTGCAATGGCCTGAGTAGCAGCCAGCTTCATGGCCTCGGTGATCCGTTTGGCACCCGCCTCCAGTGCGCCACGGAACAGACCCGGGAAGGCCAGCACATTATTAATCTGGTTCGGATGATCCGAGCGGCCAGTGGCCACGACGGCTCCGTACTTGCGGGCGACTTCCATCGGAATCTCCGGAATCGGGTTGGCCAGCGAGAACAGAATCGGGTCAGCGGCCATTTGGCTAATCGCATCCTCGCCGATACGGCCGGCAGAGACGCCGATGAAAACGTTAGCGTCGACAAGCGCATCGTTGATCGACCCGGTGATGCCGCGTGGGTTGGTCATGCCGGCGACCCACTGCTTGATGTCGCTCAGCGGCTCGCGGTCCGGGTGGATGATGCCGCGCGAATCGACGACGACGATGTCGGACACGCCAGCGGACAGCAGCATCTTCGTCGCAGCGACACCAGCGGCACCAGCGCCGGAGATGACTACGCGGAGATCCTGGAAGCTGCGGCCGGTCAGCTTGCAGGCGTTGATCAGGCCGGCGGCGATGACGATGGCGGTGCCGTGCTGGTCGTCGTGGAAGATGGGGATGTCGAGCTCTTGGTCGAGACGCTGCTCGATCTCGAAGCAGCGAGGCGCGGAGATGTCTTCGAGGTTCACTCCGCCAAACGACGGCGCCAGCGCCTTGACCGTCTGGATGATTTCCTCTGTATTGAGGGTATCCAGGACGATTGGCACAGCGGAGATGCCGGCGAACTGCTCGAAGAGCTGGGCTTTTCCTTCCATCACCGGTAGCGCGGCCTTGGGCCCGATGTCGCCAAGGCCAAGCACGGCGGTGCCGTCGGAAACCACTGCGACGTTCTGGCCGGTCCAGGTGTAGGTGCGGGCCAGAGCCGGATCTTCGTGGATGGCCTCACAGACGCGAGCGACACCTGGGGTGTAGCCGATGGAGAGGTCGCGAATTGTCTCGAGCTTCATGGTGGAGTGGGAGCGGAGCTTGCCGCCTCGGTGTGCCTCAAAGATTTCCGCATCGGTGATGGTCGACGGATCTGTGGGGGCGGTGTCCTCCGGTACTGCGTGAAGTGGCGTCTTAGCGGAGTTCGCGTTCGCAGTGTGGGCGGAGGAGCTAGAGGGGGAATTCGCAGCAGGCATGATGACAGTCCAAAACGTGTTGAGTACTGAGTACTTTGTACTTTGAGAAAACTCGACCGCGGCGTGAGCTGCTGGTGGGCAGTGCGTAAAGCCGGGAGCAAAGCTTGGCAGGTGATACGTAGTGGTGTGCGTAAAAACTAAACCAGTCTTGCTATACGGGATTGGTATCTCATTATATGGACAGTGGGGTGGAAAATAAAATCTTTGCGGTTGGGGGAGCGGGGATTTGGGAAGTGTCGTGGGGCTGGCGGCCGCGGGCGTGATGCCGGAACCCCGGCTTTTGCCGAGTTCGACGAGTCCTGCCATGGCATCGTTTGTGTTAAGGGCTACTCAGCTGCGTCGTTTGTGATGAAGGTGTGCATCGAGCTTGCTCGGAAGCATCTTTGTTAGGAAGTGCCTTCGGTGGGGTGTCTATGTGCTGTCGGGTTCCATATGGGCGGCTGTCGTTGGAGGGGCTCCATGCCTTGGCCGCTTTTGGCCTTCTATTGGTTTGGAAAATGTTGGCGATATTATTTGCCGATATTGAGTAAGCGCTGGCCGGGGTTGAAGGTTAGTTTTTAAAGAGATTAACCAGTTCCAAGCCCTGTTCTATGGGGTAGAGGCCTGGTTTTTTCTTACCTTCAGTGGTGCCTTATGGTTCGCGAATCGAAAATATTTGTGTAGTGCGGAAAGTTGAATCCGGAGTTCCTGGGATAGTTCCAACTGACGACAGAGAGCTGTTCGTTTATTGCAACTTCTACGCAGGAGGCTTCTTACGATGTCCGATTCCACTTTCCCCCAGAACCCGCAGAGTCCACAGAACCCGTATGGCTCCCAGAATCCGTACGGCTCCCAGAATCCGCAGGATTCGCTGGGGCAGCAGTCCTACCAGCACAGCCCGCAGGATCCGCTCGGCCAGCAGCCCTACCCGCAGGGTCCGTCGGCAGCGGGGCAGATGCCTCCGGCTCCGAAAGAAAAGAAGAAGGGTGGCTGCTTCAAATGGGGTGGTATTGCCGCGGGCGCTGTCGTGGTCCTCGCTGTGGCGGCCAGCTTGACTGGTGGCGGTGACACTGAGTCGGGTTCCGATTCTGAAGCTGCATCTCTCTTTGGTTCGGAGACTGCCGTTGCGGCTGATTCTGGGACTGTTGAGAATGCCGATTTCGCTGAGTCTTCCGAGGCAGGTGTAGATGAGCAGCAAGGTCAGACGGGGGAGCAGCAAAAGCAGGATGAGAAGGTCCCGACCGAATACAAGAATGCTCTCCGCAAGGCAGAGATTTACGCGAATCGCATGCACATGTCGAAGGCCGGTATTTATGATCAGCTGACCTCGGAGTATGGCGAGAAGTTCTCACCGGAGGCAGCCCAGTATGCAATGGATAACCTTGAAGCGGACTGGAATAAGAACGCACTGGAAAAGGCGAGAATCTATCAGGATTCGATGGCAATGTCCCCGGATGCTGTTTACGAGCAGCTGACGTCGGAATACGGCGAGCAGTTTACTCCGGAGGAAGCTCAGTACGCGGTGGATAACCTGTAGCAGCGGGCTTCGTTTGTTGATGACGCCAATTGGCCAGAGTCCAGTTGGATGCCTGCTGCAAAAGGACGGCTTCCGCTTCACCAGAATGCATTTGCTGCACACTGAACGGCTGTTGGTGAAGCGGAAATCGTCTTGGCCGTTTTAATGCGTGACCGGGCAGTTGAGCGAGTGTCTGCAGCACAACTTCGGCGCGGTACAGATCGTGCCGTTTATCAACCGCGCCCGTATCGGCGACCGCGGCGGCAAATCAGAAGTAACCGCGACACTGCGCCGCTACGCAGACGCAGCCACCTATCTTGCAGAAGACATCGCTGAGTTTTGAGTCTCCATCATAGAAGAGCAGCGGCAAGCTTTGTTGAGTGGGATGTCCGAGTACGTCGATGGCGATGAAGAAGTTTTCAGAGCGTATGCTCGCCTGTTGAAATCAACGGACTCAAAAGCCATGGAGTAGCCACATTCGCGGGGTGCGAGTCCCCGCCATGGCACTGCCCCGTTCACTCAATCGGTAGTGGCGGGGTTTTCTTATGCCCAAAAACAGATTCACCCAGGAGTTAACGCAGGATTCAGCAGGCAATACGTGGCTCTTTTTTGGCTCATTTTTGGTGCAAAATACCCGTGAAAGTACGTGAAAGTGCGTGAAAAAGAGGGTTAAGTAAAGAAAAGTGTGTCCGCATGC
>NZ_KV810578.1:0-8119 GCF_001812845.1 Corynebacterium sp. HMSC065H09
CCGGAAAAGACACACTTTTCTTTACTTAACCCCATTTTGTCGTTTAACCCGCACCTGCGCTTGTTGTGCAACAAAAAGACCGGGAGGGTATTTCTACCTTCCCGGTCTGTATTGTGCGCCATCAGGGACTCGAACCCCGAACCCGCTGATTAAGAGTCAGCTGCTCTGCCAGTTGAGCTAATGGCGCTTACTGTTTCCTGCTTGGTGCTCTCTGTGTGAGCTCCTCGCCGGCAACGAGAAGATATATAACCAGGTTTCTGATTGTTTGTAAAATCGGCTGGTCAGATGCTGTTTTTGAATTGATGTTTTTGCATGTTTTTTGAAAGGTTTTGCGCAACCGTTTGAAAAAAGTTCAAAAAAAGTTTGGAAATCCTCAAAGTGGGGTAGGGCCTGTATCAAAGGCATCAACGTCGGAGCGTGCGTAGATGCCCCAGTGGCGTTCGGTTACGTTCGGCAGTGTTCAGTAACGCTCGGTAGCGTCCGGTGGCACTTTTGAATAGCGAACTGATTACTTTTCGGTAACGCAGCTTCAAGGGGGCGCTGTTTTCCCAGGTCGGTTGAAGTGCCCCGGTTTTTTTGGGGTTGCACAGCAATTTTCCAGAGGGTTAACTGTAGGAACCGTTGGGCTACTTTGCGTGCTGCGCCCTGTGAGGGGTTGATGACTGCGATTGGGCAGTCAATAAGGCTTTTCAGTTAGGGCGAGCGTTTTATCGGTGGCTAGTGCCGCTGCAGGGCAGTCTGACCTTTTTCGAGGGCGCACCAGGGGCTGTAGCAGGACTCCGCTGTGTGTCGCAGTGTGTCCCCGGGACTTACTACTTAATAATTGCACTGTTGGAGTGAAGCACGATCATGCGGCAATCTTTTAAGCGCCTGTCGATGGCGGTGGTGACATTTGCGACCACCATCTCGCTAGCTGCTTGTACCGTCGGCGGAGATAATGCCGAGCAGCAAGAGGCGGAGAAGCCAGACGTTGGTCTTGTCGCCAGTGTGAAGGACGACGCCACCGATGTTTCGGTGGTTGACCCGATTTCGGTTCAGGTGGAAGAGGGACATCACCTGGACAAGGTTGTTATGACCAACCCTGAGGGCAAAGAGGTCAAGGGCAAGCTCGACTCCAGTGGTACCAAGTGGACCACTGCAGAACCCCTGGGCTACTCAAAGACCTATGAGATTAACGCCACCTCGGGCACAGAAAAGCTGGCTACTTCTTTCACCACCGTCGAGCCGACTTCTCAGGTAAATGGTTACCTGTCCCCGCTGGATGGTTCCACCGTGGGTGTCGGTCAGACTATTGCTGTGAAGTTCAGCGCGAGTATTTCGGACCGCAAGGCTGCTGAGGAAGCAATTAAGGTGACCACCGAGCCTAAGGTGGAAGGCGCTTTCTACTGGCTGAATAACAGTGAGGTGCGCTGGCGTCCAAAGGAGTACTGGAAGCCGGGGACCAAGGTTACCGTGAAGTCCGATATTTACGGCACGGATCTTGGTGACGATATGTACGGTGCGGAGTCCGCCGAAACCAGCTTCACTATCGGTGATGAAGTCATTGCTATCGCTGATGACGCGACGAAGACCATGGTCATTAAGAGGAACGGTGAAGTCGTAAACTCCATGCCTATCTCTATGGGGTCGAATGTTCACCCGACTCCGAATGGCCAGTACATCATCGGTGATCGCAACGAGACCATGGTGATGGACTCTCGTACCTACGGCCTGTCTCTGGAAAACGGTGGCTACGTCACGCCGGTTAACTATGCAACGCAGATGTCTTACTCCGGTATCTACGTCCACGGTGCACCGTGGTCAACGTGGGCACAGGGCAGCGTCAACCAGTCTCACGGCTGCATCAACGTCACTGACGCCAACGCTAAGTGGTTCCTGGACAACACTAAGCGCGGTGACATCGTGATTGTGAAGAATACGATTGGTGAGACGCTCTCCGGTGTTGATGGACTAGGTGACTGGAACATTCCGTGGGAGACCTGGAAGAAGGGCAACGCCGACGAGACCAGCTCCTGGTAGCTCATGTCCTCTAAGTGAGGCCATCATTTAAGCCACGCGGGTTAGTCCGTTTCCTAATCACCCAACATTCCCAGCTCCTGCGCCCGAGCAACAGCCGCGGTGCGGGAGCTGACGTCTAGCTTGGTGAAAATATGTACCAGATGCGATTTCACAGTCGCTTCGGTGAGCACCAGCTGTTCTGCAATTTTTCTATTCGACATACCCCGCGCGACCAACTCGAGCACTTCGAGTTCGCGCGGGGTTAGTGCTGTACTGGGGTTGCGCATCCGACCCATCAAGCGCCCGGCCACTTGTGTGTTCAGCACGGTCTCGCCGCGAACGGCACGACGGATACCATCGATGAGCTCCTCCGGAGCGGCATCCTTCAGCAGATAACCAACTGCGCCTGCGGTGACAGCGCCGAGCACATCGGAGTCCGAAGAATAATTGGTCACCACCAACACTTCTGGGGCCTTTGCGCCGCGCCCGGCCAGTGCGCGGATGGCTGCGGTGGCATCAACTCCGCCTGCGCGGGTAGCAGTGCCAGGGGCCTCACCAAAGCGAAGGTCCATGAGTACCAGATCGATGTGGTCGCAAGAGTCGTCGTCAAGCGATGCGCGCACCTTCTCGACCGCCTCGTCACCGCTGGCCGCCTCGCCAACCACGACGATATCCGGCGCCGATTCAACGACTGCGCGAAGACCAGCGCGGACGATGGGGTGATCGTCGGCGATGAGGACTCCGATGGGCTTGGTCACCTGGCTAACTCCTCGGGTGATGTGAATGGTCGTTTCCTACCTGCATACCAGGCGCGGGACTTTAAGAGGCGAGCTCGTGCGGGATGCTGACGCTGACACCGCAGCCACGCCCCGGTTCCGACTCGATGGTGAAGGTGCCGCCGAGCTTCTCCACGCGTCGGCGCGCGTTGGCGATCCCCACGCTGTCGTCGTTAGTTGGTGCGGTGGGGTCGAAGCCGATGCCGTTGTCGACGCAGTCGAGCAGAACCTCGTCGGGCTGGTAGGTCAGGGTGACACGGCAACGCGTGGCGTGTGCATGCTTGACGACGTTCGCCAAGCTCGCCTGGGCCACCCTGATAATGGTTGCTTCGACGGTGGCCGGCAGCCGCGTGGGTGTGCCGTCGACGCAGAAGCTGACAGCATCGCCCAGCACCGTGGAGGAGCAGACCTTCTCCAACGCACCGGATAGGTCTGCGCCTTCGAGGGGAGCCGGCTGAAGTGCTGCGATGATGCGCCGGGTCTCGGCGAGATTGTCGGCCGCAACCTTGCGGGCGAGCTGTAGCGAATCCACCGAGGTCTGGTCATGCTGAGTGGGAGCACTTTTCATGCGGGACTCCACCGAATGCAGCAGCAGCTGGATGGAGGAAAGCCCCTGCGCCACGGTGTCATGAATATCGGCTGCGAGGCGTGCGCGTTCGTCCAGCTCACCGGCACGACGGGACAGTGCTTCCGAGTGGGCGCGGGCAGCTGAGAGCTCCTCCAGCGCCTTGGTCTTTTCGATAGTCTCCTTCTGCAGGAGCCGGAACCCCAGCCCCACCGTGAGTACAAACGTCCCACCCAGAATGGGGCCGAGGACACCACCAAATGTCAGCGGAGTATGGATAGCGATGGCGCCAATTGCCGTCGCCGTTGTCGCCGCCACCATGATTACGGCCATAAGGCCGCCGGTTACCTGCAAAATTACGAAAAACAGTGGGAAAACCAGGAACGAGGCGTCCAGCGTTGCAAACGCCAACGCCGCCCAGCACAGCAGCAGAATCACAAGCCAGCCCAACAGCAGGCCACGCGGCTTAGTCAGCGCGACCTCGTTGGCTACGTTGCCATGCCGAGCCTGCCCAATCGGCCCAATGGAACCTGCAATGTACACCGCTAGAAAGCACGCCGCATAGGTGATGATTCGCCACTGCGGATCCGGAACCACGCATACCGCCAGCAGCACCAGCACCAAAACATCCAGGGCAAACCGCAGTAATTGCCAGCTGCGATTCAGGGTCTCAGGAGTATCCACGCTCTCGAGCTTAGGGCAGTTCCACCTGCCAAAACACCGCTGACAAGCCGGAATTGTCAACATCAACCGAAAGTTGGAGACGAAGTTCAACCTCCCTGGCGATTAAATCCGCCTTTGAATCCACGACCATAATGAGTATGTACCAGTCAATGAAAGAACTTCGAGCCGCTCCAGGCCGTGCCGCACTGATCACCATCACCGTCGGGATGATTGCTGTGATGGTCACGTTCCTCTCGGCTTTGGCCGCCGGCCTGTCCGCCCAGTCCGTCTCCGCACTGGACGAGGTCTACGACAAAAACGACGCCGTCGTCATCTCGGAGGGGGCCACGTCGCTGTCGTCGTCAAGTATCGGCGAGACGGCGCGAAAGAGCGTCCAGACGTGGGCGAGCGACAACGGCGCAAACGTCCGCGATGTCTACGTCAGTCGTGCGCGCGTCGATGAAACGCCCGTCACCGTCATCTCCGACTTTTCGCTTAACGACGACCAGGTGGCCGTCACCGACGGTGTCGGTGAAACCGCCATTGCGGAAGGTGACTCGCTGACCCTATCTGGCGCGATGGGCGAGCACGAGACCACCGTTGCTCGCGTGGCGGGGGATAAGTGGCTGGATCACCAAGCGGTCATTTATGCCGGGCGCGGTGTGATGGAAGACCTGACGCCGGGGCAGATGGTGCCGGCGGCGATGGTTGTCGACGAGTCTGCGACGCAGCTGCCGAATGTCCCGGAAGGAACAATTCTGCGCGACGGCGAGCGCAATAACCTGTCGGCTTCCTATCAGGGCGAGCAGACCTCGCTGAACGCGATGACCTCGATGCTGTATGTGATTTCTGCGCTGGTGGTAGGCGCGTTCTTCACAGTGTGGACTGTTCAACGACTGCGTGGTGTGGCCATTTCCTCGGCGCTCGGTGCGTCCCGCTCCGTGCTGGTGGCTGACTCTCTGGCGCAGGTCCTGGCCGTGCTGGCAATCGGAGTCGGCGGCGGTGTTGCGGTGACTGCAGCGGCGGGCTGGGCTCTGCAGAGCGGCGACGTCATGCCAATTGTGGTCGATGCTTCCACGACCGTCGTGCCGGGGCTCATTCTGGCCGTGACCGGCGTAGTTGGTGCGCTGCTGGCACTGGTGCCGGTATTCCGCGTCGATCCGACCACCGCATTGGCGAATGCGTAGTGGCTCGTTAGTACGGCCTAGCACGGCGGCTTCCCACAGAACACTCACATCGCGTTAATCATGCACAACCTGCAACTGAGGAATTGAGGAATTGAGGACAAAATGACTACCTACATCGACAACCAGGCTCCCGTGGCACTCGCTCTAAAGAACATCTCGCTGACCGTCCAAGATGGCGACAACAAACGCACCATTTTGGATGACATCTCGCTGAAGATCCGGGCAGGCGAGGTAGTGGGACTGGTCGGACCATCGGGTTCCGGCAAGTCGACTCTGTTGACCATCGCAGGTTGTTTGAAGAGTGCCGATACCGGACATGTCACGCTGTACTCCAACAAGCAGGACGCGAACGGTGCAGGCGCGGACGAGAGTGCGGAAAGGAAGGCCATTGATCTGAGCGCTCGCGGCGCGGATGCTGCCAAGATTCGTCGCGAACACATCGGCATCGTTTTCCAGCAGCCGAATCTTCTGCCAGCGCTGACGGTTAAGCAGCAGCTCATCGCAATGCGGCGACTGGGCCGTGTTTTCGGGTGGCCGGCGGGTGGCCGTCGTGAAGCGGAGAAGCGCGCGGATGAGCTGCTAGAGGCAGTCGGCCTGACTGGGCTGGGAAACCGTCGCGTGAGCCAGCTTTCCGGTGGTCAGCAGGCACGCGTCAATGTTGCGCGCGCACTGATGAATGAGCCGGAAGTGCTGCTAGTCGACGAACCGACCGCGGCTTTGGATCAGAAGAGTGCAGGGGCGGTGACGCGACTGATTATGGATGTGACGCGGAAGATGGGTGTGGCCACCCTGTACATCACCCACGACCTGGGGCAGCTTCACGGTGCCGACCGAATCGTGGAGATGGTTGACGGCAAGCTGCAGTCCGCGGATGCAGGCTTGGTGGCTACTCGGTAGTGACTATGGGGGGGACTTAGCAGCAAAAAGGCCCACCCCGGCGACGCGCCGGGCGGAAACACAAAAACCCTCGGCCCGGAAAAACCTGGCCGAGGGTTCTACTTGGGGTGACTGACGGGACTCGAACCCGCGACACCCAGGATCACAACCTGGTGCTCTACCAACTGAACTACAGTCACCATTACCGCATTAAAGGAGCTGTTTTCTCAGCTCATCTCTGCAGCGAACTATATGGTAGCCCACAGTGGGCTGGAAACAAAAACAGCAGGTCAACCCGGATGAATTTGGGAAAGGGTGGGGTTTGGGTCGTCGTAAAGCGAGCTAGCCGCGAATCTCACCGTACTTTTCCGTCGATTCCTTGCTTGCGGCAGAAATAGCGTCGCCTTCGGGGCCGGGGTGGGGCAGAAGCATGGCGCGGCGGTAGTAGTCCAGCTCGCGGATCGACTCCTTGATATCTGCAAGAGCTCGGTGAGCGAGACCCTTTTCTGGAGCGCCCTTGAGAACCTGGGGGTACCAGCGGCGGGCCAGTTCCTTGAAGGAAGAGACATCAATCATGCGGTAGTGCAGGTACTGGTCGAGCTCTGGCATGTAGCGGTGAATGAACTTGCGGTCGGAGGCAATCGAGTTGCCTGCCAGCGGAGCGGTGCGGGGCTCAGGAACCCACTGACGGATGTAGTCCAAAACAGCCTGTTCGGCGTCGGCGACATTAGTCTTGCTGTCGCGAATTTCCTGATCCAGGCCGGACTTCGCATGCATCTTGGTGACGAAATCGTCCATCTGCGCCAATTCGGTCTCGGACGCGTGCACGACAATGTCCACGCCTTCCCCGAGGACGTTGAGGTTGGCATCGGTGACGAGAGCCGCGATTTCGACAATGACGTGGCGCTCGGGTTCGAGGCCCGTCATCTCACAGTCAATCCACACGATGCGGTCGAGCTCAGGGGAGAGCTTGAGATCGGGATCGGGCTGAGCCATGATTTCACCTTTCGCTGAGATTCGGCATGATTCGGCAGTGCGCCTCATTTTGTGCCCGGACTGGGCTGTGGGCACACGCTGACTACGCCCAGCTTAGCGATGTGGATTGTGCTGTGGTCGGGCGTGTGGATTGCCGTGTGGTTTGTGGAGCGAATTGTGGGGGAAACGAAATTAACTGGAACGAAAGATCTTAGAATTGGGCAACGGGGCATGAACTAAATCGACCTATTTGCCTGATAAAATTACTTCTGAGTTCGGATTCCAACGGGAGAAATAGTTACATGGATGAGACGAGGCGTGTTGGCGACGCTGCTCAAAGCACCACCGCGGCACAGAAACCATCCGTCGATGATGTCATCATTGCCGCTGCGCGCGAAAGCGTAATGACTGTGGGCTTGCGTAGGACTTCGATTGCAGAAATTGCTCGTAAGGCAGGGGTTTCGCGTCCGACCGTATATCGTCGATACGCCGATATCGGTGAGCTTCTCGCGGAAGTGACCAACCGCGAAATCCTGCACCTGCTTGAGGGCCTCCGTTATGTCCCTGGCGATTCGCGCGCTCGTATGTTGCTGCGTATTCGAATCGTCGTCCAACGCATCATCGAAGGTGACTTTTTCCCTGGCCTAGTCAAGACAGACCCTGACCGCGTATTAGAAGTGCTCACTGGAGAGATGAGCGAAACGCAGATGGAAATTGTGGAGAGGTTCATTCTCCCCGGTGTCCGTCACGGGCAGGAAGACGGCACTATTCGCGAGCACGATCCATATCTGCTTGCGCGCAACATTTACCGTCTGATTCAGACGATGGTGCTGGTGTGGCGCCCGGATGGCAAAGACGCGGCGCTAGACAAGAAATCTGTCGAAGAGGTCGTCGACATGGTCGACCGTTACTTGCGCCCGGATCCTGCGGATAACAAGAAGAACTAAGAAGTAAAAACCCGCCTGATGCTGGTATAAAACCAGTTCAGGCGGGTTATTTTTGCGCCCCCAGAAGGATTCGAACCCACCCATGAAGACGCTATGAACGGGTTAAGTAGCAAAAAGTGTGTCCGCTCGGCG